>NZ_JCAQOZ010000024.1:0-324404 GCF_059567945.1 Paraburkholderia sp. BGA-UO-ETr-F12 | reverse complement strand
GGACTGGTCGGGCTGGTCATTCATCGACTGGATGGTGTCAGGCGGCGAGAGCGGACCGAAGGCCCGGATCTCCCGGCCGGAGTGGCATCGGGCGACGCGCGACTGGTGCGAGGGCGCAGGGGTGCCGTACTGCTTCAAGCAATGGGGGGCATGGCTGCCGCGCGAGCGCGAAGGCCAATGCACCGGGTTCATCAATGTGGGCAAGCGTGCTGCCGGACGGCTGCTGGACGGCCGTCTTCACGACGCGATGCCGCTCACCGTCTGAACAGGAGAATACCGATGACGACACATGTGAAGTTCCGATTCGACGCAGCCGGATTCCGCGTCCATATCGGCGCGTCCACCCACTGAGGACCGACCATGCCGAAACCGCTTCGAATTCTGATTCCCGTCGTGGTCTTCCTGCTGATCCTGGGCGGCTTCGCGTTCCTTGGCCAGTTCGCCGCCGGTGAGCTTTTCCGGAAGATGCAGAAGCTGCCGCAGGGCAGCGTGGGCGTGTTCACGCTGTACGACTACTGGCATGCCTACGGCGACGTGCCTGCGGTGGTGCGCGCGCTCAAGGTATGCACGCTGCTGTCGGTGGTCATCACCGGCCTGCCAGTGGTCGTGATCACGATGGCGCTCGTGTCGGGCCGCAAGCGCCTCGCGCAGTTTGGCGAGGCCCGGTTCGCAACCCGTAACGACATTGTGAAAGCGGGCCTGCTGGAGAGGAAATAACGATGACCACTTCACAACATCTGTATCCGCCGTTCATTGTCGGCAAGTACAAGGGTGAATACCTGAAATACTACGGCCAGGACTTCCTGATGGCGGCCGCCGGCACCCGCTCCGGCAAGGGCACGTCACTCGTGATCCCGAACCTTCTCACCTATCCCGATTCCGTCGTGGTCGAGGACATCAAGGAAGAGAACTACCTGTACACGTCGGGCTACCGGCGGGCGTGCGGTCACGAAACCTATCTGTGGGCACCGTTCTCGGAAGACGGTCGCTCGCACGCATACAACCCGCTCGAATACATCCAGCGCCGAGCGCCCTACACGCGTGTGGGCGACGTGATGACGATCGGCGAACATCTGTATCCGTCCAACGTCGACGCGAAGCTGAAATACTGGAACGACAACGCGCGCAACCTGTTCATCGGGATCGTGCTGTATCTGCTGGAAACGCCCTCGCTGCCGTGCACGTTCGGTGAGGTGCTGCGGCAGGCCTCCGGCAAGGGCAGGGCGATCCGTGAACACATCTCGTCGATCGTCAGCACGCGCCTGAATGCGACGGACGGGCTGCCGGTGCTTACTTTCGAGTGTCTCGATGCGCTGAACCGCTTCCTGTCGCAATCGAAGGAGGCCTTCGCGAACATCGTATCGACGATGACAGCGCCGCTGAACGTTTTTAGCAATCCGGTGGTCGACGCGGCAACCAGCCGCTCGGACTTCGATCTGGTCGATGTGCGCAAAAAGCGCATGTCGATCTATGTGGGCATCAAACCGGGCGACCTGAAGGCCGGCGCGCTGCTGGTCAATCTCTTCTTCTCGCAGCTGATCGACCTGAACACGCGCGAGCTGCCCGCCGAGAATCCTGCGCTGAAATACCAGTGCGCGCTCGTGCTGGACGAATTTGCAGCGCCCGGCAAGATCGACATCATCGATACGGCCAACCCGTTCATCGCGGGCTACAACCTCAGGCTGATGCTGATTTTCCAGGGCATGTCCCAGCTGGAGGATCCGAAGCTGTACGGAAAGCACGGCGCCGAAACGCTGGCAATCAACTGCAAGATGCGCAGCCTGTATGCGCCGCGCACAGTGAAGGAATCGGAAGAGTACTCGAAGATGCTGGGGACCTTCACGCATATGGCGCGCTCGCGCAGCCGCAGCCGCGGCCGGAGTTCGTCGACGAGCACCAATGAGTCGGAGCACGGCAGGCCTCTCATGTTGCCGCAGGAGCTGCGTGCACTGAAGCACAACAAACAGATCATCACGATGGAGGGGTGCGAGCCGATCCTGTGCGAGAAGGCGTTTTTCTATGAAGACGCCGAGCTCGTCGACCGGCTCGTGCGACAGAGCCCCTACCTGCAGGGGGTGATGGCGAAGCTGGAGAAGACCAACCGCCGGCGCGCCTGGTTCGGTTTCTCCCCGAAGTTTCCGGACGAAACGCAGATGAAACACGCCGCGTTCGTCGCGCGCGAGCTGTGCGCACCCGTGCCAAAGATCGATGTCGAGCAGTGGTGGCAGACGCAGAACGCGGCCCGCCGTGCGCAGCAGGCCGCAGACGCAGTCAGGCAGTCAGCCGGTCAGGCGCGTGACGTCCGCGAGCACGAGATCGGCGTGCTCGCGCCTGTTCACTTCGCCAACCGTCACAGCATCCGCGCGTCGCTCTTCCAGCTGATGCCTTACCTGCGCGAAGTCCTGCCGGACGCGGCTGCCGCCGCTGCGTCGAGTGCGAACGCGCAAACCTCAGTCGCCCCGTCCCAACCTGAACCGCAAGGAGTCACCGTATGAACGAGATCGAATTTCCCGCCGACCTGATTGATTACCGCGAGCGTGGCGCGGCCAATGCCGACGATGCGTCGGCGATACGTGCCCGGTCGACGCTGCCGGCGAACGAGCCGGACGCGGGCACTCTGCCGGGCAATCCCGAGACCCCTGTTGACCGCGAGACGGAAGAGCGGTTGAAAAGAATCCGGGCGGCGGACCGCGAGAAAGTCGAGGCGCTGCTCAAACGCGACTCATCGACCAACACAGCGACCGACGAAGCGGTGAAACCGGCCGCTGGCACCGGCAAGCCGCTCGGCAAGAAGGGCGACGAGCCGGACAACACCATCCGGCCGAAACCGATTTTCGAGAAGACCGGATACGACGTGCCGAAGTCGGTTAGCAACCAGTACGTGGCGCACGAAGGCAAGTTTCTCGATCGAAAAAGCGAGACGGTGCACTTCGAGGACAAGGGCCGATCGTTGTCGACGGCCAGCGAGGACCGCGACGTGATCGCGCACATGGTCGAAGTCGCGAAGGCGAAGAACTGGGGTGAGTTGCAGATCAAGGGTAGCGATGAATTCCGTCGGCAGGCGTGGATTGCGGCCGAGCTTGCCGGCGTGCCGACGCGTGGGTACAAGCCCAAAGAGCAGGATCGCGCCGCACTGACCGCCGCGCGCGAGGCGATGCGTATCGGGGCAGGCGAGAAATCGAATGATGCGGACAAGGCACGCACGAATGAAATGGAGTCCGCGACCGCCGCAGGGCAAAAGCAGCCAGCTTCGCCGGAGTCGGCGAAAACGGGCACGCCGGGTCGTGAAAGCGCCGCGCCCGAAGGCGACCGGACGCCCGCCGCGCAACCGTCGTCAGCCACACCGGCCAGCCCCGTTCAGGACACGCCCGCGCCAGCCGGTGTCACGGCGGGGGTGCTGGTTGCGCACGGGCCCGCTCCTTTCAACCACGATGAAAAGCAGAACGCCAGCTACTACGCGACCGTACGTACGCAGGCCGGCGAGCGCACCGCCTGGGGACTGGACCTCGAGCGCGCCATCGCAGAGAGCGGCGTGCAGACGGGCCAGCAGATCGAGCTGGAAAAGGGCGGCAGCCGCAGCGTGACGGCCCAGCAGCGTCAGTTCGATGAGAAGGGCAAGGAGCTCGCGCCGAAGACGGTCACGAGCCGGCGCAACGAGTGGTTTGTGTCGTCTCCCGATGTGCCAGGCCTGCCCACGCGTGAGCAGCGCGAAGCGCTTGCCAGCGCACGGCGTGAAGGTGACGAGCGGCGGCGGATCGTCGAGGCGCGCGAACGGTTTCTGAAGGGCGAGTGGAAATTCTCGAAGGAACAGCAGGCGACGCTCGATGCGGCACGCGAGCGGATCAAGGCGCAGGCAGCGCGCGAGGTGCTGCGTGACGAGATCAAAAACCTGCCGGAGCAGCAGCAGGAGAAGCTGATGGGGGAGTTCGAAAGCGCCGTGGCCGCGGCGCGCGCTGCTAACCGGTCGCTCGACGTGCCAATGCCTCAAGTGAGCGAGGCGACGATCGAGGCGGTACGCGAGCAGATCGAGCGCGAGCGCGCCGGGCAGGACAGGGCATCGGAACCGCGAGAACAGACATCGGATCAGCCAACGCATGAGGCAGGGCATGACGCGCCGACGCTCGAACTCGAACCATAACGCAACGCGTGTTTGCGACAGCGTCGCGACCGCCCTGATTGATCAACAGGAGAGACACACCATGAAAATCGCAGTCATCAATTTCTCGGGCAACGTTGGCAAGAGCACCGTTGCGCGTCATCTTCTCGCGCCGCGTCTGGACGGGGCGGAAGTCATCGCGATCGAGTCGATCAACTCTGACGATCGCGAAAAGAGTGGAGCCCTTCGGGGCGCGCAGTTCGACGAACTGCAGGAACAGATGATGATGCTCAATAACGTCGTGGTCGACGTGGGCGCATCGAACGTCGAGGATTTCATCAGCCTGATGCAACGGTACGATGGTTCTCATGAGGACTTTGATCGCTTCGTGGTGCCGACCGTGCCAGTTACGAAGCAACAGGTCGACACGATCGCGACGCTCGACGAGCTGCGCGATCTTGGTGTGCCGCCTGAAAGAATCCGCCTGCTGTTCAACACGGTCAACACGAAGTCCGACCTTCGCAAGGCGTTCACGCGGATATTCGACCATCACGAGAGAAAGGGTGGTTTCGTGCTGAACAGCGAAGCTGTCATCTACGAGAATCCGATTTTCGAAAAGATCAAGCCATTCGACAAGTCGATTATCGAGATCCGCGACGATCCAACGGATTACGTCGCCTGGAACGCCAAAGCGATGGAAGAAGGCGCACCCGATAGTCAGCGGGCCTACATACGGCAGATGGTCGCTCTGAAGCGTCTGGCGAACCGGGCTGCGTCGGAACTGGACGCAGTCTTCAAAATGCTGGTGCATTGATGGGCGCTCCGGACGATTCGATCCGCGAGGAACTGATCGGCGCGGTGCTCGGCGAGCTGTCGCTGCTGCGCCGCGACGTCGGTGAACTGCGCACGGCGCTGCAGCAGGCGGGCGATCAGTTCAAGGATAGTAGCGACCTCGCGATGCTCCGGCTTGCTGCGCGCTCCGACCAGTTTCTGGCTGACTTTCGGGATAGCACTGCCGGCGTGCTCGACAAGGCCCGGCAGTTTGGCGAGGCGCGTGAGCAGCTGCTGGGCGAGATTGCAATCCGCCAGTACGACGCCGCCCATGACCGCAGCCTGGACGAGATCAGGCAGATCCTGCGCGAACCACTCGCTCGCCCGTCGCTGACCCGTCGTGAGATGGCCCTGTGGGGTATCGGTACGGCGCTGCTGTCAGCAGCACTTGCCGTCATCGTGGTCGTGGTGCTGGTGCGCTGAGACGGACATCGCCACGACTTGTGGCACACATGGACGCATGAATCATGAAACCATATTTTGCGATTACGACAACAGCGGCAATCATCGCCGCTGCATCGATAGCGCCGGCTACGGCGCGCGCAGATGACAATCCCTCGGCGTGCGGCGCGGTACTGTGTCTCGCCGGCCTGATCGCCGGTGGCAGTGCCGGCGGGGATTGCAAAAACTATATGACGGGTTACTTTTCCATCGTGAAATTTCACCACGGCCATTTCGACGAGACAGGCACGTCGAACGCCCGTAGCGATTTTACGAACCAGTGCCAGAGCGTTGGAGGGGATACAAAGAAAGGCGTCAACGATAAGTATGGAAATGTTCAATCCGGTCCATGACGCGCAGCCGGTCTCTCAGGTTCTGGCACACTTGTTCACCCTCGGACGCCAGAACCTTTTCAGCGTCGGCTCAATGCCGCCGCTCTTTTCCATCCACGGCCACGCAACATGAAACTAACTCCGACCAATCTTCTCAGCCTGCATGCAGGCCGGGTGCGCCTACTCGGCGACAGACCTTGCTCAATACTTTGATGAGCCAACGACTGTCGTTCGCGATATGTTGTGTACGCTCGCCGAAGAGGGGCGCGTCGGAATGACGAGCCAGTCCTCCCGGATCATCCGGTTCCAGCGGTCGCAGGCACATACTGCCGCCTCACCGGTCGACCTCAGCCGCGCGGCGTGTGTTAAATCTGTAGGATAACAAACCATATGTTGCAACGAACGCGCCTCGCGACAGCCTGTCTCAGTGCCGCGCTGACCGCCGTCACGCCACTTGCCTTCGGCCAGTCGTTCACCGACAGACTGGTCGATCAAGTGCGCGGCCTCGTCTCGCCGGCGTCTCAAATATCCCCCGACTACCAGCGCGCTTCCACGCCTCGATCGCGGCTGTCTGGTGCGGCAGCGCTGCGCGCTTACCCGTGCCTTCGTCTAGTCCGTCCGTATCCACGCCTTCGATTCCTTCGAGACTCACTGTTTGCAGACGTTTCTTTGCAGCCTCCGGAAAAGGGACGATCTCCACGCCCGCCACAGTTCCGGCCCACAGTCGCTCGAAATAGCTATCATGGCGCTCCACACGCTGTCCCTCAGCCCCTTCTCGCCAGCTACAGAATACCTCTATTGCCTCGTGGTTTCCCCTGTTATGCCAGCCATTCCAGGTCTCATTCGCTGATCCAAGGAAGCTGACTCGATTTCCATCTGCATCCCGAAATATTCCAATTTTCTCATGATAGAGCCCGTACCATTCCGGCCGAAGAGCCAGCCGGATATCCAGCGCACCGACGGAAATCAAAGTTGCCAGAACACGAGTGCGATAAGCGGTATTTTCGGAAGCCAGCATCCGGTCTATTTCGACCTCAAGATTCGTCGCAACGCGTTCAATACGTGCTTCGTAGCCAGCTTCGATGCTCTCCATATCCTCCGTTGTGACGGATGGCGAGCAAACCAGTCGAATCTTGCCACCCCTTCTCGCAAACTCCACGGTGGCCGGTCCAACGATGAGATAGACCGAGGAACGGAAATACCCTACCGCGCGCTTATAGTCCGTGGCATTCAGCAGGCACGGGCGATAGAACCCCTGGACTGGATCGAGATCACCCGTTCTGTATTCGGTAGAAAAGTCAAATTTGGCCAACCCCGTATTTTGACGCATGCGTGCCTCTTGTCTGGCCCTTCCGACACGGCGGAATCTCCACAAACCGATTCTCTATGTAATTATATTGAAAGGTTTTCGCCGCCTGTTAGATTATACAAATACTTGGAAAGATTCTTCAGGTCTTTACGGCAAGCGGTGACCTTCAATGTGGTTGGGGCGAACAAGGTACGCAGCTTATGCTGCAGCACATAAGCTGCGTGTCCCGGCCAACTCCCAATAGCGGCTCTGTGCGGCGAATTGTCAGTCAAATGAACTTCTGCTAGCTTTCCCCCAACGCGGACGTAACGCGGACGTGGGGAGGGAAACATTGAGCAACGTTTACAACTTCGGCATACATACAGGGCTAACGCCGCCCGAGTTGTTCTTCCTTGTTATGCTGGATGAATCAGCAAAAGAGCTTGGCGTCGAAGACATCGCATCACTCGGCGCGGTCATCGCCGGTCTTCCGCTGGTGCCCACCCGTGCGAAACCGACGGGCGCCACGAAAGGCACGTCAATCGCGTCACTGGTGTCGCGCAGGCTGCTGCCCTTTGAGATACGTCAAAGGATCTTGCCGACGCTGACGCTGGCGAGCGTCAAAAACCTCAAATTCATCTTTACCCGCAACATCGGTGCGTTCGTCGGCCGCACTATCCCGGTAGTTGGCGAAGTACTGCTCGCGCGAGACGCGTGGCTGATTTCGGTCAACACGGTTCACAGCTACAACCGGCTCGTGAAGCCTGATGACAAGGTGTTGTGATGGACAAGTTCTGGGCCGAGATCGAAGCGTTTGTGCGCAAAGAGACAGGTGCGCGGGCGAGTCATGTGATCACCCCGATGACCAGACTCGAAGACGACCTGGACGTCACGGGTGACGATGCAGACCAGTTCATGGAGCGTTTCTTCGACCACTTCCAGATCGACACGGGCGATTACAATTTCAACCGCTACTTCCTCACGGAAGGGTCGGGACTGACACTGTTGCTGACGATGTTCTCGAAAAAGCGGCGTGAAAATCTGGAACGTGTTCCGCTGACGGTCGGTATGCTCGCGAATGCGGCGCGACTGGGGCGATGGGAGTCGAGCAAGCTCGAAGATCTGAGCGGCACGTAGAGCGCCGCCGTTACGGTCGTCCGAGATGACGCGATCTCTCATGCGTCAGGATGGATGCGTCGATCGCACGCGCTTGGCAACGATTGCCGTCTATGAGTCGCAGCGCGACGTTGGCACCCGCGTCGCCTTCAGTCGCCTGCGATACCTTTCCGCCTGGTTCCAGCAGCCTGCAATTGAGCAATCTCCAGCCGCACGCGATTCACGAACGCAGTAGCAGCGGTGCAATTTGCATTCACCGCTTTTGCCCGGGTTTCCGGTAGATTTGTGCGGTTACGACGTCAACCGCGATGAGGAAGACAGTAATGAAGTTCGAATGGCTCCGGCCTGCCTGCAAGCTGTTTGGCTTGCGGAGCAAGCCAAGACGCATTTGTCGAAGAGGGTAAAGCGGCGCTTGCCGAAACTGCGGAAATATTCGCTGGCTCGTCCTGTCACTGCGATACTGCACTCATCAGTACCGAGCAGACAGGAGACGACATCGCCCACGCGATCGTTCGCCAGGCAGGTCACTGGAATGCTGACCTCCTGGTCATGGGCACGCATGGCCGACGCGGGGTAGCGCGATGGCTGCTGAGCAGTGTCGCGGGCCGTGTCGCGCATATTACGCAGACGCCGTTGCTACTCGTACATGCGAAAGACTCGTGACACAATGTGGCGACGAGGCACCGGTGTGAATGAACACGTCGGGCCACTCAAACAGATCTTGCGACTTTGCGAGAGTCTATGGCGAGCTGGGGGACTGGGCGGCTGGAAACCGGATCTCGACACCCAACCCTCGGCGATCAATGCCCGATGTATAGGTTAGATGTCCGTCAAGGCGAACCACAATCCGAGCGACGATCGAGAGACCCAATCCACTACCGCTTTGACGACTTCCTCCAGCCCGGAAAAAGCGATCGCTCAGACGCACCCGGTCCTGCTCCGTCACACCTGGACCGTTATCTCGCACAAGCAGTAGGGTCGCCTCCGACGTTCTCCGGGTGACGACCTCGACACAACCACCCGTCTCGCCATACTTGATAGCGTTGTCCACCAGATTGTCCAGCAGGATACGCACGAGTGCGGGCTCCGCTAACATCGTCACGTGTGTATCCCCGTTCAGGACTAACCCGATGCCTTTGGACGACGCATTCGCTTCGTGAGCAGCGATGCATTCGCGGGCAACGGCATCCAGTTCCACGGTCGAAGCTGGTGCGGGTACACCTTCGTCAAGTCTCGCCAGCAACAGAAGTTGATCCGCCAGATGTGTGCTCCTATCGACACCTTCAACGACCCGCTGCATCGCGAGGCGTTGTTTTGCCGGATCACGCGTGGTAAGAGCGACCTGTGCCTGAACCTTGATCGCCGCCAGTGGCGACTTGAGTTCGTGTGCAGCATCGGCCGTGAAGGCCCGCTCACGGTCGAGTGACCCTCGCAGCCGCGAGAACAGAACGTTGAGCGCATCGACCAGCGGACTCACTTCGGCTGGCGTGCGACGCATATCGATGGGGTCCAGATTGCCGGCGTTTCTGGCGCCGATGGCCCGCGAGAGTGTTTTAAGCGGCGCGAGGCTGCTGCCAATGCCCACCCAGATCAGCAGTGCGAGAACCGGCAGCGCATAAGCAAGCGGCTTCGCGATGCGACGCGCCACACCAGCGCCCAGATCGGCCCGACTATCGCTACGTTCGAATACCCGCACGCTCCGACCGTGGGCTGCGTCGTGGAGCACGTAGGTGTTCCATTTGCGTGCGTCGTATTTCGCTACATTGCCAGCAGCCGCGCCCTGGGACGAAGGTAACTCCGTCGCGGGGGTTTGTGGCAAACTGGGGCTCGCCGCAAGCAGGCGCCCTTCGGCGTCGCGCACTTCATAAAGGAGCCGGCGTGACAGGTCATCGTCACCGTCATCGTCGGACGTATGAAATCCATCTTCGGTAAGCGCCGCCAGATCATTGGTATCCACGAGCGTGAGTGTGCGAGCAGCCTGTTCGATTCGCGCGTCGTCCCATTCGCCGACTTCATGAACGGCTTGCCGGTAACTTGAAACGAGGGCTGCCACCCAGACGACCGAGACGCTTGCCAGCACCAGTAGCATCAGGCGTTGACGGATTGACCCTGTCACGATGTCTTCTCCACAACGTACCCAACACCCCTGATCGTCCTGATCAATCCAGGTCCGAGCTTCTTGCGTAGATTGGAGATGTGCACCTCGACGGCATTGCTCTCTACCTCTTCCTGCCAGCCGTAAAGACTTTCCTCGAGGCGGGCGCGCGAGAGTGGAGTACCTTGATGCGTCAGCAGCTCGATCAGCACAGCACATTCCCGCGAAGTCAATGGCTGGCGCAGACCGTTGCGTGTGACCGTGAACGTCGAGGGATCGACGCTCAAGTCCTGAAACTCGATCGTCTCGACGCTGCGACCATGCGCGCGGCGCAAAAGCGCCCGGCAGCGCGCAATCAGTTCAGTGAGATCAAAGGGCTTTCCGAGGTAATCGTCGGCGCCGGCGGTCAGACCTCCTACCCGGTCTGCTACGGTGTCCCTCGCCGTCATGACCAGAACGGGCGTATCGTCGCGACGGCCTCGCAGCCAATCCAGCAGCTCGGTTCCAGATAGTTTCGGCAGACCGAGATCGAGCACCACCAGCTCGTACTCTGTTGTAGTCAGTGCCAGCATCGCCTCCCGGCCATCGTGAGCCCAGTCGACCGTCATTCCGGCATCGCGCAGACCTTCTTCGACGCCGCTTCCTATCAAATCATCGTCTTCAACCAGTAACACACGCATTTCGTCGCACTCCAAAAGGAACCGGCAGGCAGCGGAGCCTGCTGCAAATTACCAGCCCTGATCATGGGCATCGATCGTCAAGTCTAATCCCGCTTCGCATGCCTGCGCGAGGGTGTTCTGCTTAAGATTCCCTTCAGGCTCGCGTTGCAGCATGCATCTGCAAATAGCACCGTCGATATTGAATCGACCCACCTGACCATGGAGTTCCAAGTGAAAACGATGAATGTTCGCCTCGCCGCTGCCGTTGCCCTGATTGCGCTGCCGTTTGCCGCACACGCAACCGGATCCTGCACTACCGAACCGAAAACAAAATGGATGCAGGACAAGGAAGTTTCGAACCAACTGGAGAAGCAGGGTTACCAGGTCAAACGGGTCAAGACTGAGGGGAGCTGCTACGAGGTCTATGCGTTGGACAAGAAGGGTAATCATCACGAGATGGTCGTCAATCCTGTCGATGGCAAGCCTGTCAGCGAGGAGGTCAACGAATGAGTTCCCTGAGCCGAGGGGAAGGCGACGCCTCCCGATCAACGCTCGTGTGGGACCTGTTCGTACGCGTGTTCCATTGGGGCCTTGTGGGTGCATTTGGTGGGGCATACGTTTTGAGCGAAGACGGCGGAACCGTCCATCATGCCCTCGGCTACGCAGTCCTTGGACTGGTGGCCGCGCGTATCGTGTGGGGCTTCGCAGGAACCTACCACGCCCGCTTTGCCAACTTCGTACCGACGCCGCGCGCCTTTGCGGAATACGCGAGAGCCATGGTGACGGGCCGCGAGCGGCGGTACCTCGGGCATAACCCTGCGGGCGGGGCGATGATCATTGCCCTTCTTGTGCTACTCACCGCGACGGGCGTGACAGGATGGTTGCTTACGACCAATGCATTCTGGGGTTCCGAGGCGCTGGAAACTCTACATGGGGCAAGTGCCAACGCAGTGCTGGTGTGTGCCGCAGTTCATGTCGGAGGCGTTTTGCTGGCAAGCTGGCGCCACCGGGAGAATCTGGTTCGGGGGATGCTTACCGGCCGCAAGCGCAAAGATTGAAAACCTCGCCGGCTGGTACAAGTGCACCGGCCGGCTATTCGCGGTTAGACGAGTTCGCCCGGAAATCCCCCCCACGGTTCGCCTATGGTTGCAGGTCCGATCCGGCGCTCAGGTCCGCCAGTTTCCGGCTCCTTCTTGCTGCCGCCTGAAGCGGAACCCATGCTCATTCAGAAGGTCTGCCCAGTCGAGCTTCATGAAGATGAATACCAATCCCAACAACACCAGTTGGGAACCGATGAACAGGTAGTTCGATGGAAGCTGAACGGCAGATTCAACCGGTCGATGCGACACCTCTCCAGTTCCATATTGGAACAGAGAGCCGCATCACAGGCTGTCCTTACGCGAAATCGATGTATTTGTTGCAATAGCATCCGGCAAGCCTGTTCCTGAAAAAAATCGATAGGCCAAGTCCACGGAAAGGACGTGCTTCACGGATCGCTTACCATTTTCAGAATGACGCCAGACGAACACGCAGGCGTTGACCTGTGTCAAGCAGCTGACTTCCAGGTGAAATAGCCTGAACTCAGCGATCCGTTGTTGCAGCGTTGCGCGGCCGAAGATCTGACTGTCGGATACCCGGAGGTGGATGATGATCAAGCTGATTCCAGGGCGGTGGAGCATCCTGGGTGCACTGCTGATATTTTCGTCTTCCGTTGTCGTGGCCAAGGAGCTGGCGACGATCGAAACGCATACCCAGCGATATGGTTCTCACATCGCCATTTCGGCTTACGACGATCCTCTCGTGGCGTGACCTGCTATGTGTCAGAGTCGCATTCCGACGGCGCACTGGGAAGTGGACGCATCACCCATGGGACGGACCTGACGGCTTCCTGCCATCAGACAGGCAACATCCGCATTGCCGGAACTGTTCCCAGGCAGGCGCAGGTATTCACGGCCGAGTCAGATCCAACTTTCGACTCGCTCCATATAATCCGGGTACTGGACACTGAACGTCACTCGCTTGTCTACTTCACGTACAACGAAGACGAGGTTGCGGGTGACTTGCCGGGTCGCATCTATGTGATACGGTTGCCAGCAGGTCCCAGGCTGCCCGCCAGATAGGTAAGTGCTTGCGCCGACTTCGCCGGAACGCTGGAATCAGAACTGCTGATTCACGTCGAAGCTGACCTTCACCGGTTTTGACTCATTTTTCCGTGTGACAGCGAGGCTTACGTGATACACCCCTCGCCAGCGCATGTCGAAGAAGTTTCCGTAGGTGACTGTGTCGCCGATCACCATGGGCCGGAGCTGCTTTGTGACGGGTCGTGAATGGGCGTTGCCTTTTGGCCCCTTGGGTCCCTTGACCGTAGCGAGCACGGTCGCATCCTTGATGCGTTCGTCGGTGTTGCTACGGAAGAGTGCAACCACCAGGTGATAACTGGACGATCCTGGCGTGGCCTCCGCGCCTTTTTGGGAGGCATCGGCGCCTCGCTCGACCATTTGCGCTTTCGTAGCAGGCATCACGCCGTAGTGGACCTTCAAGCCGTTTTCCGTGATGCTTTGCGTCGGCTCATCCGCATATGCCGCAGCAGTTGTTGCAGCGAGCAGGCTGATCACGCTTGCCATAATCAATGTAACGCCTCGATGCATTGCACACCTCCACAAACTTGTCGCGCCTGATTGCTGCCGACCGGGATCAACCTCACCAACCAGGATGTCTGGCTCAGCGAACCAGGCTTCGGTTTTCCGTCGCTCGTAAGAGACTTCGCTTGTGGTTGACCGGTTTGGGCCGCTCGCGAAAGTCGTTGCTCGCTGGTATTCCTGCATGGTCTTCCCCGCTTGCGTGCGCGCCCTTGATCAAGGTCAACCCTTCGCTGTGCGCGTCGCCATGAATCCGATCACGCAAATTCACACCGGAGAGATAACGACGAGTGCAGATCTGGAAGACCGGAAACAGTCCTTCAAATGGAAGGGCCGCCGAACAGGTTGATATAGATCAATCCCCTGGCCCGCGGTCACGACTACCGTAATGATCAGTTGCTGCGGGTCCGGACTGCATCGCCGTCGACGGATCCGCCGCCCCGCCAGATCTGGCATGCGAAATGCCGGTGCGAAATTGGCTCCTGCCGCGCGAACGTAACTGCCATGAACTCCACTCCGTTCGGCGTACGGGGACGCGCCCCACGGGTAAAGGCGGGGACCGCGTATGCTCTCATAGTCTTTGCGATCGGATTCGCTCTCGGAGCAATACGCGTTCTGGTGCTTGTACCACATCTCGGCGCGACGACCTCCGTGGTACTGGAAACGCCAATCATGCTTGCATTCAGCTGGAAGGTTTCGCGATGGAGTACGCGGCGGTTCAATCTGCAACCCGATAGGCGCAGTCGCCTCCTGATGGGGATCGCGGCCTTCACCGTTCTGATGGTCGCAGAACCTGGTGTCGCTGTGTTCGCGTTGGGTGAATCTCCGGCACTTTATGTTTCAGGAATCTGGTCGATCGCTGGGGGGATCGGCTTTGCGGCGCAGATCTGCTTCGCCGGATTCCCCTGGCTACAAGTCCAACGACATTGAGCAGTTACGAGGATCAACATGGAAATCAACTCGCGAGATTTTCGTGTCCCGGAAGACGGAAGGGTCAAGCTCGACAAGTGGCCGACGAAAGTGGAGCCCGTGTACAAGTCACGGGAACACTACCAGCAATTGCTCGGTGAGCACGTCGCCCGCCTGAGTTCCCTGCAGCAGTTGCTCTATGCCTTCAACCGCTATGCTGTTCTGCTTATCTTCCAGGCAATGGACGCGGCCGGTAAGGATGGCGCCATCAAGCATGTCATGTCCGGCGTGAACCCGCAGGGTTGTCAGGTTTTCAGCTTCAAACATCCCAGCCCCATTGAGCTGCAGCACGACTTTCTTTGGCGCACCACACGCGATCTGCCAGAGCGCGGACGAATCGGCATCTTCAACCGGTCATACTACGAGGAGGTCCTGATTGCCCGCGTCCATCCCGAGATTCTCCGTAACGAAAGCCTGCCGGATGCACTGCTCGGCGAGAAGACAGTGTGGCATGACCGCTATCGTTCGATCGTGGATCTGGAGTTACACCTCTGCAGAAACGGCACGCGGATCGTCAAGCTCTACCTTCACATCTCGAAGGAAGAGCAGCGCAAACGCTTCCTGCAGCGCATAGACGACCCTGAGAAGAACTGGAAATTCAGTGTTGCCGATGTCGAGGAACGGCAGTACTGGAACCAGTACATGAAGGCCTATGAGGAATGCTTCAATGCAACCAGCACCCAGCATGCTCCCTGGTACATCGTGCCGGCCGACGACAAGGAGAACGCGAGGCTGATCGTGTCGAGGATCGTACTCGAGACGCTTGACGAACTTGAAATGACCTATCCGAAGGCAAACGCTGAACGCAGAAAGGAATTGCAGTCAATTCGTGCGCGGCTCGAGAAATGAGGAATGGGAATTGAGCGACGTCAGGACTACAAGCGGGGCCCGCTCCGGGAGTGCGGTAAGTGATTGCCCATCCACCCATGGAAGTGTGTCATGCTCAACCCTCCCGACTTTAATCGACGCTCGATGACCTTGCGGTGTCGCCATGTCTAGCACGCTTACGGCAATCGTCTTGCAGGGCGGCGGCGCACTGGGAGCATACGAATTCGGCGCGATCAAAGCCATCTTCCAGCGCCAGAACTTCCGCTCGCATGTGATAACCGGCGTATCGATCGGCGCTCTGGCCGCGGCTGTCCTCGCCGGAGCAAAGGGCGATCCTCTTGAGAGCCTGGAGGACATGTGGGACAGATTTTCCGTCTCCGCTCTTCCGTCGATGCCCGGTCTGGACGCATGGTTGGCGATGTTCGGCGCGCACGGAATGATCCGCGTGGCCCCGACTTTTCTTCTGGCGCCGTTGATCGCTACCAGTATTATGGACATGGCACCGCTAAGAGAATGGCTGACGGAGTCGGTAGATTTCGACAAGCTGAACGCAAGTGCGACGCGAGTGATCATCACCGCGGTGAATGCTGCCACGGGCGCCTATGAGGAATTTGATAACAGGGACGGCTTGACTGTCGACCATGTCATCGCGAGCTCGAGTTTGCCACCGGCATTTCCGATGACTTTCATCGACGACAGGCCGTATTGGGATGGTGGCCTTGTCTCCAACACTCCGTTGCGGTGCGCCATCAACGCGCTGGAGCAGATCGACGCCGACGATCCCGACGTAAGACGCGAACTGATCGCGATGGATGCAAGTCATATCTCGCCGTCGACACCTCAGACGATGTCGGACGTAGTGGGCCGTCTGTTGCAGATCTATTTCTTTGGAAAGCTGCGGCTCGATCTCAAGCTTTTCGAACAGTTCAACGGCTATCTCGATCTGATTGAACATCTCGATCAGGAACTGCCACCAGCGAGCCAGTTGCGTCAACACCCGGCCTACAGACGCTTGATGGCGCACCGGAAAATCGACCGCTTCGTGCTGATATCCGGCGACGGGCAGGAATCGATTGGTGCGGCAACTGACTTTTCCCGTTCCTCTACGCGACGCCGGATCGAGCGCGGCTACCGGGATGCAATGCGCACCTTGCGTTCCGGCGAAACTGCATAAGTGTCCCCACGCGCACGAGGATGCGACATACACATTTGAGAGAACCGGCAAGTTCGCCAGCACGAGTTGCCGCAGCGACGAATCGTCAGATATGGCCTGTTGTGATGCCGTTCTTTGCAGACCGGGCGGGTGGCGAACGAGCCGGCCAATTACTCGCCCGGCCAGTCAATGCGATGCTGTGCGGTATAACTGCGAACGGCATCCGCCACAGTCTCGAAGAAATGTGTATCGTCAAATATTTCGAAGAGCCCATAGGCTCGCAGCCGGTCCTTCACCGGGCCTTTCATCTCTGCAAAATACAGTGCGATGCCCGCAGTTTCCAGCTCGTGATCAAGCCTGGAGAGCATGTCAGCAGCGGTAACGTCAATATCGGTGATCGGCTCCGAGGCAACGACCAGCCATTCAGGTGGCTGCGCCGCTTGTGCGATACCCCGTCGCACGTGCTGGCTAAAAATCTCCGCATTCGCGAAAAAGAGTGGCGCATCCCAGCGAATCAGCAGAAGGCCGGGGACCTGTTTTGCGTCAGGGTGCCGTACAACATCGTGATAACCAGGCCTCCCCTCGATCTTGCCCAGAATGGCGTCGTAAGGGTGCCACGCGCGCCAGACAAATGACAGCAGCGACAGGCCAATAGCAATGAAGATGCCCTGTACGACACCGACCATGAGAACGCCGGCGAAGCAAACCATAGACAGCGCGAACTCGCTGCGGCGCATTCGATAAAGACGTGTCACGTTTCCGAGATCGAAGAGCGAGAGTGCGGCAGAAACAATGACCGCGGCGAGAGCGGCGTTCGGCACGTGCGTTAGCAACGCAGGAGCCACGATCAGCAGAAAGGCGATACAGAGCGCGGACACAACGCAGGTCAACTGTGTCTTTGCGCCGGCTGCCTCGGCGACTGGCGTTCGTGACGCACTACTGCAGACTGGGACACCCTGCAGCAGACCAGCCGCGATATTGGCGACGCCAAGCGCCACGAGCTCCTGGTTCCGGTCGACCGTGTAGGCGCCACGCAGGGCAAACGCGCGCGACAACACGCTCATATCGGCGAACGAAACGAGAGCGATCGCGATCGCGGCACCACTCAACTCCCGTACGTCATGCAGCGACACGGCGGGAAGACGAACCGCCGCCAAACCTTCAGGTAGCCGGCCTACGACAGCGATACCGACACGGGCTCCCGGTTCCAGGAGCCAGACCGCCACGGTTGCCGTGGCCACGGCAATCAGGGTGCCGGGAAGCGCAGCCGCATACCGTTTGAGCAACGCAATTGCCCCCAGGCACGAAACGCCAATGGAGCAGGCAACCCAGTTTATCTGCCCGGCGACGACACCCTGGAAGACCCTTGTTACCTCGTCGAGGAACGTGCCGCCCGGAACCGCGAAACCGAGCAATCTCGGAAACTGGCTCACGAACAGCGTGAGCGCAATCCCGTTGAGATAGCCATACTGGATCGGCTTCGACAGAAGATCAGTGATAAAGCTCAGCCTGAGCAGTCCGATCAACGCACAGCAGATTCCAGACAGGATCGCCAGCGTACCAGCAAGCGCGAGTGCCGATTCTGGCCGGCCGCCGGCGAGAGGAACAACGGCAGCCGCAATCAGCGCTGTCAGCGCGGAGTCGGGGCCGAGAACGAGGATCCGGCTGGGACCGAAAATCGCGTAGGCGAGCAGAGCGGCGATGCTTGCATACAGGCCGCCGACGCCGGGCAGCCCGGCGGCTTGCGCAAAGCTCAGACCGGTTGGTACGAGTACGGCAGTCAATACGATGCCTGCGAACACGTCCTTTGCGAACCAGTCACGCTCATAAGTTCGCAACGTAGCGACAGCCGGTATCCAGCGCCATATGCCCGGGGAAGCCGGAGCCGGGTCACGCGGCGAAAGCGGAAGACGCTTCATGTTCGGATCTGTAGATCGGGCTTCAGGGCCGGCGTTCGATTGGCACAAGCGCATGCCGGCATAACCCGGCTT
The DNA here is from genome assembly GCF_059567945.1 of Paraburkholderia sp. BGA-UO-ETr-F12. Classification (NCBI taxonomy): domain Bacteria; kingdom Pseudomonadati; phylum Pseudomonadota; class Betaproteobacteria; order Burkholderiales; family Burkholderiaceae; genus Paraburkholderia; species Paraburkholderia sp. BGA-UO-ETr-F12. The sequence goes on along the minus strand of NZ_JCAQOZ010000024.1, from coordinate 305,966 downwards.
TCGCAGCAACCACCCCACTTGTGTGTGTCTGGATTAGGACATCGCGGGGGCGGCCTCCGTTTGACGTGAGCTACAAGGGCGCCTCTACGCTCGATCTATCTGGCACGTTAGTAGATAGTGACAGGTTTCCCCCTTCATACGTGGAATTCGTTGTTTGAACGGGGCTGGTGCGCTCATTGCGAGTGGAGGTCGCGGAAACTCCGCTTCGTCGCCTCCACCTTGACCGATGTCAACGACTGGCTCCACTGCAGTGCCACCATGAGCTGTAAAACGCGGCCGCAGCTTTGCCGCACGAACGGGTCTACCCGCAGGAGCGAAGATGAGCAAGCTTGAAGTGTTTGAACCGGCGATGTGTTGCCCGACCGGCTTGTGCGGGGTCGACGTCGATCCGGTACTGGTTCAGTTCAACGCCGACCTTCAATGGCTGGCGCACCACAGTGTCGAAGTTGTCAGGCACGGCCTCGGACACGATGCGGCGGCGTTTGCTGCCAATCCGGAAGTGGTCCGGGAAATGCAGGCCAGTATGGACCGTCTGCCCATCGCGATGGTGGATGGCAAGATCATCTCGATCGGTGCCTATCCATCGCGTGCCCAATTGATTCAGAAAATGGGCCTGAAGATTTCCGCCGCCGAAAAGCCGCACATCAGAGCGGGGGCCTGTGGCTGCAAGCCCGGCGAATGTTGAGGGACACACTGACATGACGCTACCTGTCGCTAAGACTCGCCATCTCTTCTTTACCGGGAAAGGCGGTGTTGGTAAGACATCACTTGCCTGTGCAACGGCCCTGCGATTGGCCGAGGACGGAAAGAGCGTGCTGCTGGTCAGCACCGACCCGGCATCCAATCTCGACGAGGTTCTCGAGACCCCGCTCTCCGGGCAGCCAACGCCCGTCAGTCAGGTCCCCAACCTCCATGCGCTGAACATCGACCCGGAGCGTGCTGCAAGCGCGTACCGCGAGCGCATGGTCGCCCCCTATCGAGGCGTACTCCCCGATGCCGCCATCCGCAGCATGGAAGAACAGTTTTCGGGCGGCTGCACCGTTGAGATTGCCGCGTTCGATGCGTTTGCCAACCTGCTCGCAGGCAGCGTCATCACGAAAGCCTATGACCACGTCATCTTCGACACGGCGCCTACTGGGCATACATTGCGTCTGCTGACGCTGCCGTCGGCGTGGAGCAATTTCCTGTCGACGAACACGACAGGAAATTCATGCCTTGGACCGCTTGCAGGTCTCGAGCCCAACAAGCAACTGTACGCAGCGGCAGTTGCCGAACTGACTGACCGCGACCACACCACGGTGGTCCTTGTCGCCCGTCCAGATACGTCTGCATTCCGCGAAGCCGAGCGCACCCGTATCGAACTGGCGGACCTCGGCGTCAGGAACCTGGTACTCGCTGTCAACGGTGTGTTCAAAGCGACTTCACCTGACGACGTCATCTCCCGCGCGATGGAAGCGCAGCAGGCTGCCGCCATCGAGGCCATGCCGCGGGGGCTCGCAGCACTGGAACGAAGTCAGACAGGCTTCATTCCGATGGGACTGGTTGGCCTGCGCGCGCTAAAGGCCTATTTGCACCCGGAGCAGATTGCCGCCTCGCAGACGGTTGCCAGCTTAAGCGTGGAGTTGCCCGGCGGCCTTCTGCCACTCATCGACGACCTCGAGAAGGCCAGACATGGCCTGATCATGACGATGGGCAAGGGCGGCGTCGGCAAGACGACGGTGGCAGCTGCGATAGCGCTTGAACTCGCCCAGCGCGGCCATAACGTCCTGCTTTCAACGACAGACCCCGCTGCTCATGTGGCATGGACACTGCAGGAGTCGCTGCCTGGCTTGAGCGTGGATCACATCGACGCAGCGCTAGAAGTCGACCGTTACCGCGATGAGGTTCTCGCCAGGGCCGGCGCTTACCTCGATGCGCAGGCGAAGGCAATGCTCAAGGAAGACCTGCGCTCGCCATGCACTGAGGAGATCGCGGTGTTTCGTGCCTTCGCTCGCACGGTGGACGAGGCTCGGGACTCTTTCGTGATACTGGACACGGCCCCGACCGGACACACCATTCTGCTGATGGACTCAGCGGAGGCCTACCATCGCGAAGTCATGCGTACACAGGGTGATATGCCGGAAGCCGTCCGCCAGCTTCTGCCGCGGCTGCGTGACCCTGAGTTCACGCACGTGCTGATCGGACGCTCGCAGAAGCGACGCCGGTGCATGAAGCGGAGCGCCTGCAAGCCGACCTCCGCCGGGCGCAGATTGAGCCGTATGCGTGGGTCATCGACCAAAGCCTGCTTGCAAGCGGAACCCACGACCCGGCACTCGCTGAGCGAGGGCGTTATGAAGCGCCGTTCATCGAGCGAGTGATCAAGCAGGACGCAAAGCGGTCGGTGTTGCTGCCGTGGCAGGCCACCCCACCCGTTGGCCTTCACGGGCTCGAAGAGTTGTCACGCGGACATTGACGGGTTTGCAAGCCCGGCCCGACCGTTACTGCGCAGTATTGGATGCTACAACGCATTCAGCGGAATCTTCAGATAGCTGATGCCATTTTCCTCGGCGGGTGGAAATTCGCCGGCCCGTATGTTGACCTGTACAGATGGCACGATAAGGACGGGCATTGCTAGCGTTGCGTCGCGTGCCTCGCGCATGCTGACGAACTGTTCTTCCGTTACGCCGTCGTGCACATGGATGTTATGCGCACGCTGCGCGAGCACCGTGGTTTCCCACTTGGGTTTCCGGCCCTCGGGGGGATAGTCGTGACACATGAAGAGCCGGGTGGTGCCCTGCAGGTCCAGCAGCTTTCGAATCGACCTGTATAGCCTGTGCGCATCGCCGCCGGGAAAGTCACAGCGTGCGGTACCGACATCCGGCATGAACAGCGTGTCTCCTACGAACACCGCGTCTCCAATCTGGTAGGCCGTGTCGGCAGGGGTATGGCCGGGAACATACAGCGCCTTTGCTGTCAGGCCACCTATGGAAAACTCCTCGTCTTCGCGGAAAAGATGGTCGAACTGGGAGCCGTCAAGCCGGAATTCGGGCTCCAGATTGAAGAGCTTCTTGAAGACGCCCTGAACGGTGCGAATGTGCTCTCCAATCGCAATCCTGCCGCCAAGCTCGCCGCGCAAATAATGCGCTGCGGACAGGTGGTCCGCATGCGCGTGCGTTTCCAGAATCCACTGCACCCGCAGGCCGCGCTGGCGAACGAACTCGATGACCTTGTCGGCATTCGTCGTTGAAGTGCGTCCCGCCTTGGAGTCGTAGTCAAGGACCGGGTCAATGACTGCGCATTCCTGATGCCCGGACTGGAACACCACGTAAGTGACCGTGCCGGTGACCGGGTCGAAGAACGGTTGAACGATGGGCTGCATCCTGACCTCCTCAGATGTTACTCATTCTATTCACAAATACTCTATAGTTCAATATAATGTTTATGTGTAAATTATAGAATGGTGAGATGAGGAAGAAGTCCGTCCCAATCGACCTTTCGGTGATGCAGGCCTCGGCAGAGAAAGCCTGTGCGCTGCTGAAGGTGCTGGCCAATCCCGACAGGTTGCTGCTGATGTGCCAGTTGTCCCAGGACGAGTTGTGCGTGAGCGACCTAGAAGAACAGTTGGGGATACGTCAGCCCACACTCTCCCAACAGCTCGGCGTACTTCGCGATAACGAGCTCGTTGCGACACGGCGAGAAGGGAAAAGTATCTTTTATTCCATCGCAAGCAAGGAAGCGATTGCGGTCATGACCGTGCTGTATGACCAGTTTTGCGCCCAATGAAGATGAGGAGAGGCCATGTCGATTGATATTGCGAGTTTCACGCCGGGCCTGTCACTGACTGGCGGCCTGGTGATTGGCGCCGCGGCTGCCGTGCTTGTTTTCTTCAACGGACGTATCGCTGGCATTAGCGGCATTCTCGGTGGCCTGCTGGGCACGCCACAGAAAGATGCGGGATGGCGTGTCGCTTTTCTTGCAGGACTAGTCGGGGCACCTGTGCTGGCAGGCTTGCTGGGTAAGCCGATAGCGCCCGATATCCAGTCCGGATGGAGTGAAATACTCATAGCAGGCTTTCTGGTGGGCATCGGCACGCGTTACGCGAGCGGTTGCACAAGCGGCCATGGTGTCTGTGGCATCTCGCGTGGCTCCATCCGTTCGCTTGTCGCGACGGCAACATTCATGGCAAGCGGTTTTCTGACCGTGTTCGTGTCCAGACATCTGCTGGGAGGCTGAGATGGGTTTGCTCGCCGCTTTAATTTCCGGGCTTCTGTTTGGCGTCGGCCTGATGATGTCCGGCATGGCCAATCCAGCAAAGGTGCTGGGATTTCTCGATATTGCAGGACGATGGGACCCGTCACTTGCATTCGTCATGGCCGGGGCGATAGTCATCGGTTCTGTCGCGTTCCTGTTTGCAAAACGCCGCAAAAAATCCCTGCTAGGTCTGCCCATGCAGATTCCGGCCAGCACCGACGTGACGTTGAGACTTGTACTGGGAAGCGCGGTGTTCGGCGTCGGCTGGGGGCTTTCAGGATTTTGCCCGGGGCCCGCGCTGGTCGCAATGGGCGCTGGCTTTCCGAAGGCGTGGGGTTTTGTGGCCGCGATGCTCGGCGGCATGATGGTGTTCGAGTTCCTCGAGCGCGCGAACCTGGGTCGGCAGCATGCCTGACCCGCTGCGCACTGGTTGGTGGGCCGTCCGCGCAAATCCGGCGGTTTTTTTATAGAGCAGACGAATGGAGAGCATGACTACAGTCAGTATGTTCCTGGGAGGTGTTGTCGGTCTGATTCTGGCGCTTACGGGTGCTGGGGGCGCTATCGTGACAGTAACCTTGCTGCTCTTTGTTCTTCACCTGGATGTGGCCGAGGCTGCGCCGCTAGCCTTACTTGCGGTCGGCCTGTCAGCCGGAATGGGAGCAATCATCGGGCTGCGTGCAGGTGCCGTCCGTTATCGGGCTGCGGGGTTTATTGCCCTAACCGGCATCGTGAGTTCGCCGATAGGACTGTGGCTCGCACACCGGTTGCCGAACGGCCCCCTGGCTCTTCTGTTTGCGGCGGTGCTCGCCTTCGTGGCGATTCGCATGTTCATGCAGGCGCGGGGGTCGGACGCAAAGGCATCTGGTCACGCCGGCGGTTGGCGAACACGTAAAGAGCCCGGGCCATCGGGTTCAGGGACATCGCCTGCTCGACGAGAATCGACAGCCCATTGATCCCCATCCGGAAGTCCACGGGCTCGCGATGCAGATACACCTTCAGGCTTTCGTCGAACCGGAACACGGCATCCTCCCGAGCATCTGGATGATCGTCGTCAGTTCGTCGAGACTTGCATCGACGAAGTCGAATTCCACTCCGTTCGGTAGCCGTACGTGTATCGAAAGCGCCATCGCCGATACCGGGGACGAACCTGGCCGATCCACCAGCGATACTGTTGATGGCGCAGAAACAACCGGCACAAACGCCGGTGTTATGCCCGCAGTCATGGGACTCATGGACGTCGGTGCGGGAACCTCGATGGGAACATCATCGATGACCATCGGGTCCTCGCCTCCTGACGTCGGCAAACTTTGACGCTGCTGATAGCGTGTGAACGAGGCTCATCGATCAGATGCTCGATATGGCGCGCGCGGCCGCGCTCGACATCCCGGTCGATGCGCGGGCGAATCTGGGGCAAATTGCATGCGACGTCGTCGCTGCCGTGGCGCCGCTCGTTTACACACGCGATCGAACGATCATCTACGACGATCGGGGCGCGGCGACGGTACATGGACGGGCGGACGCGATCGGCCGGGCGCTGCGCAATGTCGTCGACAACGCGATCGCACATACCCCGCCAGGCAGTGCCGTGACCGTGACAAGCGGTCCGGGGCCGATCATGTCGGTCCGGGACCACGGCCCCGGCATCCCCGCCTCGCAACGCGACGACGTGTTCGACCGGTTCTATCGCATCCGGGCCGACGCCCCCGGTGGTGCTGGGATGGGATTGGCTATTGCGCTCGCGATCATGCAGGCGCATGGCGGAACGATCCGAATTCTGGATGCGAAAGGCGGTGGCGCGCTGGTCGAGCTTCGCTTCGGCGAGTAGCGCGACCAGGATCCGGGGTTTGCGCCCGCCTGCCGAAGCACCCAAGTTGACGCTCCGATTAGCGATCCTACTTCAGGATCCTGAAGTACGACTTAAGTTGTTTTGACTGGGCCATTGCAGGCGGTTTGTCTGGAATGCTTCAGATTTCAGATTTCCCTCAGTTATTTGCAGTAGATTAGACGACTTTAGGTCATTTTTCGGACAACTTTGTGTCGTTTGACATCTGGTTCCCGTGCTTGCTCAAGCCCGCTCGTACCAACCCTTGGACTGGTTGACGATGCGCACCACCAGCAACATCACCGGCACTTCGATCAGTACACCCACGACCGTCGCCAGCGCTGCGCCGGAGTTGAAGCCGAACAGGCTGATCGCGGCCGCGACCGCCAGCTCGAAAAAGTTGGACGCACCGATGAGCGCCGACGGGCAGGCGATATTGTGCTTTTCGCCGACGGCGCGGTTGAGCCAGTAAGCGAGGGCGGAGTTGAAGAACACCTGGATCAGGATCGGCACGGCGAGCAAACCGATCACAAGCGGCTGCTTCAGGATGGCTTCGCCCTGGAACGCGAACAGCAGTACCAGTGTTGCCAGCAGCGCGGTAATTGACCAGGGGCCAATCTTTGCCATGGCCGCATCGAACGCTGCCTGTCCCTTGGCTAGCAGCGCCTTTCGCAAGATCTGCGCGAGAATCACCGGGATGACGATGTAGAGCACCACGGACGTGAGCAGCGTCGCCCACGGCACGGTAATGGCGGAAATGCCCAGCAACAGGCCCACCAGCGGCGCGAAGGCGATCACCATGATGCTGTCGTTCAACGCGACTTGTGACAACGTGAACAGCGGATCGCCGCCAGTCAGCCGGCTCCAGACGAACACCATCGCCGTGCACGGTGCGGCGGCCAGCAGGATCAGGCCGGCAATGTAGCTGTCCAGTTGGTCCGCGGGCAGCATCGGCGCAAAGAGGTGCTTGATGAACAGCCAGCCGAGAAACGCCATCGAAAACGGCTTGGACAGCCAGTTCACGACAAGCGTGACGCCGATGCCCTTGATGTGCTGACGGACTTCATGCAGCGCGCCGAAGTCGACCTTGACGAGCATCGGGATAATCATCACCCAGATCAGCAGCCCCACCGGGAGATTGACCTGTGCGTACTCCATCCGGCCGATGCGCTGGAACACCTCGGGCAAAGCCTGGCCGAGGGCGATGCCGACGACGATGCACAGCGCCACCCAAACGGTCAGATAGCGTTCGAAGAAGTTGATGGCGGGCTTTGCGGCGGCTTTTCCCGGAGGGACTACATTTGATGTGTTCATTCGACTGCTCGATATGAAGGGGGTTTGATTGACGGACAGGCGGCCTGTCGGCCCGGCTTGCTGCAGCGAAGATAATCAGGAGCGCGAGATAAGAGTCAGGACATCCTGAAGGTCAGCGTTATCAAGCCGGTCGAGCGGCTGCATCAGCAACTGCAGCATGCGATAGCCGATCGCCTGGCGCGTGAGCTCGAATGCCATGCGTTTGCCTTCGTCACCACCCGGCGCGTTCGAAGGATCGGCGTAGCCCCAATGCACCTTCACAGGACTGCCTGGCCAGTACGGGCACGTCTCCGAGGCCGCACTGTCGCACACCGTAATGACGACGCGCATCTGCGGTGCGCCGTCACCCGCGAATTCATCCCAGCTTTTGCTGCGGTAGCCGCTCACGTCAACGCCGGCGCGGCTCAGCGCTTCCAGCGCGAATGGATTGAGCCGGCCGCTCGGTGCGCTGCCGGCACTGTGGGCTCGCACGTCCTTACCGAGCTTCGCGGCCCAGTGATTGAGCATTCCTTCGGCCAATACGCTGCGCGCCGAGTTGTGGGTGCAGAGAATCAATACGTTCGTCGTCATAGGTGGAAGCCTCAGCGTTGTCCGATGTCGCGCACGGTTTGCTGGAGCGCGATGTTGTCGAGTTTTGCGATCGGTACCGACAGCAGCAGGTCGATGCGGCGCTTCAGCGTCAGTGCAACCTCGTGCATCGCCTGCTGCTTGCGTTCGTCGGAACCTTCCACATCGGCCGGGTCGGGTACACCCCAATGCGCGGTCATGGGCTGGCCGGGCCATACAGGGCAGACTTCGCCCGCAGCCTTGTCGCATACGGTAAAGACGAAATCCAGCGCAGGCGCCCCCGGCTGTGCGAACTCGTCCCAGCTCTTGCTCCGGTACCCATCCGTTGGCAGATGCCAGCGCGCGAGTTCACGCAATGCGAACGGATTCACCTCGCCCCGTGGATGGCTGCCTGCCGAAAAGGCGGCGAAGCGCCCATCCCCAAGATGGGTCAACAGCGCTTCGGCCAGGATCGATCGAGCCGAATTGCCGGTGCACACGAACAGCACGTTATAACGCTTGTCGGTCATGGTCGGATCTCAGCAGCAGGAAGAAGATTTCACCGGCACGCCGACCGGCTTGCCGCGAACTGGCGAGCAGCAAGTAGAAGCGTCGGCACCCGGTCCACCCGCCGGCGCAGCATGGGACTCGCCGAAAGTCGGAATGTCGGCAAGTGTCTGGTACGTCTCCCACGCGACGCCCTGGGGATCGACCGTCCAGTATTTGTCGGAACGCGCATAGCAGCAGGCCGTCCCGATCTGCGCATCGACCGGCAGGGCCGCGTCCTGAAGGCGCGCGTGCATTTGCGCAAGCTCGGCCTCGTTCTCGACCTGCACGCCGAAATGATCGAGCCCCAGCGCCGCACCGCGTTGCGAGATGGCGAAATTGACGCGTGGATCGTCGAGCATCCATTTCGCGTAATCGGCCTTCTCGACCGTGGGCTGATTCGCAAAGAGCGCCGAATAAAACCGGATGCTGGCCGCCAGATCTTCGACGGAGAGATGGATGTGCAGACGTTTCACGACTCGTTCTCCAGTTGGGTCTTGCAAGAACCGGCGCAGACGGGCGTGCAGGGATTTCCGCCGCAGCAGTTCTCGGTCAGAAAGGGGTCGTCTCAGAAAACGGAAAATAAAGCACGTTAAGCTGGTTGCAGCGGCCGTAGCGACCTGAACTTGCCCGCGCCGATCTTGGCGTTGCTGCGCCAGAGGTAATCGCCAGTCAGGTTGATGTGCTCCCAACCCAGCGGCGACAGATACTGCAATAGAGAATCATCAACGGGCTTGCCGTGGCCNTAAGGACGCGACCGTCCCGCGCTGACTGACCACGTTGACCTGTCTGCATGCCGACGCGCAAGCGGACGCGATAGCTCAGGGACGCATTCACGGCCCGAGTTCCTTATTCCATCAAAGCATAGAGATCCGTCGCTTCATAACTTTCAGGCTTATGATAGCAATTTGACCGGATCTTGGTCAGATCCCTATCAGCTCATTGCGTTCGAGAAGCTGACGTCGGGGTGTAGGAGGTACCTCAATCTCACAGATCAGGGATATATGATCCTAAGAGCGGCGGCCCGGCAGAGCTGAATCTACCTCCGCCGTGGTCGTCATGCATTCAACTGAACTACAAGCGGCGGGCCGAGGTTCCTTCGCATGAGGTTTTCGTGAATCGAAAGTTGCATCGTTATTAAAAGCTATCCGCAGAGAGTGTTCCTATGCCCGTCTCCGGTCAAATGCAATTTTGCCGTCGCAATCTGGCGAGGGATGTGTGATGTTGGAACTCGACGAACACGATGCCAGGACGAATATATGGCGGGCCCGTGAGAATTCCGGCACATTCACCGAGGAGAGCCTGCGACGCACCGAAACATCTCCGTGTTCAGGGTGCGCACTGCATCATCTTTGCATACCGGCTGGTATCGACCGGGCCGATGTTGACAAGCTCGGCGCTGCGATCCGGGGCGTCCGCTCAGTCAGGCGTGGCCAGCCTTTGTATCGTATGGGCGACACATTCAGGAGCCTCTATTCCGTTCGCGCGGGCTCGTTCAAGTCTATGGTCATGCACCGCGATGGACGGGAGCACGTCACCGCATTCCACCTCGTCGGCGAGACGCTCGGTGTCGACGGAATATGCACGAACCGACATGCATGTGACGTAATCGCGCTCGAAGACAGTCTTGCCTGCATCATGCCTTTCGACTTGATCGAGCTCCTGTGCAGGGAAGTCTCATCCGTACAACGCCATGTACATAAAATCATGAGTGCGGAGATCGTTCGGGAGTCGGGCCTGTTGATGTTGCTTGCCTCGATGAATGCCGATGAGCGCCTCGCGGCATTTCTGCTGAACATCTCCGCGCGGCTGCAGCGGGTTGGCTATTCACCCGCGGAGTTCCATCTCCGTATGACGCGCGAGGAAATGGGCAACTACCTGGGTCTGCAACTTGAGACGGTTAGCCGCGCTCTCTCGAAGTTCCAGAAGGCTGGATTCATCGAGGTGAAGGGCAAGCAGATACACATTGTCGACCGCGGCGGACTCGAACGCATCTGAACCTGTCAGAAGGACATCCGCGGTAACGTGGCATGTGACTGTGGCCGCCCCATCGGCAATTGTTGCAATCTCTCGACGATGCCCACACACAATCAGTTGCCGCTTGAGACATCTACCTCATTCGAAGCGACTGACGCGGATGACGTCATGCAGCACTATCTCTCGCCACCGTGGCGAGCGGCGGATTTTTCCTCCTCGACACGCGCGGTGAAGTCCCGGGCTATTGCGACCGAGCCAAGCACCTCACCCTCGTGATTCTTCACCATCGCGAACGTCATTTCGACGTAAAGCTTCTGACCTGTCTTGCTGATCGCACGAGTCAACGTCGCGCGGCCATGCAGTCTTGTACGACCACTTGTCATCGACGCTTCGAAGCCGCGCCAGTGTGCGGCTCGCAGATGTTCCGGGATGATCAGATCGAGGTTCTGACCTAGCGCCTCAGCGGCACTGTAGCCGAACAGCGCTGCTGCAGTGTGGTTCCAGCGCGCGATGGCACCGGAACGGTCGGCATAGATGACGGCGTCAGCCGTCTGTTCGATTATCCATTCAGCGAGCGCGGACGTTTCTTCCATGATGTCACTCCTGGGCGCTTCAAGGGCGGTGGAACTTTGAGCGGGGACCTGGTCGAGCAATAGGGCATTCACTCGATGCGCAATGGCAACGCAGAAAAGCCAGCCGCTGGATACACGGCGTTCCTGGGGAGGTTTCCCGGGACGAGCGCAATCCAGGCAGTTCGCGCGAGCAGTTCTTCCATGCCAATACGCAGTTCGAGCCGGGCGAGCGGCGCACCCGGACACTCATGAATGCCGGAGCCGTATAGCAGGTTGCTGGCCGGATCGCGGTCGAGCCGGAATTCATCAGGGTCTCCGAAAACCGTCTCGTCCCGGTTCGCGGATGCCCAGATGAGCGTGATACGCTGGCCGGCGGGTACCTCGCGACCGCCGATTCCCGCCGGCCTGGTACTGATGCGGCGGTTGGCGATGAGCGGTGCGCGGATCCGGAGTATTTCGTCGATGGCCTTTGGCAACAATGACGGCTGCGCCCGCAACCGTTGCTGGACATCAGGATGCTCGGCGAGGTAATGAGCGAGAATTCCCACGCACGCCGCAATCGTGCCGAGTTCGCCGACGGTCCAGTTGCGCAGGATGCTGACAATTTCCTCGTCGTGCAGCAGGCGGTCCCCGATCCGCTCACGCAACAGGCTGGTCGTGATGTCGTCTGGTGCGTCCACGCCCGATTCCCGTCGTTGCACCAGCAAACCCTTGATGTAGGTATCAAATTCGACGGCCACCCGGTCGAGAGCCCTTCTGTTGCCCGTCAGTGTAGCTTCCCGGTTTTTGCGGATCCAGCGAAGAAGCGGCGTGCGTAATTCCTCTGGCCAGCCCAGAAATGCGCACTGGATGTTCATCGCAAAGTCCTGCGCGAACCGGGCGATAAATTCGACTTCGTCGCCTCTCGAAAGTCCATTTACCAGACTGGCAGCTATCTCCCGGCACACCGGTTCAAAGACCGCCATCCGCTGCGGGCTGAAATAAGGCTCGATAATGCTTCTGTACTGGCTGTGCTCGGGAGGATCAATGCCATTGGGCACAGAGAGATAGCTCGAGACTGCATTACTGAAAGTTTCAGGATCGTTGAGCACGCGCATGACATCGTCATGGCGGAACAGGGACAGGTTCAGGTAGTCACTATGCGCAACGGGACAGCGGTGTCGCATATCATCATACGCCGCACTCTGATCGTGCATGACATCCTCGGACCTCGGATCCCAATCGTTGGGTGGCTTTTCGTCCATGCTCGTTTCTTCCCTGCTCGTTTCTTCCCTGCTCCCGGCATCAGACGCGGGCAGCTTTGTGGCTTCCCGGGGCGTGGCTTGAACCCGGTCAGCTGCGGGGTGTCCCTCGATTCCGCAACCGCGCAGCTGAACCAATCGTTTCGTGGTGCTCTGAACCGCTTAATGTGAGACACGTCATTGGCGAGGCCCTCACAGTCAATGAGAAATCTGTTCAGGACGGCCCAAATAGCACGGGCTGACCGTGCGAATCAAATGGAATGAACATACCGATGGACCCAGCCTTGATCGATTCCACCATCGAGTTCAACGGCGCCTCGGCGTCTTCAGTCCGGGGCACACACCCGTTTTTTCCCGACAGCGCTGCGACGAAGACGATTTCCCATTCCTGAAGAACCTGTCGCGATTCTTCGAGCAGATCGCTAAACGTGCCGATTTCTTCGGGCGTTTTGTCCACGCACATCAGAGGCGTCAACGCGCCACCCTGACCTGCGTGAAAGCGGGCCTGCTGTTCGGGTGTGCAGTCGTCGGGCAACTCAACCGTGGTAAAGACGAATAACAATCGCTGAGGTTCGGGTTGTTGCCGCGCGACGCGAATCAGCTCATCAAAACTTGAAATACCCATCATCAATCATCCATGTGATGCCGTGTCGGTAGGACACAGTACGTCGGTTGTTCATCCAGTCACTGCGGAGCTGTTCCGTCGATGCGGACCTGTCGCACGCTGGATTGATACAGCAGAATCAGCGACACCCAGACGATGCCATACAGAAACATGAAGCAACTCGAGCGAACGCCAAGCCAGTCGAGAACCACACCGAAAAAGATCGGTAGCAGGAAGCCACCCAGTCCGCCAGCCAGTCCAACGATGCCGGTGACGACGCCCATCTGCTCCGGAAAATCGTCGGCAACGTACTTGAACGTCGACGCCATACCGAACGCGAACACCACGCCAAGAATGAACAGAAGTCCGATGAAAACCGGGACGCCCAGATGGATGTGAAAGCTGCGCGGGCCGTTGACCGTGCTCACCAGGAAAGAGGTGTCCGGGTACGACAACAGGAATAAACATATCCACGCGACCCACAATCCCCACCACGTTACCTTATGCGCACCGAAGCGGTCGGACAGGGTGCCACCCAGCGCGCGCAATACCGATCCGGGCAGCGAAAAGCCGGCGGCTAACGCCGCGGCAGTGACGACCGAAAAGCCGAATTCGCCCTTCAGATATTGTGGAATCCACAGTGATAACGCGGTGAACCCGCCGAAGCAGATCGAATAGTACTGGCAGTACTTCCATATCTTGGGGTTCTTCAGAACCTGGAACTGCCTGTACCATGGCCCCGCCGATTTACCTGCGCCCGGGTCGGTCGCGGAGCCCAGCCAGAATATCAGCGCAGTGACGAGGAGCGCCAGCGCATAGATCTTCGGGACGGCCCGCCAGCCCCATGCTGCCTCCAACGAAGGCGTGACGAAAAGATTCACCGCGGCGCCGACGGTGCCGGCCCCAAAGAAACCCATCGCAAAACCACGTTTTTCGGGCGGAAAGAACCGCGCGACATACGGTGTTCCCACCGCGAACGATGCGCCGACGGCGCCGAGGCACAGGCCAATCGCAAGAAATTGCCAGAACGCCGTCGCGTATGCGATCAGAAAGACCGGGATGGCACAGAGGACGAGCAGTAGCGTCATCACGACGCGACCGCCAAAGCGGTCCGTCCAGACGCCCAACGGCACGCGCAGGAGCGCGCCAGTCAGAACCGGCGTGGCCGTCAGCATGCCGAATTCGGTACTGTTCAGTCCAAGTTCGGTTCGAAGCCCGATGCCGAGTACGCCGAACATCATCCAGACGACAAAGCAGACCAGAAATGCCAAAGTCGTGACACATAGAACCAATATGGGACTTCTTTGTGAACTCATAACGGCTCCATGGCAGGACAAGGCTGACGGTTGCACGCGGACGTCATCGATCAATGTGGGGGCGATGGGCGCGTGCCGAATGCAGATGCCCAGCGTAGATACGCTGCAATCGGCACGGCAAATCACTATTGCAGCAACAGGCCCGGGCGCACATCCAGAGCGATGCCGCCCAGTTCGGCGCTGGATGCCAGCAGGTTCAAATATTGCTGGATCGACTTGTGCCGGACATGCTCGGAGAGATAGCGTTCGATGGTCGCTTTCACCGCTTCAAACGGAAGGGATTCACCCGCGATGCGACGCTCTATCCAGACAATATGGAAGCCATAACGCGTATTGACGAGCCCCGGTAACAGGCCGATGTGCTGGCTGCCGAAAATTGCCGCCTCGAATTCCGGCACGCTCTCGCCGCGGGTCAACTGCCCCAGATTTCCGCCGACCTGCCCGGACGGACAATTGGATAACGTCCGGGCGAGCGCGTCGAACCGGTCGTGGTGCTGCGCGAGCTCACGGTGCGCTTCTTCGGCGCGTGCGCGGACCCGTGTCATCGCTGCCTTTTCGGTCAACGCAAAGAGGATGTGGCGCGCAAAGGCCAGGTCCGGACTGCGGAACTTCTGCATGTTCGCTGCGTAGTAGCGCTGGCATTCTTCGGTGGACGGGACTGGCGTCGTGCATTCCAGTTCCAGCAGATGGTCAATGGTCTCATCGTCGAGATCGGCGCCGTTCGCCAACAGACCTGTTGCAACGGCGCGCTGGGCCAGCAGTTCACGTACGACCAGCGCCCGTCGCGCAGCGTGGTCGGGATCGGGCTCGTCCGCGTGCAACGCGGATTCCGCTGCAATGGCGGCGACTTCGATCACGGCATCGTTGACGCTAAGTACGTCAAGGGTGTTAGGCACGGGTGAAATATCGCGGTTTGCCGACATGGGAAATTCCTCGAGTTAGCGCTTACGGACGATCTGGTGAGGCCGAACCAGGAAACCCAGCGTGGCCATGCCACTCCAGATATGGACGAGGCGGGTGAACGGGGAAATGAGGAAAATCGTAAAGCCGAGCGCGATATGGACTTTGTAGACGAGCGGTGCCTGGATGATGAGATCGGCGGCACCTGGTTGAAACGTGACGACGCCTTTCACGTAGTCGCTCAGAATTTCGAACATCGCGCCGTCCATATGAGCCAAAGACAGTGGAATGGTGGCCAGCCCGAGTGCCAGTTGTAACCACAGTATCGCCAGCACCAGGATGTCCGCATGGGCGCTATTGATGCGAATGCGCGGATCGGACAGGCGTCGGTACAGCAGGATCGACAGTCCGACGATCGCGACGATACCCGCGATGCCGCCCGCCATCACCGCAAGCCATTGATGCTGGGAGGCGTTCAGGAATGGCGACACCATCCAGTGAGGCGCAAGGAATCCTGCGAAGTGGCCGCCGATCACAATCAATACGCCGACGTGGAACAGATTGCTTCCAAGGCGCAGTTGACGGCGTCTGAGCAGTTGCGACGAATCGCTCTTCCAGGTGTACTGCTCGCGATCGAAACGGATCAGGCTGCCGAGCAACCAGATCGCGAGACACACGTACGGATAGATGCCAAACAGCAGTGCGTTGACGAAGTGCTGACTCATGAGGTTTCTCCAGCCGGGATCCTGTTCTCTAATGCGCGGAATGTGAGCATGGAAGTCCGCCGTTTCTGGTTAACGTGACGGTCTTTTGTCATAAAACTGGATTGGCTGGGGCTCCCTGGATAAAGGCGCTTGCGCACCCAGGAAGCTCACCGGCTCCTCCTGCCACTCGCGATCGAGCGCTTCGCCGTCGACCTCGCGCGTCATGGTGGTGTCGCACACGGTCGTATTCGCGTTCGCCAGCGGCGGCTCGCCGGCGAGTGGCAACAATGCCGCAACGGCTGCGAAATACGGTGTTCCGCGCTCAGCCAGACTGGTCGCAATCTGCCGGTTGATATCGGCAATTTCGCCAAGCAGCGCGTGCGCTTGCGCGGGCGTTTCATGAGACAGAAACTCGAGGAAAACCGGCAGGTAGTCGGGTAATTCACCGGCGCCGAGATACAGATCCTTCGCTTCGTACATGGCGAGCAGATCCACCATTGCCTGCCCACGTTCGCGCGACTCGCCGTGAACGTGTTCAAACAGATAGAGCGAAGTGGCCCGGCCACGGTCGAAGATTTCGACGTAGTCTTCCTGCAGATCCAGCAGCGGCCGCGCCGACAATCGGTCGACCAGATCGATCAAGGCCGCGCGCGTGTCCGACGGCAAGCCGGCATGCCCGGCCAGCGCGGCGCGAATCTCGTCGAGCGCTACGATCAGTGTTTGATCGGGATAGTCCAGCAGCGCGCCCAACATGCTGAAAATCAGAAGGTTGTCTTCCATTTATTCACCCGCCGCGCGAATTGGGATTGTCTTGCGTGTCTTGTTGATGCCCTTGCGTCCGCCGAACAGGCTGGTTTCCGTGGTGCCGTCGGAACAGCCGTTGCCGAACGAGAAGCCACATGATGCGCGCAGGTCGAAGGCATCTTCGGCATATTCGCGGTGAGCGGTCGGGATCACGAATCGATCTTCGTAATTGGCAATCGCCAGATACCGATACATCTCGTCGACTTGCGCGCTGCTCAGATCGACTTCGCTGAGCAATTCCGGGCTCTCGCGACGTTCGACATGACGCTCGCGCATGAACGCCCGCATCGCCAGCATTCGCTTGAGGGCAAGCCGAACCGGCGCTTCGCGACCGGCTGTGAGCAGATTGGCCAGATAGCGCAGCGGGATGCGCAGCGAATCGACGTCAGGCAGCAAGCCCTTCATGCCAAGCCGGCCGTCGTTGGTGGCCGAGTTGATCGGCGACAGCGGCGGGACGTACCAGACCATCGGCAAGGTGCGGTATTCGGGGTGAAGCGGGAAAGCGATCTTCCACTCCATCGCCATCTTGTACACCGGTGAATGGCGCGCCGCTTCGAGCCAGTTCTCCGGTACGCCGTCGCGAGCCGCCTGTTCACGCACGGCCGGGTCGTTCGGATCCAGGAAGATCGACAGTTGCGCTTCGTACAGATCCTGTGGGTCCTTGACCGATGCGGCTTCCTCGATCCGGTCGGCGTCGTACAGTAGAACGCCGAGATAGCGTATCCGGCCGACGCAGGTTTCCGAGCACACCGTCGGCTGGCCCGCCTCGATACGCGGATAGCAGAAAATGCACTTCTCCGACTTGCCGCTTTGCCAGTTGTAATAGATCTTCTTGTAAGGACACCCGGACACGCACATCCGCCAGCCGCGGCACTTGTCCTGGTCGATCAGAACGATGCCGTCTTCCTCCCGTTTGTAGATAGCGCCGGAGGGGCAGGAGGCCACGCACGCGGGATTCAGGCAGTGCTCGCAGAGGCGCGGCAGGTACATCATGAAGGTGTTCTCGAACTCACCAAAGATGTCGGTCTGCACCTGATCGAAGTTGTAGTCCTGCTTACGCTTTTCGAATTCCCCACCGAGAATTTCTTCCCAGTTCGGGCCCCACTGGATTTTCTCCAGACGTTCGCCGGTAATCAGCGAACGCGGTCGGGCGACCGGCCCGACCTTGACGTCGGGTGCATCGTGCAGATGCGCATAATCAAACGTGAACGGCTCGTAGTAGTCGTCGATCTCCGGCAGGTTCGGGTTGCCGAAAATATTGGCGAGCACACGCCACTTGCTACCCGCACGAAGCTCGATCTTGCCATTCGTCTTGCGCTTCCAGCCGCCGTTCCAGCGATCCTGGTTTTCCCAGTCCTTCGGATAGCCGACGCCGGGTTTCGTTTCGACATTGTTGAACCACGCGTACTCCATGCCCTCGCGCGAAGTCCAGACGTTCTTGCAGGTGACGGAGCAGGTATGGCAGCCGATGCATTTATCCAGATTCATCACCATACCGATCTGCGCGCGGATTTTCATGGCTTCTCTCCAGTCTCATCATCGGCCATCGCAAGTGTCGGCGCGCCGTGGGCGAGTGTGTGCTGATGACGCGCGGCTTCGGCCGCCGACAGCACCGACGCGGGCGTCGACTCATCCTTCCAGTCGATTATTTGCATCTTGCGGACGATCACAAATTCGTCGCGATTGGAGCCGACCGTGCCGTAATAGTTGAAACCGTACGAGAGCTGCGCATAGCCACCGATCATGTGGGTTGGTTTCGGCATGACGCGCGTGACGGAATTGTGAATTCCACGGACCCCGGAGACTTCGGAGCCCGGTGTATTGATAATCTTTTCCTGCGCGTGATACATCATCACGGCACCCACCGGAATGCGCTGGCTGACCACGGCGCGAGCGGTCAGTGCACCGTTCAGATTGAACGCCTCGATCCAGTCGTTATCGACCACGCCAATCTTTCTGGCATCGATCTCGGAGATCCAGACGATCGGGCCGCCGCGCGACAGCGTCAGCATCAACAGGTTGTCGGTGTAGGTGCTGTGAATGCCCCACTTCTGATGAGGGGTCAGGAAATTCAGCGCGATTTCCGCGTTTCCGTTTGAGCGGCTGCCGGCCATGCCGGTGGTGCTGCGTGTATCGATCGGCGGCTTGTAGACACAGAGCGACTCGCCAAAGTCGCGCATCCACGCGTGGTCCTGATACAGCTGTTGGCGTCCGGACAGGGTGCGCCAGGGAATCAGCTCATGCACATTCGTGTAGCTGGCGCTATAGGACACGTGTTCGGATTCGATCCCGCTCCATGTCGGCGACGAGATGATCTTGCGCGGCTGCGCCTGAATATCCCGGAACCGGATTTTTTCGTCCTCGCGAGCGCGAGAGAGATGCGTGTGATCGGTGCCCGTGAGCGCCGACAAGGCTTGCCATGCTTTGGTCGCGACGGCACCGTTGGTTTCCGGGGCGAGCGACAGAATCACTTCGGCCGCATTGATCGCCGAAAGAATCTGCGGTCGCCCGTGCGAAACGCCCGCGTCGGTAACCGGGTAATTCAATTCTCGAAGCTGTTCGATTTCCTCGCCGGTTTGCCACGTAATGCCTTTACCGCCGTTGCCGAGCGAGTCGAGCAGCGGTCCGAGCGAGGTAAACTTGCGCCAGGTATTCGGATAGTCCCGTTCGACCACCGCAATGCTTCCCATCGTTTTTCCGGGAACCGGATCGCACTCGTCGTGACCCCAGTCGGCAATGCCGTCGGTCTGGGCGATTTCGCCGGCGCTGTCGTGTTGGAGCGGCGACATCACGATGTCGCGCTCCACGCCGAGATGGCCTTCGGCCAGTTCAGAGAACTTTTGCGCGATGCCTTTATAGATTTCCCAGTCGCTTCTGGATTGCCACGCTGGGTCGACGGCCGCCGACAGCGGGTGGATGAAGGGGTGCATGTCGGACGTGTTCATATCGTCCTTCTCGTACCAGGTGGCGGTCGGCAGCACGATGTCCGAATACAGGCAGGTGGTGGACATTCTGAAGTCGAGCGTGACGACGAGATCGAGCTTGCCCTCAGGCGCTTTCTCGTGCCACTTCACCTCTTTGGGCAGGATGCCGGCGCCTGCGCCCAGATCTTTTCCCTGCACGCCATGCTCGGCGCCGAGCAGATGTTTGAGGAAATACTCATGTCCCTTACCCGACGAACCGAGCAGGTTCGAGCGCCAGACAAACAGGTTTCTCGGAAAATTTTCCGCTGCGTCGGGATCGACGCACGACATCTCAAGCGAGCCGTCCTTCAGACCCTTCGCGACATAAGCGGCGGGGTCGGAGCCGACCGATGCCCGGCCGAGTTCGAGCGGATTGGTCCTGAACTGTGGCGCGGACGGCAGCCAGCCCATCCGTTCGGCACGGACGTTGTAGTCGATCGGGCTGTCGGCGAACCCGCTGCCATCGGCGAGCGGCGATAGCAGTTCGGTGACTTTCATCGTTTCGTAGCGCCATTGATCGGTATGCGCATAGAAAAACGACGTGCCGTTCATGACGCGCGCCGGCCTGTACCAATCGGTCGCGAATGCCAGCGGCAGCCAGCCGGTTTGCGGCCGGAGCTTTTCCTGGCCGACATAGTGAGACCAGCCGCCGCCGGATTTGCCGACGCAGCCGCACATGACGAGCAGGTTGATGATCGAGCGGTAGCTCATGTCCATATTGAACCAGTGGTTCAAGCCGGCGCCGACGATCACCATCGACTTGCCTTCGGTCTTTTGGGCGTTATCGGCGAATTCGCGCGCAACGGCGATGACTTCGTGCCGTTTGACGCCGGTAATTTTCTCCTGCCACGCGGGCGTGTACGGAATGTCATCGTCGAAATCGGCCGCGACGTTCGGGCCGCCGAGTCCCTGGTCCACGCCATAGTTGGCAAGGAACAGGTCGTAAACTGTCGCAACCAGAATTTCACCGGCGCGGGTGGCGATTTTGCGTACGCCAATACGGCGCGGCAATACGCCCGCATGACCGGTATGAGTGAAGTGAGTGTGTTCGACATTGCCGAAATAGGGGAAGGCCACGTCGATCGTCTCGTCGTGCTTCTCCACGAACGACATGACCGGACGGATCGGATTGCCGTGGACATCCTCTTCTTTCAGATTCCATTTGCCGGCGTCGCCACCTTCCTTCTGCCCCCAGCGAAAGCCGATAGATCCGATTGGTGTGACAAGCTTGCCACTCAATTCGTCGAACGCGACAGTTTTCCAGGCGGCGTTGTTCCCCTGGCCGGACACATCATCGAGCTCGTCTGCTCTCAGGAGTCGTTCGGGCACATAGTGTTCGCCCTGTTTGACGATGCGCACGAGCAGCGGCATGTCGGTATAACGCCGGCAGTAGTCGGAGAAATACGCGCTCCTGCCGGCGACGTGAAACTCTTTCAGCACGACGTGACCCATCGCGAGACCGAGCGCTGCGTCCGTGCCCTGTTTGGGGTGCAGCCAGATGTCGCCAAACTTCGCGCCCTCGGCATAATCGGGGAAGATCGATACGACCTTGGCGCCGCGATAGCGTACCTCGGTCATGAAGTGAGCGTCGGGGGTGCGCGTTTGCGGCACGTTAGACCCCCACAACATAATGAAAGTGGAGTTGTACCAGTCGGCCGATTCGGGAACGTCGGTCTGTTCGCCCCACGTCTGCGGCGACGCGGGCGGCAGGTCGCAGTACCAGTCGTAGAAGCTCAGACTGACGCCGCCGATCAATGACAGGTAGCGACTGCCTGCCGCGTAGGACACCATCGACATTGCGGGTATTGGTGAAAACCCGATAATCCTGTCCGGGCCGTGTCGTTTGATGGTGTGGATGTTTGCCGCCGCAATCATCTCGTTCACTTCATCCCAGCTTGAGCGAACGAAGCCACCCAGTCCGCGGCGATGCATATACGAGGCGCGGGCTTCCTGATCATCCACGATCGCGCTCCACGCTTCCACCGGCGCGAGCGTCAGGCGCTTGGCGCGCCACTGCCTGAGCAGTGCACTGCGAATCAGCGGATATTTAAGGCGATTTGCGCTGTAGAGATACCACGAATAGGACGCACCGCGGGCACAGCCACGCGGCTCGTGATTCGGCATATCCGGACGGGTGCGGGGATAATCGGTCTGCTGGGTTTCCCAAGTGACGATGCCGCTTTTGACATAAATCTTCCACGAACACGAACCTGTGCAGTTGACGCCGTGGGTCGAGCGCGCGATCTTGTCATGCTGCCACCGTTGCCGGTAGGCGTCCTCCCATCCACGGTCTTCATGGGTTGTCATCCCATGGCCTTCGGAGAAGGTTGGCCTCGATGTGGAGAAGTACTTCAGGCGATCGATAAAGTGGCTCATCTGATCGACTCCATGGCGCTCGATGCTCGAAGTCTACGCGGGTTGTCCAGAATTGTGGGCACTCTGATTGTTTTCATGACACTCGCCGATAGATTGAAATCTGGAAAGCCTACGTCTGGATTCTTGTGGTCTCTGGAACGGGGACAATTTTTCTCGACCACGCCCGGCACTCTCTTCATGCACATTGCATAACAACAATCCTCGGAATTCGCCACGCACCTAATTTGACTCAGCACGGTGATAACCTGTCAGCCTGCTTTGCCATCGATACGGGACGCCGTCAGGAAGGGCACATATTTGACCAGGTAGGTGATCAACGTGACAGACCAGCATATGCCGGCTATGTCGATCCAGACGGCTGTGGCGCCGCTGGCGAACCAGGGGCCGAAAACCCGCACGATTGCCGCGGCGATCATCAGCCAGTAACTCGCTATCTCGGCTCGTCCCGCAACGAGCGGGCGCCCGGTGTGTCCAAGCGCGGTGCGGGTAATCATCGCGATAATGGCGCACCCTATCGCTCCGATCGTCAGGGCATGAATCGCAAGCGAATGCGGGACGGCGCCTGCGGCCGCCAGGGCAAGCAACGCAAAACCGATCGGAATCCACGCATAGGCGACATGCAGGATCCAGAGAATCGGCCGAGGCCCCACTCGCCACGAATGCCATCCGGCAATTCTGATTCCATGGACAGTCGCTGCGGCGCAGGCGCATGCCACGATGAACCACGGCGCGGCATTTGTTGCATCCGCAACAAATGCCAATATGACGGTCGGCACTGCGAGTTTCTCGATCACCTTCCAGCGCGTCATCCGGAATCCGGGAATGGCGTTCGTGGTAAACATCGGTACCACGCGGCCCGAAATGACAGTGACGAACATCACCACGAGTCCGATTGCTGCGTAAGACGCCCGTATTGCAAGGTCGGGACGTTCCTGCCACGCCCACCAATGAAAACAGACGTTCAGCAAACCAAAGAGTCCTAGTGCCACGGGCAGAAAAATGTTGTGACGGTTGCGTGCCGTGATCAGCACCCGTAACAGCACAATCGCGACAACCGGAAGGAAGGCGCAATCGACGATGGCTGCGATGGGTTCCGGGCCTGTCCAGACCAGCACGCGTCCCGCTACCCACAGAAGCCACAGTCCCGCGAGCGCTACGCCTCGTGGCGTTTCGAGGGTTGTCCAGGCACGCACGGCAGTAAGCAGAAATCCCACCACGATCGCGGCGATGAAGCCGAAGATCATTTCGTGAGCGTGCCAGAGCACACCATTCATGGCAGGCGAAGAGCCTGCGATCGGGTAGCCACGCAACGCGATCAGCCAGAGCGCTACTGCAATAAAGCCAAAAAGTGCACCGCTGAGATAGAACGGTCGGAAGCCCAGGCGCAGAACGGAAAGACCCAAATCGGCTGTTGGTCGCGGTTCCGTGACAGGTTCTGTAATCCTCAACATGGTCTCCCAAATATGCGCCCCTGAGGAATCGCAACATGCCTTCGCGAGTGGCAGACAGCGTCGAGGTTGAATCGTGCACGCTGCGCCATCCTCCCGTCCCATCGTAGTATGAAAAGCCATTAATGGCATGGTCGGATTGATGCAGATCAATGACTCAGCTAACGCGCCTGCTCAATCTGGATTGCAACGAAATTCACCTGAAATCCAGGTGTATTCCCCAATATATCACGTTATGATGTACAGCATATCGCAACAGATCATTGGAAGTCCGCGAGTGCCAGAGACGCTTCCCTGGCATTCGCATTCGTCGGGTACGGGTGTTCTCTGCCGGAAGGCTGGGAACCATGGTGCTGACTGCTACGGGGCAGAACGGCAGTCACGCAGCGTCTGAATTCACCGATTGACGGAGCAGGACATGATGTTCAGAGTCGGGCAGATGAAGGGGGACAACGATGCGGCTGTCCTTACCCGGGCCATGCGCACAGTCGAACCAGATGCAAAGGTCGACGTTGATGTCGATGCGAGGACCGTAAAAGTTGACTCATGGCTGTTTGCCGAAGAGTTTCTGGTTGCGTTCGCTGACGCCGGATACGACGTCAAGTTAGTCGAACGCTAATGGTGCGTCGCGGCCAGTCACTCGTGGTCGGGTTCCGCGATCCGGTGACGGTTCGTTAACGTATCGGATAGCGCACGGCAGCTACCTTCATCTGGCTATCGGTCAAACGGGAGCCGGCAGCAAGGCGGACCATTTCGATCACAGCACGGAGCTCTTCGATATCGCGCCTTTTTCCGGCGGTAGCCGACACACAGTGTGGGCTGACGATGGCAGCAACTGGATTACGATGCATGCAATGACTTCTGCGAGGTGTTCGCTCGATGTCTGATAGCCGTCTAAGCATGCTATGGCGAGTAACAGATCGACGCAACAGCAACGTCGGCCAACCGTCCGGTGCTGCGCAGCCTGCCACCTGATTGGAGAGACGTTGTGAGTGATACAAGAACATTCGAGATCTACCGATACGATCCAGATACGGATGCCACGCCTCATGCGCAGGTCTTTAAGATAGAGGTGACGGTGAATGACCGGATGCTACTGGATGTACTAATTCGCCTGAAAGCGCAGGACGAGACGCTCAGCTTCCGGCGTTCCTGTCGTGAGGGAGTATGCGGCTCTGACGCTATGAACATCAATGGCAAGAACGGACTCGCCTGCACGACCAATCTCAACAATCTGCCCAGCCACACGGTGTTGCGACCGTTACCCGGCTTACCAGTCGTACGCGATCTGATCGTCGATATGACCGCATTTTTCAAGCAGTACCATTCGATCATGCCGTACCTGATCAACGATACCCCGCCCCCCGAGCGAGAGCGGCTCCAGTCGCCGGAGGAACGTGATCAACTCGACGGTCTCTATGAATGTATCCTGTGCGCATGTTGCTCGAGCGCGTGCCCTTCGTACTGGTGGAACCCGGATAAATACGTCGGTCCGGCAGGGTTGCTACAGGCTTATCGCTTTCTGGTCGATTCCCGCGACGAAGGAACTGCCGCACGGCTGGATAATCTCGATGACCCCTACCGTCTGTTCCGATGTCGCACGATCCTGAACTGCACGGATGTTTGCCCCAAAGGACTGAATCCGGCAAAAGCAATCGGGGAGATCCGCACCATGCTTGCGCGCAGAATTATCTGATTGATGCATTGTGATCGTACAGGAAGGCTGGGGTGGCAATTCAACGTGAATCACGAGGTGAGCCAATTGAAGATCGTTCACGTATCGAGTTTCTCATCGCGCGTGACGGATTGCCGGCAACTGTCGAATGGGTTCACACCACGATGAGAATCTATCGGAAAGCAGTGTTTTCAAATCGACATTTCGCGCATTCCGAACCCTATCGATCTCGTTTTATTGTCGCGTATCTTGAGTTCAAGCAGTGGTTGCGATCAGCCTCCATACTCTGACGAGCGCATTGACAGGAACCTTAATGGTGTCGAAGTGCGATCCACAGCGAACACGTTTCGGCGTACCGAGCCAGGCACTGTCGATGGGACTCATCTTACCAGGCACCTTCCTTGAGAAGTTTGCGCTGGCGCCTTGTGCAAGGTTGGCTATCCTCAGGCGGACGCAATCAATTGCGCCAACGACGGACAGATCTTTTGCTTTGGATCAGCGTGCACGAGCCAGAGAGTCAGGAACATCCTGCGGTGGGACAAGGAATCGTTGACGATCAACAAATCGTATAATGATTGAATCCGGTTCAGAGACCATCCGACGGTTGCGACCGCGTGGGTACCCGAATGTCCGAAACGGGCGGAGGTGCGATAGTTCGAAGCTACGCCGCCAACTGGTCCTTGTTGGCCGAACACTGCCCGATGCAAATCGCGGCGGAATGTAGCGCCGCAGGACAGACAGGTTGCGTCAGGCAGAAGACAACCCCTTCCGGCCATATGCGACTGCGGCGGAACGACGCGCTGCCATGGGACAGTTGCCTTCGGTACTGTCGTGTCGGCTGCCTTGTACGCGGCCGAAGTGCATGTAGCACGCGAGTCACGCTCCAGTCGTGTGGTCCTGCAGGAGCTCCGCGCACTGATGCCGCAGTGGATTGACCTGTGTCAGTCCTTCTCAGGTTGCAACCAGTAGTATTTCAATTGCACTGATCGCGCTGGGCGTTGTCGACCTCGCCACGAGGAATGCATTTGCGCTTTCGTCCAGACGGTCTATCGTGTACTTGATCGATTCAATGGAGCACGCCATGGCCGACCCACTTGCCGTATGGCACACCGAGCACATTAATTTCGCCCGGCTACTCGACATTCTGGAAGAACAGGTAGCTGAACTCTACCGGGGCGAAAGCCCGAATTACGCTCTCATGGGAGATATCCTTTACTACATGCGGAATTTTTCCGATCGTGTTCACCATCCGCGAGAGGATGTTGCGTACGCGCGGCTTGCTGAACGGGATCCCGGGACTCAAATCGTGGTGAACCGCCTTCTGCAGGAGCATCGCGTGATTGCCACGGCCGGCGATGAACTCCTGATTCGCATCGATGAAGCCGCGGGAGATGTTGTAATCCCGCGCGCCGCTCTGGAGGCGGCCACGGCCACGTATCTTATATACTATCGTCACCACCTTTCCACTGAGGAGCGAGACGTGATGCCTCGCGCTGCGCGGGTGCTGACAGAACAGGACTGGGCTGCAGTCGATGCGGCCGTATCGGCTAGCCCCGATCCGCTTTTCGGAGACAATGTACTGGAGCGCTTCGAAGCGCTTCGCAGGCAGATCGCTCTGGACGCGCAGGTGTCAAATGAATTGGGCCAACCACCGGACACTCATTGATTGACGCCGGCTACAGGGTGCTGTTCACGCGCATCAGCGATGCAAGAGCATCGGGTCCACATGTCCGTGGAATAATGTTCTGGCGCAGGCCGTCGACTTACTTGGAAGAGAGTACCAAGTCCGCTGTCAGCGGCGTAACCGACGCTTGAATGTCCGCAAGTGGGTTGGGTGGACGACCGGAGCGCCGCGATGTGCCCGTCGGCGAGCAACTCAGCGGCCGTCGAGACAATTCGTGTCATCAGGGCGAAGGGCCTCCAGAGGCTGCAGCACGTCGCGAATCGCCAGCAGATCGGCAACGTATTGGTCGATTTGGTCGATCACGTCCGAGACCTGATCAACGAACGGCTCGTCCTGTGCGCCGATGGTCAGCCCGGCGCCGTTGACGAGCGTGTGGGCGATGCTGTGCAGGTGCAACAGATCGTCCCGCAGGCCTTCCGGGTCGTAAAGGCTGATACGCACCTCATCGAGCGTGCTCACGGCGTCCAGTAGCCGCGTCGTGTCGTAGCCCGATTCCAGTGCTTCCAGCGCGGCGGCGTCCACCTCACCATAGGGCGTCGCGGTCACCGCGGCTCTTGCGCTCATGCAGTCGTTACCTCATCTCATCACCAGGGCGTGCCGCCTGACCAAACAGCACATCGTTGATCCAGCTCTCTGGCGCGCGATCCAAGTGCAGCCGGTAGCGCCCGAACCGGCGAATGTTATGCGTCGGATAAGGGCTCAGGAATTCGACGTCCTCAGGGCGGATTTTCTCGCCTTCGGCCACCATGTCACGCAGCGCGCGCATCATGTCCGCCGTGTTCTGCAGGATCACGGCCGATGCAATCAGATCATTGTAGCGCAGCCGTTTCTGCTGCTCTTCCGGCTCGTTCTCGGCAATCACGTCGCCGCCGAACGACAGCCACTTCGCGAAGCCGTTATACGACTCGATCTTGTTGGTGTTCGCGGTCACTTCCTGACGCAGTTCGCGACTGCCGATCCATTCGAGCAGGTAGACCGTGCGCACGACGTTACCGAGTTCGCGCGCCGCGAGATAGAGCCGGTTCTTCCTGCTTTCGGAACCGAGACGGCGCAACAGCAACGGTGACGAAATCGTGCCTGCCTGGATCGACAGCGCGACCTGCATCAGTTCCTGCCAGTGGCGCTGGATCAGTTCCCAGTCGATGGTCGCCGTGAAGAGCTTGTCGATGTGCTTATATTTCGCATCGTCGCCCGGCCGATACAGCACGAGATCCTTCCAGTTGCGGATCCGCGGCATCAGCTTGATCCCGAGCAGATGCGTGAAGGCAAACACGGCGGCCGACTGGCCCTGCGTATCGGCATGGACCGTGTCGGCCTTGACTGACAGGCCAGCCTTGAGCAGTCCCTCGATTACGTAGATAGCTTCCCACACGCCGGGCGGGATGAAATGCCTGAACACCGCGATGTAGTTGTCGGCGACGTGCCGGTACGCCACCGCGCCCATCTTTCGATAGCGGAAGTGATACCCAGCCAGCAGGTTGTTGTCGTAGAAATCGTACTGGGTACCATCCGCAGCGACCGTCTTGCCATCACCCCAGTGCTTTGGTAGATCGAGCCGCAGGTACAGTTCGATCAGTTCGCGCTGCGCGGTTTCGAGCTTATCGAGGCTCATGTGCCGTCGGTTGACGAACGACAGCATTTGCGCCGTCACATCGGTGTCGAGGTGGCGGGCAGCCTGGGTCGGGCCGAGATTGCAGCCCATCGCGAAAATCGTCAGCAGATACCGCTCGGCCGCCTTGCGGATCTGCGGATCGATACCGGAAAGTGGTCCGAAGTGCCGCGTGAAATGCGTCCAGTGTTCGATGTTGGCAAGTATGTCCAGCACGTTGCGGGTCGGCAGCCGCGCGTTGAGTCGCTCCTGTAGCGCGATCGCGCTGGCCGGAATTTCGCGGGCCACGGTTTTGCGCAGGATCGGCTCTTCGTTCTGACCGATCGTGACGTGTTCGCGTTTGTGCGGAAAGTCGTCATCCAGCTTGCGCGCTGTCTCGCTGAGCCACTGCCGCAGTTGGGCAACGAAGTCCTGTCCATTCTCGGGCAATCCGACCTTCGCGCAATAATCGGGCAATCGCTGCTCGCATTCCCGCCACGAGAGCAGGTGAGCCCTATAGTCGGCATACGCATCCGAACCGGACACGCACAGGTCACCGACGCGTAGTTCCTCGGCCATGTACGAGAAGACGCATAGTTCGAGATAGCGCCGGTTGGTCGGCGCGCCATCACCGTGCGAGCGCCGTATGAGCTTGCGCCAGCGCGGCGCCGCAAAGCTCACGTCAACGTTGACATCGATCCATTCCCGATGCCGTGTTTCGTTTTCCAGGACCACATCAAGTGCATCGAGCAGCGTTCGCACTGGGCTGGTCGAGTCCCACTCAAGCGTACGGGCAAGACGCAGGATGACCGAGCGATGCGCGCGGAAATGTTTCCATAGCAAAGGCAGGTAATTGCCGCCGCTGACTGCACGCACTGCCGCACAGCTCTCGCGCAATGGTTCGAGGTCGCCCTTGGGCGCGAGCCATTTGCGGATCGACTGCGCGATGATTGTCTCATCGGATTGATCGGCGAGGATGTCGACCACACCGTCGAGCAGAACCACGAGGTCTTCCACCTGCGTGCGCTGCCGGCGCTGGATCACCTCCAGTTCTTCGCTCGCCCGTTTGTGAATCGCCCCCATGCGGCGCACGAACATGTCGGCGAGATCGTCACGGGCGCGAACCCGCATGCGGTTGAGCAATGCCACGATCAGCGTGTAGCGCTTCTCGGGCAGGGTGTCCTTTTTCAGATTCGCCGCGTCCAGGCTCATGGCCTGAGTGGCCAGCGAGCGCAATTTCGACGCGGGAATACCGGCGATGGCGTTAGTAAAGTCGCCGAGTTCATCAAGCCAGGTGATCTGGTCGATTAGCAGATCGAGATGCTGGCGCGACGGGCGTTTCGCATGGCGCTTGATGCGGTTGTAGGCGCTCTGGCGGCTCACCAGATCCCGCGCGAGGAGCCAATCGAGAGCACGCTTCTGCTCGTCGGTGAGGCGCCGGGCAACACGCCGGAACAGCCGCGTCTGGGTCTTCGCATGGATCTGCTCCGTGATCCGGTCCAGCGTCGAGAACGCCGGTAGTTCAATGCCCTGCGCGATGAGTTCATCAATCGTGGCATTGATGATGTCGACGGGCTGGTCCATCGACAGGGCCGCGGTGTGCGCCGCACGTGTCGCGATTACATTGGCATCGGTCCCGTAATAGGGCTTCACGCCGAGGTATTCACGAATTGTCAGGTAATGTCGGAACAGCGTCGGCGACGACTGCGTGTCGTAGCCGAACTGAACCGCGGAACCAATATCTGCCGCAGCCCGCACGTGCTCGACGACCGCGGTCGGAACGCTGTCCAGCGCCGGGAAATGATGCATCTGCTGGAAGATCTTGAGCAGCACCAGCAGGCCCAGCCGAGGTCGTTCACCCCGCGTCGAACGGCGCGCCCATTCAAGTTCGTCGGGCTGCGGCGTGTAGCAGGTTTGCAGGTCCCTTGTGGCAAGGACCTTGGGAAAACGCGGATAGGCAGTGCGCTCGATGGTAGCCATGCGAGTCATCCTGATCGCAGAGGGCCGCTCAGATTAGCGCAAGAAAAATCCAATGTTACCAGGTCAAGTCGAAATGATCCAGCACGTTTTCATAACCAAAAGTCTTATGATAGGAATTTACGCTTACCTTGCTCATACCCCGGCCACAGCCGCCGCTCCAGTGGCGGCGCCTACGCGTTCTGCCAGGCACGAATGGGCCGCGACTACATGAACGCCAAGTTCGAAGCGGCGTGGCAGGTAACACGGTCACGTTCGACAACTGCGAAAACTGTTCTCGAAGATTTCGTCAGAAGTTGTATTGCAGATAGATCTGGCTGAAATTGATGCCCGGATTCGGATGTTTGAGACCCGCATTCGATAGATGCTGGAACTGGAAACCTGCTTGGTAATTCTGGTGCGCACCAATCTGCGCGCCAACTCCAACCATATCAGCGAACTCGAACGCCGATGAGAAAGTGCGGTTCCAGGTCTCACGCACATGTGAAAGCAGCCGTACACCGACGCCGGCCTCGACATACGGACGGACCCGCCCCGAACCGCTGATGAAGCGGAACACAGGCGTGAATCCGAATTCCCAGATGTTTGGGTGCGTGGCATGATCCTCCTGGATGTCCCAGTACGAGATGTGCGCTTCGCCGATCACCGTGAAGTGATATCCGGCGACTTCCCACCATCTCAAACCCGGGTCCCAGTCCACGCCAAGATCCGCCTTTTTTAATCCGTGATCTGCGACGCCGCCCGCGAGCTGTACGCCGTACTGGTCCGCATTTGCGGTTGCCGAAGCAATCGCGAGCGCGATAAAGGCCGTCGCGCAGAACACTTTGCACTGCCATGCATCCTTCCGCTTTTGCATAACCTGCTTTCAAAACGTTTATCGATCGATTGGGGCGCAAGACGCCTGTGCACCTGGCGCTCGGCTCTCGCCGATGCCGGTTCCATCAAGAACAGCGCGAATAATCTCGCAAGTACGACCGGTTCCACTGCTCTGCGCGAGCGCAGCGGCGCGGACAAACGTGGATTGAAGGCTTCCGGCAGGACATCTGGAACGAGGAAGCAGCCGCGGTGTTGGGTCGTCTCGCAGGTTTCCTCGTTCCACGCCGGTTGGGGGGACCCTAGCTAAGCTTCCCGCCGATTTTCAGGCAGGTTCCGTTGGGGACGAACTTGAAATCATCGGGCGCATGATCGACCGTGGCCTGGCTGTTGCAAGCATGCCTGGCGGTCGAGCAATCGTTTTTGCCGGCCAGCGCCACACCAAAGCATTTCTCGGTCCCGCCCCCCGCGCTTGCCTGCGCGGCTGGCGAAAACATCTCGACCGATTTGTACATGCCATACAGGGCGGCTGCCGCCGTCACGCTGAGGGCCGCACCGGTGGCAATCCGCCGGATGGGGTCGGCTGGCTGGCTCGCCTGTGGAGCCTCGCAGGCGGGCTCCGTTGCACATGCCTTGGCTTTGCGTCCCCTCAGAGCATCCCAGACGCTGCCGGCGACGAGCACGGCCAGTCCCGCGTAGACCAGGGCAGTCATCGGATACAGGCCGGTCACGAGCAGCCACAGTCCCGCCATGCCGACGATGGCCCCGGCGAGACCCAGCCAGAAGGGCGCCAAAAAGGCGTGACCGCGCGCCGAGCGGAACAGAAACCACAGGCTCACCGCCCCGAAGCCAGCGAAAAGCGGGAACAGGTAAGCGTCCCGCACCAGAAATCCCAAGCCTACCGCCCCCATCGCCGCGAGGACCGCCGGTATCCCCAGACAGCAGGCGGCAGCCACGCCGGCACCGACTATCCCGCCAAATTGCTTCAACAGCTTCCACATGGTCGTGGCCTCCTCTTCACATACCGGATCGCCCGGCCGTCAAACCGCCGCATGCTGCAAAGGCGGGATACATGGTACATAGTCGTCTATCTCAAAGCTGGGCGCCTGGGCCGGCGGTCGGTGCCGCTGTGCCGGGCTTACCGGCACAGGCCAGGCTCAATCTCCGGTGACGCAATCACACGGTGCTTCGGCCGCACGTTGTGGTGACATCCCGCGACGCCAGTCGTCCCAATCCGGATCGTGACCGAAGCGGGCGGCCAGGAAGTCGACAAATGTGCGGACCTTGCCAGACAGAAGCAGCCGGTGGGGGAAGACCGCGCGAATGGCCGCCTCGGGCAGCATGTAGTCGGTTAGCACGGCAACCAGCCGGCCCGCCTTCAGCTCCTCGCCGACGGTACAGGTCTGCTCCAGAATCAGTCCTTGCCCTTCGATCGCCGCTGCGACCAGCGCGCCTGAGCTGTTCGCGCGCAGATTCCCGGCCACGCGAATCCGCTGCGCGGTTCCGTTGGCGCCAATAAAAATCCAGTCGGCGGAATCCGGCGAGGTGCTGAGCGTGAGGCAGTTGTGCGCCGTTAGCTCTGCTGGCGTTCGAGGAACGCCTCGCTCGGCAAGGTAACCCGGTGCCGCACACACCACGGAACGGCACGGCACGAGCCGTCGCGCGACGAGCCCCGAATCGGGCAATGGTTCGGCACGCACGGCGAGATCAAATCCCTCTTCGATCAGATCGACCACGCGATCTGTGAGGGTGAGTTCGACGGAAACCTCGGGATAGCAGGCGGTGAAACGGGCGATCGCAGGCGCCAGGTGCAGCATCCCGAACGACAGTGACGCGTTGACGTGCAATACGCCGCGCACAGTCGCCTGCTGCTCGCTGGCGGCCTGTTCGGTTTCCTCCAGGTCGGCGAGAATGCGCGTACAGCGCTCGTAAAACGCCCGGCCCACCTCGGTCAGACTCACCCGGCGGGTCGAGCGGTTGAAGAGCCGGATGCCCAGCCTGGATTCCAGGTCCTGGATGCGCCGCGTGATTATGGCCGGCGCCAGATCGAGGCGTCGTGCCGCGCCGCTGAAGGTGCCGCACTCCACCACCTTGACGAAGGCGGTCATACTGTCGAAGCGGTCCATGATGGCGTGGGGATGTCAGACTCGCGCGTGTCCGCTCAACACTTCGAGCGGTTGCCAGCACCTGACGCACAGGCCCGGTCGGTCTCGCAAACACGGTTTGCCGGGGACGCAATGTCCCAAACCGACACCGCAACCATGATCGCAAGTCCGGCGTACAGCACTTCGTTATGCAAGCTGAAGTGCCACAGCGGATAGCGGGCAATCAGCACGAGCGCGGGGCCGAGCATGCCCAGCACAGTTCGCCGTCGTTGCCGGTGGCTCAACCAGCCAAGCGCGTTGGCCAGCAGCGCGATGCCCGCAAACAGCGGCAGCAGCGTGCTGACCAGCAGACCTTCGTACTGGTTCAAGAAACCCAGGCCGATCGCCGCGCCGAGGCTCGCGAGCGCGGGAAAGCACATCGCGCAGCCCATCGCCGAGACGATGGTGCCTGTCACGCCGGCCTTGTCGGCTACCCGTGAGATAAAGGACATATGATGCTCCGTAGACAGTGTTTGGCGCTGATGGATAACCAGCATTTCCAGCATTTTCGGTGGTGCCAGTCAGCCCCCACGATGGTCTTCCGTCGTCGAACGTCCCCCCCGACTCTGATCTTGCGAAATCGATCTTCGTTTGCGGGACAGCCCGAGCTCGGGGGCAGCGTACCAGGCGCGCCAGATCCGGGGTGCCGACTTTGCTGC
This sequence comes from Paraburkholderia sp. BGA-UO-ETr-F12, assembly GCF_059567945.1. NCBI lineage: Bacteria > Pseudomonadati > Pseudomonadota > Betaproteobacteria > Burkholderiales > Burkholderiaceae > Paraburkholderia > Paraburkholderia sp. BGA-UO-ETr-F12. The sequence continues at coordinate 272,063 of NZ_JCAQOZ010000024.1, read as the reverse complement.
CCGCCGGCGGGTACGTTGAGGTCCTGGTTGGCGGGGGCATACTGCAAGCGACTGCCCACGGGACCACCGGATCACGATTCATTGTATGTGCGTACCAAGGTACGGGATCAAGCTCTCGAGCGAGTTGCGTCGCTGCATCGTGATCGTGCCGGACGCATCCGACAGCACCGATGGCCAGAGACGAGCGCCCGTCAAAGACGGAGCCGGCCGATGTTCGGTCGTCGGGGCGTTCACCGGGTGCGGTGATGCCGCTTCTTGCGTGTGCACTGCGGAGCGGGCCTGGCTGCATTGGCAACAGGTGAGAACGACCGTGGTGAGCGCAATGGCAATTTTCCACATAGGAGAGCCTTTGGGACCGGCAATTGTGAAGGGTTAACGATTGCGTGCACTGTTTCCAGGCAGCGCGTCACGTCGGTTTCGCGTGGCGGTCCGGTGAGAACTGTCGAGCGAGGGCTTGTCCGAGCCGAAACGCGTCCCCGACGCTCACCACCTCGGCGCCTTCGTGCTGCGCGACCCAATCGGCTGCAGCAGCGGCACTTGCGAAGAAGTGAACGTGGCAGCAGAAGGCGCAGCGAATGTCGGGCGACGCGTCCGGTCGCACCAGCGACACAACCGCACCGGCCGGTTCGAGCTGATGCAGGCCGTCCGGCGCCACCGTGAGGGTTATCTGCTCACCCGTCGCGTGGCAGCGCGAGACCACGCGAGCGCGCTTGCCGAGCAACGCCGGAAACATCAGTGCGTCGAGTGCACACCAGGTGTAGAGACGCTGGCCGCCGATCTCGAACACATGGGGGGTTTCGCGCAGCGTAAGGCCATAGCCGATGATGTTGCCGTCGTTGTCCCATTCGGTGCTGGGGGCCTGTTCGAGCACCGCCGCGACTCGCTCGGCCGGCCAGCCTAGCTCGGCCGCGAGCGCATCGGGTAAAACGGGGCTTCCTATGGCGAGCTCACGCAGCAGTGCAACAAAAAGCTCCGGAAAACCCTCGGGCCGATTGACCGGTGACAGGCGTTCCGCAACTGCGGAGATATAGGTCGTGGCTTTCATGGTTCCCCAATGCGTCGTCGCAACAATTGAACGTCCGTGGCACGAACCGCAACGCCGCCCCTGCGTAACCGCCCGCCAGCCAGCCGCGCCGTGGACTGGCGCGGGGCGGTTTGTGCTTGTTCCATGCCTTGGACCGATCAGCCGGCACAGCAGGACAGCTGCTTCACGTCCTTGACGAAGGTCTGCGCGGCGAGCTTCAGGCCTTCGACCATCGTGAGGTACGGGAAGAGCTGGTCGGCGAGGTCCTGAACAGTCATCCGAGCCCGGATCGCGATCACGGCAGTCTGGATGATTTCGCCGGCTTCCGGCGTCACCGCCTGGACGCCCAGCAAACGGCCCGTGCTTGCCTCGGCGACCAGCTTGATGAAGCCCCGCGTATCGAAGTTGGCCAGCGCGCGCGGGACGTTGTCCAGCGTCAGCGTGCGGCTGTCGGTTTCGATGCCGGCATGGTGGGCTTCCGCCTCGCTGTACCCGACGGTGGCCACCTGCGGATCGGTGAACACCACGGCCGGCATGACATCGAGGTTAAGCGTCGCGTCGCCGCCCGTCATGTTGATCGCCGCGCGGGTGCCTGCGGCCGCTGCCACATAAACAAACTGCGGCTGGTCAGTGCAGTCTCCCGCGGCGTAGATGTCCGGCGAACTGGTGCGCATGCGCTGGTCGATCACGATCGCACCGCGCTCATCGAACCTGATACCCGCATGTGCCAGATTCAGCCCTCGGGTGTTGGGCGAACGTCCGGTGGCGACGAGCAGTTGATCGGCCCGCACCTCGCCGTGGTTGGTGGCGAGCACGAACTCGCCATCGCCGTGCGACACCTGGCTCGCCTGTGTCTGTTCCAGCACCTCGATGCCTTCCGCGCGAAAGGCCGCCGTCACGGCGTCACCAATGGCGGGATCTTCGCGAAAAAACAGCGTACTGCGCGCCAGGATCGTGACGCGGCTGCCCAGGCGGGCGAAGGCCTGCGCCAGCTCGACGGCCACCACTGACGAGCCAATCACGGCAAGCCGTTTGGGGATGACGCCGCTTGCCAGCGCCTCGGTCGAGGTCCAGTACGGCGCCTCCTTCAGACCTGGAATCGGTGGAATCGCCGCGCTCGCGCCGATGGCGATCAGGCAACGGTCAAAAGCGATTTCGCGAGTGCCGCCTTCAGCCAGTTCCACGGCGAGGGTGCGACTGTCCTTGAACCGGGCGGTGCCATGCACGAGGCGGATGGCCGGGTTGCCTTCCAGAATGCCCTCGTACTTGGCGTGCCGCAGTTCGTCCACCCGACCTTGCTGCTGCGCGAGCAGCCGGTCGCGCAGAACCGTGGGCGCTGCGGCGGACAGTCCCGCGTCGAACGGACTTTCCCGGCGAAGGTGAGCAATGTGCGCGGCCCGAATCATGATCTTGGAGGGCACGCAGCCGATGTTCACGCACGTGCCGCCAATGGTGCCGCGCTCGATGAGCGTGACGCGGGCGCCGCTCTCGGCCGCCTTCAGTGCAGCCGCCATGGCCGCTCCGCCGCTGCCAATGACCGCAACGTGCAGCGTGCCGCCATCTGCCTCGGCTTTCGCGCTGCCACCCAGCCAGTTCAACGCTTTGTCGAGCAGCCCGGGCCGTTCTGCTTCACGCACGAAGGGTTCCGCCCGCTCTTCGTGCGCGGCACCATAACCGATCGCCGAGACGGCGGCCACCAGCTCCGACGGGTCAAGCGCCGCGGTGCGGCTCGCAACACGGGCGACACCTTGCGGGTAAGTGACAGAGGCCTGGCTCACGCCCGGCACTCCCATCAGCGCTTCCTTGACATGCTGTGCGCAACTTGTGCAGGTCATGCCCGTCACGCGAAGAATCGTTTCGTTCATTACGGTCTCTTTGTTAAAGTCCGCCACAACCAGCGGACGGTCGGTCTGGACGCTCAGCTTCGCCGCCGTCGCGATCCCTCGCAAAGTGCAATTACGGCAACCTCGAGCAGAGCGGATAGTTCGGGGCAGCGGGGCGGGCGTGAAACGGCATCGCGTCTGTATCCGCCCTTGAGGTGTCACGCGCTACTGTTTCAGTTCCGACGGATAGCCCGCATCTGTCGTGGCCCTGGTGAGCGCCTGAACGCCGGTCTGCTTGTCGTCAAAGGACACGACGGCTTCCTTCTTCTCGAAATTGACTTCGACTTTGCTCACACCCGTAACGCCGTTCAGCGCCTTCTTGACCGTGATCGGGCATGCCACGCAGGTCATGCCAGGGACCTGCAAGGTGACGGTTCGGGTGGCCGCCCACGCCGGGGCGATCAGGGTTGCCGCAAGGGCGACAGCTGCAACAAGCTTCTTCATGACTTCTCCTTCTTCAATAAAACAGCGGTACGACGTAGGGGAACACGAGTGCGACGACAACTAAAACAGCGACGACCCAGAAAATGGCCTTGTAGGCCGTCCGGACCTGCGGCACCGCGCAAACATCGCCCGGCCGACAGGCCTGCGCCGGTCGGAAAATACGCCGGTAAGCGAAGAACAGCGCCACCAGGGCCGCGCCGATGAAAATCGGCCGGTAGGGTTCCAGCACCGTCAGGTTGCCGATCCAGGCACCGCTGACGCCTAGGGCCACGAGTACCAGGGGGCCGAGGCAGCAGGTCGACGCGAGGATTGCGGCAAGGCCTCCGGCCACCAGGGCGCCCCGCCCGTTTTTGGGTTCAGACATGCGATTCTCCATGAGAGTGCAGCGGTTCGGCGTCAAGATATCTCCGTAGTTACGTACGGAATCAAGCGATATTTGAAGCGGTGGAAATCTCGACCGCGGCCTTGCGCGACGCAACGAGACGAAATATTCGGACGTCCCCTGAGCTGTCGGCGGGGCGCCGCCTCCGCATGCGAAAGAGACTGCCAGTTTCGTTGCTACAGCAGCACTGTGGCGATCCAGAGCCTGCCCACGGCTTTCTCTTGACTCTCAAGCACGCTCCATGGGCTAGGCTGAAGATCGCGCGGCGTGGCCTGTCGTCCGTCATGGATTTGCGTCAGATACGGTGCGATTCGGCGTGAGCCAGAAGGGCGAGAGGTCGCAAGAATTGGATCGACACCGCCCGTGATGCAGCGCCGTGATCGAAAAGGCGCAACTCACATAACCCGCCGCCGACACGGTCGCGGTGAGCCGAGCCCATGAACCCACGCGGTCGAATACGACCCCCATGCGGCTCTCGGATCCGCGCAAAAAGTCTCGTATGGCCAGAGGACCCGAAAATGCAAACCCCCACCAATTCATGGGAGCACCGACGCGCTATGACCTCGGCTAACACTCTCCAGTCAACAATGACGGGACAGCGGCCGCAGCATCGAAAACACAAGGTGGATGCGGCGGCCCGCGTGAGCACCGGAATGACGCTCGGCAAGCTCGCGAAGCGGACCGAGGTCAGTGCCGATACCCTCCGCTTCTACGAGCAGGAACGGGGTTGCTGCGGCCCGCGACCAGGACCGAAGCCGGGTACCGGCTGTATGACGAGGACGCGGTGCGCCGGCTGGACTTCGTCAGGCAGGCCCAGCGCTGCAGGATGACGCTGTCGGAAATACGGCAACTGCTGGAGCTGAAGGCCGACAACAACGCATCCCGCGGCGACGTGCGCGACCTCGCGATCTGCAAGAAATTGCAGCTCGAACAGAAGATCGGAACGATGCAAGCGATGTCGCAGGCGTTGAGCCAACTGATCGACATCGGCCCGGCGGGGGATCAGCCTTTAGATGACTTTCCCGTTCTGGCCGCGCTGGAGTCCAGCATTGCCCAGCATCGGGGCGCCATTTAAACGGCGCAATTTGCTGATGCCTGCGCCGTACTGCCGCCACCCGTTGGCGTGGGCGTTTGATCAGATCGCACGTGATAATCGTCCATCAAATCATGCGACGAACAGCGGCTACTCCGGATAGAGCCGCCTCATGCAGGTGTTGAAGTTCTTCTGCAGCCCGCCGTCAGCGGCGAGGGCGTCGAGGTAGGCGGGTACTGATTCGGCTATGTCGCGCCACAGACTGCCGAGATGGACATGTACTCGGTGCGTATAGCGGCACGGCCACGGCGAATCGCGGTGCACCTCGCCGACCTCTTCCACGAGCCGGATCGCTGGCCGAGCGCTATCTGCAAGCACCTTCCAGGTGAGTCTGCGGCCGCGGAACTCGTCGTGATGGTCCGCCCAAACCCCTGTTGCGATACTGCGGTGCGCGATCGGATTGCGTAACGCGTCAAACAGGATCCTGACCGTTTCAGGAGCATAGTCAGGTTGGCGCATGTACGCTGTGGCGTACGCAGATATCTGCACGTTGGTCAGTGTCCGGCCAACCTGCCCAAGGAAAAGCGCTGCCAGGTACTCCAGCATGCCGCAGCACGCCATCAGGGCCGGAAAATAGGCATGCGTGACGCCTGCCTTGCCCGGTGCCTTGATTCCGGTGAGACATATCTTCATGTCCTTCTCGAACCCTGCCAGGCGGGACGTCACAAAAGAATGCCCGAAGGCAACCGTATCGCCCTGTGCGCCGCGATGCGGCAGCCGGGTCGTCGTCAAGGGTTTTGCCGTTCCCATCGTTCTATCCTCTCCCGGGGTTCATGCTGCGCGGCATACGAGTCCGTCGACCGCTCTCATGCTTGGTAAGACATGGCACGGCGACGCAGCCGGAAAACCAGGCGGAAGCATTATGGCCTGTTCAAACGCTCTCGCCTCTGCGGTATACCTGGTCCGCACCCCAGACAACGGGTGCCGGGTTTGGCGACCTGATTCATACAAGCGCACGGCCGCGCATGCGGCTTTTTTTGTGCGTATTGCCTCTGCGCGCCGCTTTCAATGGGCGGGCCTTGTTAGGGAGACCTTACGGTCTGCCGGCTGCTTGTGTGACCGGTTCGCCAACCCTGCCATGCGCCCGCTCACCTCATTTGGCGATGAGAAGCCGGGTAACGCTCACACAAGAGGCCGCACCGTGCATCCACATACCACGCATCTTCCGCAGTCGCTTTTTCCCACTACTACTTTGCGCCTCATGCCGGCCGGTGCCCCCGCGGACCGCGTACCTTCCACGATCTCTCACGCCGACGCGGCCAGCGGTTCGTCGTCGCTGCCGCGCGCGACTTCTTCGCTGCGGTGGTGGGCGATGGGACTGGCCGTTGCTGCGACGGGCACCTCCGGATGCGTTTCGTTGATCGCAGCCTGGGAGCGCGGTGGCCAGCTCGCCGAGCGGCTGGTATGGGTAGGTATCGGGATGGTCCTGCTGCTGAGCGCGCATCTGCTGCCCGCGCTGGCTAGATCCGTTTCGGTCGCGCTGCGCATCCCCGCGCTCGTGCTGTGGCTTGGTGCGATGCTCGCGACCGGCTACGGCCAAGCGACATTCTTCATTTCCGCACAGGAGCACGCTGGCGAGATTCGGGCCGCGACGGTCGACGCACAGATACCGCCCCTCATGGACGCCACCGGTTCCGGACGTGACCTTACCTCGATCGCCGCTGAACGCGCGCAGGTCACTGCAGAGCTGGCCACCGCCAGGACGCAGAAGTGCGCTGGACGCTGCACCGCGCTATCGTTGCGCCGCGTGTCGCTGTCGACCCGCCTCGAAGCGTTGAGCGTCGCGTTCGACGAAGGCCGGCGACGCGAGCAATCGGTCGACCGGCTGAACGCGGCGCGCGATCGTCAGGCCACGTTGCGCGCCGTAGCGATGAGCGACCCTGTTACCGATCGCCTCGCCCAGCTGCTCGGCATGTCGACGGGCGAAGTGGATCTGACCGTCGGCATCGCATTCGGAGCGATGCTGGAGTTCGTCGCCTGCCTTGGGTGGCTGCTCGCACTTCAGGAAAACAGGGGCGGCGATCAGTCGGCAGCGACGAAAAGTAACGCGACAGTAGCGCCGGGTAACGCAGCCGTTCGCGCGAGTCATGAACAGCTGATTGTCCCGATTGATGCGGGTTTGCCGGGTCACGGTGGCGATACTGCCAGTCATTCGACGGTCGCGACCGGTAACGGCGACAAGCTCGCGACGCACGCGCAGGACCAGAGGGTAACGATGCTGGTGGCCAAGACTGTCAGCGCCGACCTCGCGAGGCTTGCCGCAGAAGTGGCTGCGGGCCGCTCGCGCGGCACGGTTGCCGAGATCCGGAAGTTCTTCCGCTGCTCACAGGCGAAAGCGATGACGCTGCGCCGACAGTTGGCCGAAGCAGCGCTAGAACAACCGCACGCGGCCTGATCCTGCCGCTCATTCCAGGGGTCAAGAAAACGGGATTAGTTGCCGTTAAAACTGGGTTGGGCGACGTGCGCATGTTGCGCGCGGTCTTCGCGGACCTAATCGCTCATCACAATGGAATCGAGGAATAAAGGATGCAAATGAAGAAAATTCTGTTGGCGTTCACAGCCTGCGTGACGGTGTCGGCGGCGTTCGCGCAGACTCCGGGCGGAATCCGTCAAGCCGTCTCGCCAGATCACTATCAGTCCATGCCGCCCGCGGAGCGACAGATCTATGTGGCCGGCGTACTGGACGCGGATCGCGTGTTTTTTCAGCAGACGCAACCAGTGTTCGCGGCGTGTTTGAACGGAGTCACGCTCGCCCAGGCGACGGACATCGTCGATAAGGGCCTCACGAGCCTGACGCCGGAATTGCGGGCGTCGATGCCGCTCGCAGTCCACAACACGCTGATTGAAGCGTGCAATCGCAGCGGCTATAAGGTTCCCTGAATGATGATGTGCGGGACGCGTCCCGCGCGGCGTCGTTATTTCGCATGCGAAAGCGGGCATGAACAGGCAGAGCAAACTGCTGGCATAATTCTGCCTCTCTCAGGTTCTGCTACAGCCCTCGGAATTGGCAGAACTTTTAACCGACCTTGTGGGTCGGTTTTTTTTCGCCCGCTCGCCAAGCCCTGCCGTCAAGCGGTATGCGTGCCTCCTTCGATTATTTGCCCGTGTTCTGCATAACGGAGAGCAACGTTCTTTTCATGGAGGCAACGATGCTGAAAATTGGCTTTGTATCCGTGTGTCTGGTGGCAGCGGTGGTTTGTGTGATCAAGAGAAAGTACTGGCAGGCCAGCGTCGCTGTGGCGCTGGAGATAATCGCCGCTCTGGCGATGTGACGAAGGGCGCCCACAGATGACGGTGGGCGTGATTTTTTCGAGGTAAAGTGAGCGTTCGCGCGTCACACTGGAAAGGACCGCTTCGCGTTTTTCTCTCGCTAAGGCAAACGAACGATGTCTACATTGACCACAGCACTGGCGCTGCGGGCTGCGATTAACGTGCTACGTGACTCGGCCGAATCGCGCAAGATGCCGTCGGGCGAGCCGCTAGATGATGCCAGCGTGCAACTGCACTTCGACGCTGCGGACACCCTCGAAGAGTCCTTGTCAGACCTTCGGGACCACGAGTAGGACAAGACTCAGTCCAGCATCTCGGCGTGTGGGCTGAACTGCGGCGCGGCGAACCATCGCGTTAGCTCCGCACCAGTACGCTACGGCGAAGTCGGTCAATTCGGCCATGGTGATCTCCCCGGAAATGGTGCGCGAACCAGCATGTCCTGCGGATGTTGTCTTCTCCTGCGAGATCCGCCCTGCGCAGCGTCAAAGCGAAATCCGCATTCGCACACTCTGCTCATTTGAGATATACTGAATGCTCAAATGCGGAGGAAGCAAATCATGACGGTCACTATACGTAAGCGCGCACCGACAGCTAAAAAGGCCGCGCCCCTGTTCGTACAAGCGGCGGAAACCGCTGTCAGTCGCACGCCCCGCACCGTGCGCGACTTCGTTCGGATTTATGAAGCGGGCCCGATGGAGCGGATCGAGCTGATCAAGGGCGGTATCGGCGCCGACGGTCTAATCGATCTGGCCAGCTCGCTCCACACGACCAAAGACCAGCTGTTTAAGCGACTCGGGCTTCCGCGTGCAACCGTCGACCGGAAAGCACGGAATAAACAGAACCTGTCGCAGGAGCAATCGGAACGTGTCGTTGGTCTGATGAAACTGGTCGGCCAGGTCAGGACAATGGTGGAGCAATCTGGCGACCCGACAGACTTTGATGCCGCGCAATGGGTGGGGCAATGGCTGGAACGCCCGAATGGTGCGCTCGGCGGCATACGCCCCGCAGAACTGATGGACACGGTAGAGGGCCAGGAAGTGATCTCGGGGCTTCTCGCGAAAATGCAAAGCGGTGCTTACGCATGACCGTTGCGACATGGCGAATCGCCACTGATACACCCGACTACACTTCGGACGACCTGACGGGCGAGGGGGCGAAGAGAACCGGCGGCCGTTGGAACAGGTCCGGTACGCCGGTCGTGTACTGCGCATCCAGCATCGCGCTCGCTTGCCTCGAAACCGTTGTTCACTGGAATGCCGATGATCTGCCTCTGAACCGCTATCTGGTGCGAATAGACGTACCAGACGAGCTTTTCGAGAAGGCTACCGTCGTGAGCGCAGAGAAAGGACCTGTCGGCTGGGATGCCATGCCGACCGGCAAGGTGAGCCTCGACGTCGGCGAAGCGTGGGCAACGGAAAAGAAATCGGCGCTTCTGCTTGTGCCCTCGGTGATTGTTCCGGAGGAACTCAATGTTCTTATCAACCCGCAACATCCGGATGTAACGAATATCACTGCGACGAAGCTGCGCAAGTGGATCTACGACGCCCGTCTGCGCAAGTAACGAGATGTCGATCGAGGCTTTACGAGGCGGGCGCTGGGCCGAGTGCCCGAAGACATTCCACGGGAGGATCGCGATTCAGCGTACCCCGACGAACAGGACCCGGATGAGCGGAGTGAGCAGCATGAACGCCGTTGAAGCGAAAACGACCCTTGAGACACTGGCGCGCGGTATTGACCCCGCGACCGGAGAAATCTTCGCGGAGCAAAGCCCGTTCAACAACCCTCAGGTGATCCGGGCATTGTTTTTTGCCGCAAAGGAACTCGAAAGGCTCAACCAATCGGCGCCGGCCGCGCGAGCTGAGCGCGAACGGCCAACGAACGCCGGGCGATCGTGGCCGCCGGAGGAAGACGCAGCCTTGCTCAGGGACTTCGACGCCGGCATGTCGGCCAGGGATCTCGCCGTGAAGCACGGCCGCACCAAGGGCGCGATCGACTCCCGTCTCGTGCGTCTTGGGCGTGTGGAGCATTGAATGCTGAAGACCGCGACGTGCCTTTTAGTGATGCGCGCACCAAATCCACGTCACCATGATTTGCCCGCATACGCGGATGACGGTGTTCAGTAGCGGCGCAAGCGCGCACATGACCGCCGCAAGGTCGGATTTTTTGTTCTTTGCTTCTGCCACCTGGACTCTCCTGTTAGTGAGTTTTCCGAGACGTCTGTCTCTAGGTGGCAGAATAGATTCTCAGCCGGTTCGTTTAAATTGCCATGCGGTGCAGACAGGCGGGTGAGCCGCGCAAACAGCACCGTCTGCGTCGCTGACAGGCTAAGTTTTCTTCGGGGCCGACCTTGTGCGCCAATGCGGCACCTTCACCGCGCTCTCCGCGATCCACTTTGCAATCGTGTCTGGATCGGTCACCGTATGCCCGTACTGGTTCGAGACCTCTCTCACAAATGATGCTTTGGTCTTGAAGCGTGGCCGGCCGTCCGCCCTGATTTCGGCCGCATGCTTTTCGTAAAACCCGATGATTTCCGGCTTTACACGAGCGTGAGGCGATTTGGCATGAGCCTGCTTTGCCAGCATGCGGCCCTGTTCGCTTCTGGCCGCCTGGCTATTTTCCTGAAACCGCTTTTCCAGTTCGCCAGCTTCCTGGTCCCGCTCCAGAGTCACCAATGCCAGGAGGGTATACGCATCAATCGGTTCGTTCTGAATGGCTCGCTGGATCTCTTCAATGTCAGCGGCGGAATGGATGAGATCGGAAAGCTGCTTGGCCCGCTCATTGGCCGCGATGATGTACTTGGCCGTCTCGGCCCACTGTTTCCCTACCGGCGAGTTCGCAAAGTCCTGAATCCTTTTTTGGAGTTGGGCTGCCACCCCAGCGTTGGCTTGGATGTGCCTTGCCATTCCCGTTAAGGCGTTTGACCACTCAGCATCGACAAGCTGTTTCGGCTGCTTCCCCGCTTCCTTACCCATGCGCCCTCGCTTCGCTGTGCAGGCGGTCATTATCGCCCGATGCGATCGGGCTTGGAACGATGCAGGGGCAGCGCCCGGTGGGCATCGCGTGGCTGCTCGAAGAGGGCGAGCCTGACGGCCACGTCATGATGCAGCGCCTGCACGAAGCCCGCAGCAAGCCCGTCCTGACGCCAACCGACTTTCCGAAGCCCGAACCCGGCCGGTAACCTCGGTATAGGAATGCGATGCGCCATCGGTGTAATAGACCTCATGAAAGCCGCGCCATGTTTCGCCGTTCTTGCGCAGTTCGATCACGCGGTAATTCCAGGTTTCACCGGGCCTCGCCGTCACGGGAAGAATAGTGGGTCATAACCTGATCCACTGGCGCAGACCCGGCGGTTAAATCTCTATTTGTAGTATGTTGTAGTATGTAGTAGTGTACAAATACTACATTTACACCGAGAGACGGGCATGGCGATTACCAAGGATCAAATCTGGGCGGCGGCGGACGAACTCGACGGCGCCGGCAAGCCGCCGACTCTGGCGGCCGTGCGCAAGGCCGTGGGCGGCGGCAGCTTCACGACCATTCAGGACGCGATGACCGAATGGAAGGCGAAGCGCCAGGCCAAAGAAACGCCGATCAAGGAACCGGCGCCGCAGGCGTTGACCGACCGGCTTAGCGAGGTCGGCTCGGAAATCTGGAGCATGGCGCTGCAGCTAGCTAACGCACGCCTGGCGGCCGATCGCGAAACGCTCGAGGCCGAGCGTGTCCAGATGGAAGCCGACCGCCAGGAGGCCGCTGATTTGGCCGATCAGCTTAACGAGGAGCTGGACGCCGCAAAGGCGCTCGGCGCGGATCTGGAGCGCGCCGAGCGGGAGACCGCTGGTCGACTCAATGCGGCGCTTGCTGACGCCAAGGAAGCCGCAGAACGCGCCACACGGGCAGAGACGCGCGCGGCCGAGATCGAACGGCGGGCCGATGACCTGAACGCCGAGCTGGGGCGCGTGCATGAGCAGAACACGGCGCTGATTGCCGCGATTGCGAAGCCGGCCGACACCGACAAGGGCAAAGCCTAATTTGGGGTATCCATCGCGTTCGAAGGATATGACAGTGACCCGCGCGAGCTGTATGTCATACCGGAAGTTCGCCGGTTCGCGCACACCCCTCACCAAGGCGTTCCCGTACTGGTTTCACTTCTGTAACAAGGTCGACGAGTCGCTGTTTGTCCTGATAGGCCGCCTGTTGCCGATCGACAGTTCCTCGAGGATCGGCGGCTAACCTCGCGTTTTGTGCCCGGCAGTTTTACCGAGCTGCTGCTTGAAATGTTTTCGGCGGTCAACGGCCTGTATGCCGAACACGGCCTGACCCGAGACGAAAACGACGCTTGCTGTGGAAGAGGCGGAATAGGCGATTCTCCGGACGTACCACGCTCAGCTGGCAACGGCGGCGGACGAAGCAGACCTGTTGCAACGTATGCAGTACCAGGCTGCGTAATTCGGGCGGCGACCCACGGGGAACACTCAAAACCGTTCCCCGTGCGAACGGCGAACCCTTGGCTACGGCTCGCCCAAAGCGCCTTGTCATACCCGCGCGTCGGCCAGCTCGCGCACCGTGCTTCGTACCGGCCGCTTGACGCGTGCGTGCGGACTCAGAAGAACTGGCGACGGTCGCAGTTCGACAGAAACGCTGCCGTCCATGGAGGGGCCCTTGCGCTTGATTACCGACACACTGACTCCACCCTCGCACGGGCGGACCGTCAACCTTAGCTCGGCGGGTGAAGAATCACCCGCTCTGGCGAGCGGCCTCATCACGAAGAAAAGCGCTTCACCGGATTTGGCGGCAACCTGCAGGCGTCGGAGCGATTCCGGCCGCACCTGTTCCTGCCAGAACAGCAACGCGCCACAGCTGCCGGTCTTCAGGATCTGCTCTGCTGACCACAGGGCGTCAGCGGTCAACTTTGGCCGTACGAGCAGGATTTTGTCGAGTGGCAAGCCGATGTATTGCAGTGCGGCGGCATTGAGCAGATGCGGTGGTCGCAGCACGGCCACAGGTCTGCGGCTGACGGTAGCCAGAGCCGGCGCGAGTAACCGGATTTCGCCCACTCCGGCCTGCTGCACCAATAGTTCGACACACGCGCCTTGCGGCCAGCCGCCGCCCGGCAACTCGGCGGACAACGCGGGGTAGCCTGTCTCGACCGTCTGCCCGCTGGCACGCCCCATCTGCGTAGCTCGCCACAAAGATGGGTGGATGGTCTCTATGTTTGCTGGCAGGGGTTCGGGGAGCAATGGAACGGTTACGAAAAAAATCGATAACCGTTCCTATGGGAAGCCCATCGTTATGGAAAGTAGGAATTGGCCGAAGCCGGAGCGACGCGCATCTCCGGCCGCAGCCACCGTTCATAATGAAACGCCCCGCGATTCCGGATCCGTAGTACTCCAGGGAAGCCGGAGACCTGAAATATGCAGTCAACATGCCGCTCTCTTTCGGGATACGCCCTGAAGGACGGCAGCATTATGTGAATCAAGTCAGAGCGTTTCGTTGCAGGGACGGGCCTTGGGACAGGCCAGCGCCGCCGCCCCAAATCAGCATACTTTCCATAACGATGGGCTTCCCATAGGAACAGCCAACCGACTTAAGCCTCATTTGGGCGCCGGAGCGGTCGTAGTTCGCCACGAGCGACGGCATCCGGGACCGCAAACGAATATCGTCCCAACAGGTTGATGTGGTCGTGGCCAAACGGGGAGAGCCGCGCCACGTCTTCATCTTTCACCGCGAACCCTTCATCGCGTAGCTGCGTCAGGATCGCATCCATGTAGATCGTGTTCCACAGCACGATCATGTTGACCACCAGCCCGAGCGCGCTGAGCTGGTCTTCCTGACCTTCACGGTAACGCTGATGCAGTTCGCCGCGCTTGCCGTGAAATACATCTCGCGCGAGGCTATGGCGCCCTTCGCCGAGATTGAGTTGAAGTAGCGTGCTGCGGCGACGTGTCTCGTCATCGAGATACGTCAGCATGTGGATGGTTTTGTCGATGCGCCCGATTTCTGCAATGGCTTGCGCCAGTGGCGTGGCTTGCTTACCAACTTGTAGCGTCCGCATGATGCCGGCCGCTGGCGCTCGCCCAAGTTTCAGGGAGCCGATCAGTCGCAGCACATCGTCCCAATGAGGCGTGACACGATTCAGCTTGATGCAATGCCGCGCAAGATCGTCGAGATCGCCGTAGTCGGCGCTCGAATCGATTCTCCAGAAGCGCGCGTCACCAACGTCTGCAAGCCGGGGGCTGAAGCGATAGCCCAATAGCCGGAACAGCCCGAACACGACATCGCTGTATGCTCCCGTATCGGTCATGATGCGGGTAGGCTGCAGTTCCGTCTGCTGTTCGAGCACGACGGCGAGCAGGACCAGACTGTCGCGTAGCGTGCCGGGTACCGTAATGCCGTTGAGCCCCGTGCGCTGATCCGAAATCAGGTTGTACCAGGTGACGCCGCGGCCGCGATTGAAATACTTCGGATTCGGCGCAGCATGGACGGTGCGCACCGGCACCACGAAGCGCATCCCGTCGGCGGATGCGACGTCACCGCCGCCCCATTGCCGGGCTAGCGCAATCCGGTTTTGGGCCGCGACCAGTGTAGCGTTAGCTGCGATCAACGTCTCGTCGCGCACATAGTTTTGATCGACCCACATCAGCCGGTCACGCCGCAAGGCGGGGGTGTCCTGACGAACGAACGGCTCGGGCCCGGTATTGCACGCCTCGGCAAGCAGCACGGCACACAGGCTTGTGGTCAGATCTGCAGCACGTGCTGTGCGTTCGGTGAGATGCGTGAAGGCTTCGGCAAAGCCGGTGCGTGCCGCCATTTCCAGCAGGATTTCCGGCAAATCGACGCGCGGCATGCGCGACTTCACCTCGGCTCGTAATGCAACCAGCGACGGGGGCTCATCCAGCTTGTCGAGTGGCGTGAGCACCAGCTCGCTCTTGCCTGCGACGGTCTCGAATCGCACGGCGGGATTGTCGGGCAACCGAGCTGCGACTGCGCGATAGGTCTCATCAAGCTCCTGGGCTAGCGCGGCCAGCGCAGGCTCGGGATCAGCACTCAGGCCAAGCGAGCGACAGATGATGGGGCGTGATGCGCTCCATTCCGGTCCGCTCAGCAAACCGGCGCGCGGGTCAGCATAGCGCCAGCTCGGCGTCACAAACACATCGCGGCGCCGCAAAGCCGTCTGCAACTTGTCGAGCGTACAGAAGGCGAAGGCCGCATGATCAAGTTTGCCATCGCCCTGAACAACATGGCGCTGCCATGCCTTGTCAACAACGGTTGTCGGTGGATCGTGATCGGGCCGGTGACGCAGCCAGTCAAGCGCCTGGATCAGCGGTCCGGCAGCAGGGTTGGCCTCGAATCTGACAACCCGCAGCAGCGTAGGAAGAAAGCGCTTCACGGTTTCCTGTTTGCGCTGCAATTCCTGATAGAACACGTCGTCGGGTGGCCGGACCAATCCGGTCACGTTGACGAGGGCCTGTTCCAATGCGTCTTGTCCGATCGCCGCGTAGATACGCGTACGCAACTCCGCATCGGACAATTCCGGGTTGAGCAGCATCCTGCAAGCATCCGCCAGCGTGATCGCCGCCTTGTCGAGGTCCTTCAATGAACGCAGCCGGACCTTCCGATCGGCCTGCTCGGCTTTCGAGAACAATTCGCGCAGCAACATATCAAGAACATCAAGCGCGTCGTCCTGCGTACTCGCTTCCAGACTGTGAACAAACGCGACGAGCGTTGCCAATCGCCGGGCGGGCGGCAACCGGCTGATCGCGCTCACCTTCGCGGCGCCGGCAAACCGGGCAAGTGAGGCAAGGCGACTGGGTGGGACCTGCGCCGCCGGCAACGTGATGCCGAGCGCGCGGACGGTTTCGACGCGTCGCAATGCCTGCACGAGCGCGGGTCCACTGATCCGCACCGGTCCTTTGCGCAACCGGTCAAGCCATGACTGACGGCTGCCGTCGGCGACCGTCAGCAACTGATCCAGACGGACCTGCTGTTCGATCGTCACGTCCCGCACGAGAAGTCGCCACAAACGGCTCTCCATGCGAGCTCGAATTTCCGCTACAAAACGTTCGAGGACGGTCGCGCCCGGCAGCAATACCTTGTGTGAGATCAACCAGTTGCTGGCGTGCTCAAACAGAACGCTGGGCCGCTCGGTCCCGGTCCAGCATAATGCACATAGCCAGCGGCCGAGCCGAAAGCGGACGCCGCGCTCGACGAACTCGCGATAGTGATAACGGACACGAATCTCCGCGGTGTGCCGCCAGCGTTGCTCGCTTTCTTTATATGCAGATACGCAGCCCGGATCGACTACATTGATCTGCGGAGCGAGCAGCTGGATGACCGATTTGGGCACAGCAGTAGGGTCTTCCAGAAAGGTTCCGAGAAATCGGACCGTCGTCAGCTGGAGAGCATAGCCAAGGCGACTGGAGTCGCGCCGCTTGCGTGCAATCCATTCGCGATCTTCATCATCGAGATGGAAGTAGCGCGCGATTTCATCGGCCGACATGGCGCCGGGATACTGACCGTAGCGTTCGCGCTGGCTCGGCGTGAGAAAACTGACAGGCATCCCGCTCCTCGCGGGTCGATTGCACAAACGTTCGTTTGCGCAACAAAACTCCGCGCACGACGGGCCAAGCGTTTGCATGGTGCACAAATATATTGCACAATCAACAGCAATGGCAATTGGTTTGTGCAGCGTTACATCGGCATAGGACACGTCATGAAGCTCGGCTATGCACGCGTCTCGACGGAGTCGCAAGACAACGCCGCCCAGCTTGTCGCCTTAAAGAAGGCCGGCTGCCGACGCATATTCGAAGAGAAGGCATCCGGCGGGCGCTGGGAACGCCCCGAATTGCTGCGCGTCATCGAACAGATCCGCGAGGGTGATGTACTCATCGTCTGGAAACTGGACCGCCTTTCGCGTTCGCTGAAAGACGTGCTGAATCTGATGGAGCGAATTGAACAAGCGGGAGCGGGATTTCAGAGCCTGACGGAGGCGATTGATACGACCTCACCAGCAGGCCGGATGATGATGCAGATCGTCGGCGCTTTCGCCGAATTCGAACGAGCCATGCTGCGCGAGCGTACTCGCCATGGACTGGTAGCGGCTCGAAAAGAAGGACGGATCGGCGGGCGCCGACCCAAACTCAATGTCCGTCAACAACGAGAAATTGTGAAGCTCGTGAATTCCGGAGCGCAGACCGCTGCTGACGCCGCCAGACTGTTTAGCGTGCATCCATCCACTGTAGCGCGGCTTTTGGCACGCACTCGGCTGGCTGGATAAGGCCTTTGGGGATCAATGGAACGGAAACTGTACCTAAGCGGCTTCGGCCGGCTGATCGCGCAGCGGACGTAACTCGCCACGGCCTCCTCGTGAATGGCGAACGAATATCTACTCGCGCGTGGCTGCAAATAACGCTGGAAAATGTGCGAATAACGATCACGAGCGCGCATGCCTTCATTGGCCGGATCGACGAAATCTTGTTTTCTCACGAGATCCGGACCATATAGCTGCGCGCATCGAAGCCAGACGAGTGTCTGTTTCTTGAGGCGATGCCAAGGGGGATAGTGGATGAACCAGCCAGGTACTGTGAACCATCCGGACGAGCTATGTATTGACCGGCCAAGTAGCCACCTTATGCTGCTTGAGGCGTGGGACGGACTTTCCGCCGAATCGCAAATGCGAGTACTTCACATAGTAACTTCCAACCCGATTTACGAAGGCTTGGATTTAGCGGAAAAGGCTCTGGCGAGCCCGAACGCTTACGTTCGTTACTTGGTCGCCCGCAGCTACTGGCTTAGGTTTTCGGCCAAGGACAAAACTCGAAGAGCCGCTTTGGTTGAACGTGTCCGTCACGACCCCTCTCCGCTGGTCCGCTTTGCCCTGGACGAGCACGTCTTCCCTGATAGGTTTTTCGATTCCGAAGAGGCGCCCGAGATTTTCTGTCGCATGCCACGGGAGCAACGGCTCGCTCACTTGCGAGGACACGGCGTCGGCCGGTACTTCGCCGACGTTATGCGCAAGGCCATGGAGTTATTGATGCTGCCAGCTGAGCTGGATGAGATGGCACGGGAATTCGTGGCATGGTTGCGGGAAGAAGTATCGCACCGCACGCTGGAGTACTGGAGGTATGGGGAGCAGTACGAGGGTCTTTCGGGCCTATGGAAGGCGGTCGGAAATTTACCGGCCGCGTATGAGGATACGGCCACAAGGTTGATTGACGAGTTGCCGCCAGTGCCCGTCCTTGAAATCCTGTCCTTGTCTGCCCACAGGCTCGAACGATTCCTGCGACGCAAGGACGTCGATGGGAAGTTACGCGCCACGATCATCCTCTGCAAAGACGAACCTGGCGAAGACACACCCGAGCACGACGAATGGAAGCGGGTACTACGCGAGGCAGCTCGTGGCCACGTGGATATGAGCCTGGAGGAATTCACCGGATTGCTCTCGGATCCCACGCGCATGTGCGCAGTAGGACCTACAGACGCTCGGCTGCCGCCGGTCATGATGCGCGCAATGAATGAACGCTTATGCTGGAAATATCTAGATGACGGTCGGGTAAGGAGGTCGCATTTCAGGGCGCATGCTGAGGCGAATATATTGGCAAGGTCTCTCCTAGATGACGGGGTGGAGAAGTCGGGTTTGAGTGAGGATTCAGAATTCAGGGAGGCGTACCAGCGTTGGTTAGAACGCGACACTCAGTCCAGACTCTGGGATCTCTCGGAATTGTCAGAGGACGAGTGGCGAAAGGCCGCGCGGGAAGTCTGCATCTACCAGTTCGCCACGATGATCGCGCCGTGGCCGGATCAGCGCGTACCCGCTACGGTATTGCCAAAAGAGTTGGAGTCGGCCAAGACCCTTGCTGTCACTGGTGACCCTTGGGCCGCCTACGTCAGGCTGCGCGACTTCTTTAACACGAAGGAAAAGTTCGAAGCTCTGGCGCGCTTCACCGAAATACCGGCCTTAGTGCAAGACGCGGAAAGCGCGACGCCCGAACCAACGGTGAGCGAAACGATACACACTGCGATGCAGAAACAACTGGATGCGATAAAGCTCAAGCTGAACATCCTGCTGTGGGTGGTAGCCGCTTTGGTGGTCGCCAAGTTTTTGTTTTGACGCGGTTAAGCGCTGGGAGTAGCCGTGCCGTCCTCATTTCCGACCACCGGTAACTGCACGACCGTCACCGTTGACGGGCGCGAAGTTCGAACGCTTCGCGATATCCTCCCGGAGCGGCCTGGACTGAAGGTGCTATTCGTCGCGAAGGCTCCGGTACCGGAGAGTGTCGACGCATGTCACTACTTCCAGGGCAGACAGGGCAAAGCGCTTTGGAATCGATTGAAGGGCTATGGCCTTTTCAACCCGACCACCGAGTTCGAGGACGACTCGCTGCTCGATCATGGCTTCGGAATCGCGGACATCGTCAAGGTTCCGAGAGCGTACGGGAGCGAGCCTTCGCGAGATGAGTACAAAGATGGTATGGATCGCATTCTGGAGCTGATCCGTGTGCATCGTCCAGCCGTGATCGTGTTCGTCTACAAGAAAGTCCTCGACGAAGTGCTCCTACATCGCTTCAGCGTGCACAAAAAGTCCTCCTACGGGTTCAACCCGGATTTGACGCATCATTTCGGCACGCGAGTGTTTGTCTTCCCGATGTCGGGTATTCGGTGGTGCACGAGAGCGCAGGCGGAAACGGCGATGTGTGAGCTTGTCGAGGCAGTTGGGCGCCGGTAGGCATTCGCTCCGGTGCAAGGCCGGGCCGCCCATGTGGCCCATGTTGGCAACGCGCCGATCATCGGCCGCTAAACGTCTGGTCAACAAAGCTGCGGAACCGCGTCAGGTCCGTCTTCGCCCTATGCGCAATAGAGCGCGGTGGTCTGCACCGAAGCGTGACCAAGCAGCGTCTGCGCAGCCGGCAGCGGCACTTGATGGTCAACGACGAGCGTGCGCGCGTAGGCATGACGGAGCCAGTGCTGCGAGGTTTGATGCAGCGTCGCAGCGCCCGCTGGGTCAGTTCTTTCGAGCCGGTCGGGGCCGCCGAGACGAAGATCTCTTTCACCTCCACCAATCTGGCCACAGCTGATGAGCTGGCGCATACCCGATCGCTGCTGCAGGACGCGCAGCGACAGACCGAGCGAGCCGACGCCGAGGTTCAGGTCACGCGCCGACTCATCGATGAGATGAAAAAGGCGCCAGCGGGAACGCGCTGCGCCAAACAGAAAACGGGCTGACGGCGCTTAAGTACACTTTCCGTTCGGTTGATCCCCAATGGCCGATAACCCCCGTACATGGCTTAAGTCGGTTGGCTGTTCCGTTGCTCCCCGAACCCCAAGGTCCGCCGTGCAGAGTCGCTGGTCGACGCGGCGGGACGCGAACTCGAGGAGGAGACCTCGCTCGTTGCCGAACGGCTGACGTGGCTCTTCCAGTTTGGCGGGGCGAACACGTTGCACCACGTGTTCGTCGCCGATCTTCGCGATCATGCGGCGCCTCGCGCAGCCAATGAAATCGCCCGCTGCCAGTGGTTTCGCACGGAGAAAATTGCCCGGCTGCCAGTGAGCGTTTCGACTCGCGGCATCGTTCAGCTTGTGTCCCATCCCGATCATGGCGTCAGTGAGCCACTCCACCAAGGACGGCCCCGCGCATCTGGCGACGCAACGCGCGGCAGCGGATGGATCGATAAAGCGTTCGTGTTGAGATCAGTCGTCGAAGGGTAAAAACGGGATGTCTACAAAATGGCGAAGAAAATGTTTTTGAGGACGTGTATCGTCGCGGCCACGCTCGGCGCACTGCTTGCCGGATGCGACGATCAGAAGGTCGCTGACGCGATCAATGCGGTCAAGCCCGACCCGATGGCGTTCGGTAACCTGCAACCGGGCGTTTCGACCGTCGACGATGTGCGCCGCCAGGCCGGCAAGCCGGAGATTGTGTGGCAAAACGAAGACGGGTCGCAACGGTACGAGTATCCGCGCGGACCCAACGGCGCGAAAACGTACATGCTTGACTTCGCGCCGGATGGCAGGCTGACCACCATCACGCAGGCACTCACCGCGGAGAATTTCGCGAAGGTGGTACCGGGGATGACAAAGGACGACGTGCGCCGGTTGCTTGGCAAACCGGCAACCGTTGCCCGGTACGCGTTGAGCAAAGAGGAGGTTTTGAGCTGGCACTGGGCAGACGGCGGCTATCCTGGCGATTCGATGTTCGATGCTCATTTTTCAGTGGACGGGGTTGTCACGACGACCTCGCGCTCGGAAGCACCGGGCCATGAAAAGCATTGAAGCGCGTCGCGAAAGCCGCGTGGCTGGAGCGTGAACTGCCATTGTTGAACATGTTGCGGCGGCCGCGTCGCACACATCATGTAGCATGGGCCGGGCAGGCCTGTCACGGGCGGCACGGCGCATCCGTGAATAACCAACCCTTTGGGAGATTTGATATGAGCATCTTTGGTGACATCGTGAACAAGCTGTTCGGCAAGGCTAAGCCGGATCAAGCGCCGCCCGCGGCCGAACCCACGCCGGATCCCGCAGCAGCCCAGGCTGCCGCTCCGGACGCTGCGCCCGCGCCCGCACCGCTGGCTGACATCGACGTCGCGGCCGTGATGGATCAGCTCGTGAGCGAAAGCGGCGAAACGCTGAACTGGCGCACGTCGATCGTCGATACGATGAAGGCGCTTCGCGTCGACAGCAGCCTCGAACATCGCAAGCAGCTCGCGCAGGAACTCAAGTACGACGGCGATATGAACGACTCGGCGAGCATGAACGTCTGGCTACACAGGCAGGTGATGCAGGCGCTGGCAGCCAACGGCGGGAAGTTGCCGTCCGACCTCGCCGCCTGAGTTCGCTTCAGTCCGTGTCCCAGGCTTCGCGATGTGTCGGCGTCAACGTTGCGTTGTCTGGTGCGGTTGTTGTTGCCACTGCTCGATCGATGAATGGTCGCGCGTGCGCAGGAACCGGCGAATAGAACAGAAGGGTAGGTCCCCGGAAGCTGAACCATGAACGCCATGAACGATAAACGCGATCCTCCGCGAGGCGGCCTCGCATCGCGGCCTGGCCATGCGCCGAATATGACGCCGGTCGACATTCCCGGGGGCGTGCGCACGGATTTTCCGGACGGTAGCCATCTGATTGAGGGGCCGACCGGAGAGCGGTATCTGGTCTCCGAGTCGGGTGCTATCAGTGGGACCGTCCCTTTCATCCGGCGGGTGCAGATCGAGGATCTGTCGAAAGTGTTGCGCCACCACATCGCGCACGTGCACGACACGACACGACATCGCACACGTTGCATTTCGTTGGCGGTGGCGTGGTTTCCTATCTCCACCAGCGCGCTGGAAGCGGCATGTCGATCGAGGGAGACAATATCCTGTTCCGGACGCTCCCGGACGGCGTGATCCTCGTTTGCGGTTCGGTATGAGCCTGAAACTGTCGGAGCGGCGGACAAGGTTTTCAGGAACGACATGTGTAACGCCGGAAGGGCACGGATATGAGATCGATTGAAGTGAAAAGAACGAAACAGCAAGTACCGTGCAGCACCGCAAGCGGCGATCTGCGGTGGATGGTTGCCCAAGGCCGGCATGACGCAGATGCCCGCGGAGCGAGGCAACGTGGGCGATTCTGGAAACCATGGTTCGTCGTTGCAGCATTGCCGCTGGCGTTGCTCTTCGCCTACGGCTTTATCCGTTTCATGCTCGAACTTGTGTTCCCACACGCCGCGACACGTCACTGACGAGTAGGGCGAGATCAGCGGAGATACTCGGCGCAACTGGCCACATTACCCAACTGGATGGGCCCCCCCAGTCGTAACGGCACCAGTGCGCCAGTGGAAGTGTCGAGTAACCACTTAAACCGAAGGGGGCCTCATCGCGCGGCTGACGACGATCGCCAAAACATTGAAGCTGTGATCGTTGTTCCTTCGGGTTCTTGCAATCCACATCCCATCATGGCACTGTAACATTTCGTAAAAATCGTCCCGCCGATACGTCAGACGATTTATCGTTTTCGGATAAATCTCCACGAACACGAAGTGATCGGCTTCGTGTCACGCGTGCACTCGCGTGGAGACACGTGTGGTGACCTGATCCGGTAAGGGCGGACGACGCAATGGCTGGTGGATCTTCCGGGAAACTGATGCGGGTCGTCAGGAAATGGCGTGGACCTGCGGCACGGCGGGGGCACCCCCTGTCTCTTGCCTGGATCCCGGCGGGAACGCTCGTTATTGTCGCTGTCATCTGGAGTGCAGTTTTCCTGCGCATTCAGGCCGAACGGCGGGAAACGCACGATGCCGCCGTTGCGGCATCGGTGCAACTGGCCTCGGCATTTGCCCAGCATATTGACAGGACCGTTCACGATGCGGATGCCGCGGTCCGTTGGGTGAAATATGAATATGAGCGCTCGCCGTCGACCTTCGACCTAGGAACATACCGGCGACAGGGGCTCATCTCCGCTGACACTGCATTGCAGGTGACGCTGGTCGGCGCCAACGGCGAGGTCATGCAGACCACGACGCCCAATGCGAAGCAGGTCAATCTCGCCGACCGGCCTCATTTTCTGATCCATCAGGCCAACGCTGATGCTGGCCTGTATATCAGCCAGCCGGTGGTTGGCCGCGTATCGAATCAATGGACATTGCAGTTCACGCGCCGGTTGAATCACCCCGACGGCTCGTTCGCGGGCGTCGTTGTGGTGTCGGAAGACCCCGACTACCTCACCAACGGTTTTTACAACCTCGAGGCGCTTGGTCCTGGTGGAATGCTCGCGGTTATATCGGATAACGGCTATCTGCTGTCCCGACGAGCAGGGAGTCAGCCGGCGTCGCCAGCAGGGCCACCCGCGTCGGCGTATGGCGAGACGGTGGGCGCGAAAGGTGGTGTGTTCGATGATCCTGTCGATCACGTTCGCCGGTTTGTGACGCATCGACATCTTTCGCATTACCCAGTGGCTGTTCTTGTCGGACTGTCGGAGCACGACACGCTGGCGGGCTACCAGCATGCAAGGACGTTGTACATCCTGATGTCCAGTGTGATTACCGTCGTGCTGATTCTGAGCGCAGGGCTGATCACGAGGATGATGGGTGAGCTGCTGGCCGGCAGGGAAGAGATGCGTCATCTCGCGGGAAGGATGCAGGATCTCGCCGAAACCGACGCGTTGACCCGCTTGCCGAATCGGTACCTGCTCACCGAAACCGTGCGCCGCCAGATCGGACGCGACAGTCCGATCGACAGACTGGCGCTGCTTTTTATTGATCTCGACAACTTCAAGCGCATCAACGACGCGCTTGGTCACGAGACGGGCGACGAGCTCCTCCAGAATGTGGCGCGACGACTGGCTAAAGTGGCGGGGAAGGAGCGCCTGCTCGCCCGCGTGGGCGGTGATGAATTCGTGCTTGTCGTCGACGGCATGGGCGCATCAGTCAGGGCGCGGAACCTGGCCCAGTCGATCGTTGACGCTTTCGAGCTGGCCTTCGGCCTGCGCGGTAACAGCTATGTCATTCGCGTGAGCATTGGCATTGCTGTCTACACCGATAGCGATGACGCAGAATATGATCTCCTGAGGCAAGCCGATCTGGCAATGTACGCAGCGAAGGGTGAGGGCAAGCCTACGAACACGAGCAGGTATCGTGTCTACACACCCGACCTGTCAACGCGTGCGATGCGGGATATCGAACGTCAACAGGAATTGCAATACGCTATCCTGAACGGCGAATTTTTCCTCGAATATCAGCCGATCGTTTCCCTGAGTACGGGGGAGATCCGCGGCGTTGAAGCTCTGGCGCGCTGGCGACATCCTGAAAAGGGCACTGTCATGCCTGCGGACTTTATCCCGTTCGCCGAGAGCACGGGGTTCATCGTGCCAATTGGCGAACTGGTGCTCGAGCAGGCCTGTGCGCAATTCAGCGAGTGGCAGGAGAGTGACTCGCGACCACTCTATCTGTCGGTGAATGTTTCCGCCGCGCAGCTGGTCCACGGGGACCTGGTGCGTGTCGTACATCGATGCCTCAACCAGTACATGATCGACCCTCGCCGGTTGCAGCTGGAAATCACTGAGACCGCCATCCTTGAGGACTCCACTGCCGTGACGAGGCGGCTGAAGGAGTTGCGGCTGTCCGGCGTCAAGGTCGTGCTTGACGACTTCGGCACCGGTTACTCGTCACTGTCGCAGCTCACAAGTCTTGTGATTGACGGCGTGAAGATTGATCGCAGTTTCACGCGCGGTGTCCCCGGCGATAAGGCGGCTCTCGCGACGTTCAACAGCATTGCCTCGCTCACGCGCGATCTGGGGTTGTCCCTGATCGTCGAGGGAGTGGAGACGGAGCAGCAGGCCAACTGGCTTTGTCGCTTCGGGGATATCGAAGCCCAGGGGTTCTATTTCTCCCGGCCTGTCGCTCCAGCCGATTTGCGCGTTGGAAAAGCGGCGTAGCAATCATGCAGAAGCCCATCGTCGACCAAACGGCTGATTCGAGGCAGATCCTTTTTGACGCTGACGTCCAGATTGCGCGCGATCATGTCGTTTTGAGTCTATGGCGGAATTCCGATGCTTTCTGTGTGCTGGAGCGGCGGCTTGTCAGAAGCGACGACGTTGTATTGACCCAGATTCTCTCGCTAGAGGATGGTGACGCGTTGACGGAGTTCGCCGCAGCCGATCCGTACGGCGATCACCTGCGCGCGCAGTATCAATCTATCGACCGGGAGCGACGCGAACAGATCCGCCCCCAGACCGACCGGAAAGCCCGGAATAGCCAGGTCGATCCAGTCGAAGAAATTGGCCTGATCGATGCGTGCTCGAACGAAGGCGAACTGATGGCGCTCGCCGGTCGCGTCGTCACCCAGCTGGGAGGACGGTCCTATATCTATCACTGGTTACGGGTGAACGAGAAGACGGGGGGCGTCGACGAACAGCGCTGCCTGATTGGCTGTCATCCGGCATGGCTGCACAAGTACATCAATCGCCTGTGGTACAGGCTCGATCCATTCCTTGAGTACGCAAAGAGAAATGCAGCGCCGACGGTCGGCTCCCGCATCGATCTTGGTAGCGACGATTACTGGTTGATGAACGATGCAGTCGGATATGGTTTTCGCAGCAGCCTGGTATGTCCGGCGCATTCCCGTTCAAATGCGTGGGTCGGCGTGCTTCAGGTCAGTAATGAGCAGCCCCAGTCGACGGGCGAGGGTGCGCTCTGGGAGCATCGCGTGCTTTTGAGGGCGCTGGCTCTGGCACTACTCGATTGGCGCCTCGCAACGCTGCGCCACGAGGCAGAAAATCTCTTCAACCTGGATCAACGGGAGCTTGCTGCACTGCGCATGGTCCGCGCCGGCCGCACCGCGCTCAATGTCGCGGATAGTCTTGGCGTTTCGGAAAGAACAGCATATGCGATCTTCACGAAGATCAACGCGAAACTCGGCACGCCAAATATCGGCAAGGCCGCCGAGACGGCGGCCGCCAGCGGATTGGTTGAATAGCGAAAACGCGATTTTCGCGGAACAACCAAGTACTATACCAAACCAGTGAGCGTTTGGGAATGTCAAAATCCAGTTGGTTTTGACATGGCCTTCTTCGCTAAAGTACCTACACCGCGCCTTGGTCGCGCCCTGCGATCGAGTAGTGGTAGCCATCGTACTTTACCGACCAAACTCACCGATGATCTGGAACAAATTAGTACAACTAACAACAGATGCTGCGCTTGCGGCTGTTCTGGTTTGCGGCGCGATGATCCCTGCGGCGCATGCGGGCCAGACATGGTCAATTGCAACTGAGTACCCGGCGGATACCGTGGCTGGTCGTGGCGTCGAGTCATTTGCCGCAGCCTTGTCCAGAGAGACAGGTGGGGCCGTGACCGGCAAGACAGAATTCAAGGCAAAGCACGAGACATCGGATCTCGTGTCCGCCGTTCTGGATGACCGCCTGCAGGTAGCCGACGTGTTCACTGGAGCGCTGGCCCATCTCGATCCGATTTTCGAACTGTCTACATTGCCTTTCGAAGTCCAGTCGGTCGACGAATCCCGGCACCTTGCCTGCCTCGCAGAGTCGGCTTACCGCAATGCGTTGTCGCGCGCCGGACTTCACCTGCTGTTTATTTCGCCGTGGCCACCCACTGGATTGTGGTCGCGTCAGCCGATAGCTACGACTGCCGACATGGCAAGTCTCCGGATCCGCACATACGACGCTGCCTCAGCCACGGTGCTATCAGGCTTCGGCGCGCACGCAGCGGCCCTCCCGGTTCAGGACGTCAGGCCGCTGCTGCGCATTGGCGCGCTCGACGGTGTTCTGTCGTCTGGCGATGGGGCGGTCGGGAAATCACTGCAAGCGGATCTGCCCAACTTCGCCGCGATCCATTACGCGTTCCCCGTTTCGTTTGTCGTCATGAGCCAGGCGCGGTATGAGGCGCTTCCGGAACATCTGCGGCACGCGCTGGACAAAGCAGGCGCTGTAGTGCAACAGGAGCAGTGGGCGGTGCTGCCGGCACGCATCGAGCGGAACTATACGGAGATGCGGCGTGCGGGCGTAGCCGTCAATACGTCCATCGACGACACATTGCGCGAACGTCTTCACGAAGTGGGGCAGGCACGTCTGAATGACTGGCTTTCTCGGGTCTCACCGGATGAGTCCGACATCGTCACGCGGTTCCGGGTAAAGGGGGCGCCATCGGCGCAGAACGCATGTCCATTGACCTTGTTAGAAGCCGCGCATTGCGCACACAAACTGTCCTGAGTGGTCGTGCGCTCGCAGCAGCCGTTGTGATCGCGTACCTGCTGATGTTTGCCGCGAGCTTATCGCACATGTCTGCCCGGGAGCGCACAGAGACGCTGCTGCCCGAGAGCGCGCCGTCAATCATGGTGCTGCGTGTTCAGGGCAGCAGCGCTGTGTGTGATTTCAGAAACGTGGTGATTGGTGACGGCGCTGTCCGCACCGGCCGCCGTTGTGTAACTGAACAGCATGAGGCAAAGCATGAAAGAGAAAACAATTGATCTGAACGTCGACATTGGCGAGGGTTTCGGCCATGACATTGAACTACTTGGCTACGCCACGTCGGTCAACGTCGCATGCGGATGGCATGCTGGCGATCCGCTGACCATGCGACGCGTTACGACGGAGGCAATACGTCGGGGCGTTGCGATCGGCGCGCATCCCAGCTTTCCTGATCGCGAGAATTTCGGTCGGGCTGTCATGACCCTTTCGCCGGATGAGGTGTACGCCGGCGTGCAATACCAGGCCGGTGCGCTTGCTGCGGTTGTGGCGGGGCTGAGTGGCCGCGTCATGCATGTGAAGCCGCACGGAGCCTTATACAACCAGGCCGAGGAGGACGCTGACCTGGCCCGCGCCATTGTGCACGCTGTCCGTGATATGGATCCCGACCTTGCGATATTCGGCCTCGCGGGCGGGCAACTCGTCCGGATTGCGCGCGAAGAAGGGCTAGTCGCGATCGAGGAGGGTTTCGCCGACCGCGCCTATACGCCGGCAGGCAAGCTGGTGCCTCGATCCCAGCCGAACGCGCTGCTCGAGAACGACGGCCAAGCCTGTGAACAAGCCATCAGCATGGTATGCGATCGTCGCGTCCGGGCATCTGACGGCAGTTGGGTCGCGACTAACCCGCAGACGCTGTGCCTGCATGGAGACGGATCGCACGCGGTGGCCTTCGCGAGTCAGGTTCGCGCTGCTCTGGCGAAAGCAGGGGTGGTGATTTTACCCGCCAACTGTTCCAGTCCGGCGGAGTCGATCACCGCGTGATGAAGTAGTCAGGAAATCAGGTCGACTGCCTTCTGCACGACAAGTGGATCGACCTGACCGTTCTCCGCGGAGGTTTGATAGACAAGGGCGACGAGCTTGGACTTCTTTTCAACGTCAATCGAATGGCTTGCGTTGGAAAGAGCCGATTCAACAGCGACGAACACGTTGCGTAGCAAGGCTTCGTTAACTACCCCGCCGTGAGGAGAGCGTTTTCCGGTAACCAAATACCCGATATCGAACCCGTGCGTTGCAAGTGCGGCCAGATAGCTGACGTCAGGGAGCCGGACGGACTGTTCGTAATTGAACTGCGTACGCCTGCTAACTCCTGCGATGGCTTTCATGTCGCCTTGAGCAAGGCCCATACGTTCGCGCTCGGCAATCAATCTGGCGCCGAATGTTTCTGGCATAAATGTGCTCAAAGTTTGACAATAGGAACAAACGTGCCTATATTGTGTGAAATTGAATAATTTTGCTCAGTATACGGCGATCGCATGCGACTCAAAACCTTAAAGGAAGTCCGGGCAGAGTTCGATCGGTGTGGCATTTCCGTTTCGGGCTGGGCCGTAAAACATGGAATCCCTCGCAACATCGTTAACGGTGTGCTGCAAGGGCGACTTAAGGGCAGGCGCGGACACGCGCACAACGCGGCGGTCTTGCTGGGATTGAAGGACGGCGTCGTAAATCGCGAGAACGAGCCGAGCGAGCCGGATCTTTGCGAGGTAACGCCAGCCAGGGAAGGGTAGGTGAGGGTGTAGGAGCGGTCAGCGCCGATGTAGCGAGCATTGGCGCCGACCTGACCAGTTGTTGGAACCTGAGAGGTCGACAATGGCTAAAGCCATTATATCGTTCGGGCACAGTCGGCGACATAACGTTGGCGAAGGGGGAAGTGATGCTTGATTTCAACTCCCTGGCCCAGCAATGCGCGCCGAACGTACACCCCACGACGCTTCAGGCAGTCGTAAGGACTGAGTCCGGCTTCAATCCGTACGCGATCGGCGTCGTTGGTGGCCACCTTGTTCGCCAGCCGCGTGACCGTGCTGAAGCGGTGGTGACGGCGAAAGCGCTCGAAGCGCAAGGCATCAATTTCAGCATGGGGCTTGGACAGGTCAACAGGACCAATCTCGCCCGCTACGGACTGACCTACGAAACCGCCTTCGACCCGTGCGAAAACCTGCGCGCGGGCAGTGCCATCCTGCACGACTGCTATCAGCGGGCGACCGCAGCAATGGGGCAGGGAACACCCGCATTACGTGCTGCGATCAGCTGTTACTACAGCGGTAATTTCTCGCGCGGCGAGGCAGCCGATGCCGACGGCACCAGTTACGTCCAGCGAGTTGTTGCCAACGCCCAGATGGCGGCAGGTTCAACCAACGTCGTTCCGGCGATTCCTGTTGTGATGGACCGTCAGTCCGGCAGACCGGCGCACGCTGCAGCACCCGATGCCAAAAACTATTCCGCGCATCGAGGCGGCTCAAAACAACGGCTGGCCGCACCGCACCCGTCGTGGGACGCGTTCGGCGATTCTGCCTGCGACGATGACTGCAACTGATCTGAGCCGCGACGACGCGGCCTGATCTCGACCACCTGAAAGGAGAAGCCATGCATCGCAATGCAAAACTTAAAATCATGAAATCAGTACAACTGAAAGGTAATGCGTATCGCATAACGGCGCAGCGAATCGTGACCCGCGCATGCCAAACGGTGGCATTGGGCATCGCGATCGGCCCCGAAGTCGCATTCGCGGGTGGGGGGCTGGACTCAGCAACGCAGGGCGCGACCACTTTCAAGATCTGGCTCTATTCGTTCCTCGGCGTGGTCGCCGCCTGCGTGCTGATGTGGAAAGGGGCGGAGTGCTGGGCCGATCGCGCGCACTGGAGCGAGTTTGTGACGATGTGCGGCAAGGTGGCGGCGGTGGGCTCGGTGGTCGGCGTGCTCGCACCTTATCTGTGGAACATGTTCAGCTGAGCACGCCATGTCGGATGAAAAAACCCGCTATCCCGGATTCAACGGCCTTGGCCGCACGGCGGCCATCTGGGGCGTTCCTTATATGGCGACGCTGGTTGTCGTCGTCGCGTCGATGTTTGTCGGCGTGCTGATTTCCTTCTTCGTCGGACCAGGCGGTCTGCTGTTCGTCTTCCTGGGCTTTCCGGTGCTGCTGTATTTCAAGCACATCTGCGAAACCGACGACCAGGGTCTGCGGATCATGTGGCTCGAACTGCGCTGCCGCTTCTACTTCTGGCAGCTGCGGGTCCGCGCGCGGCTAAATGCCGGGCGAGCTGCCCCGCGCTTCGGCAATACCGCTACGCTCGCGCCGCTGCGATACGGACGGCAACGTCGCGTCTACCGCGATTTTTTCAAACCGTTGTCCAAGAGTGAGCGCCGGC
This sequence comes from Paraburkholderia sp. BGA-UO-ETr-F12, assembly GCF_059567945.1. Taxonomy (NCBI): domain Bacteria; kingdom Pseudomonadati; phylum Pseudomonadota; class Betaproteobacteria; order Burkholderiales; family Burkholderiaceae; genus Paraburkholderia; species Paraburkholderia sp. BGA-UO-ETr-F12. The sequence continues at coordinate 240,877 of NZ_JCAQOZ010000024.1, read as the reverse complement.
TGCGTGAGCTCGATCCGGAGGCCTGATGCAAAGCAGACCCGCCGTCACCAGCGAAATCCTCGGCGCGATCGGCGCCGTGGAAGACTGGATTCCGAAGTACGGGCATCCGGTCACGAAACACGTACAGCACCTGGAGGGCAACCGGTTCATGGTGACGCTGGCCATGCGCGGCGTGCCGTTCGAGGTGCACGAGAACGTCGCGATGGAGCGCATGTTCGATCGCGATACGGAAGCGTACAGCAAGCTGGGTCGCGACCTGGGTGGCCGCCTTGGATATCACGCAACGTTCGTGCGACAGCGCGTAAGTTTTGATCGCGTGTACCGGTTCAAACAACGCTTCCTGCAGTGGTTCGTACGCGAGTACATCGGGCGACGTTTCGGAGACGAAAAGTTCTTCGAGAACCGCTACTACCTGTCGCTGATCCTGAAATACGAGGAGTTCGACGACGGGTTGAAAGAAATCGGGTCTCTCGCACAACAGGCGCTGCTGCAGTTCGCCGAGTATGAAGCCGAGTTGCTTGAAGTGTACGAGCGCAAGCACATGAACGGCACGAAGATGCTGTTCTCGCCCCTGTATGGGCTCGTCAGTTATCTCGTCAATGGGAAGACCGGCGATCTGCCGGTCGCAGCGGAACCCGGCACCGATGTCATCCCGTCGAGCCATCTGCATTTTGGGTACAACACGCTCGAGATCGGAGCGAGCGACGTGCCGGCGTACCGGCGCGTTGCAACCTGCCTCGACCTTCGCAGTTGCCCGGAGAAGCCGGGCTGGGGCCAGCTCGACCCGTTGATCACGTTGAACATGGAATTCACGATTACGCATACGTTCAACTGCATGACGGGATTCGAGTCAAACCGGACCATCGATTCGGCAATCAACAAGCTGGAGTCGGCCGGCGACAAGGCGAAGCATCAGGTCAAGGAACTGCGCGACGCACAGGGTTACGTGAACACGGGTGAACTGTCGTTCGGCGAGTATCACGGTGCGGCGGTTATCTACGGCGAAACAGCGAAAGAGGCGCTGGAGAACGCCGACAGGTTTGCGTCCCGTTCGCGCAACGAGTGTGGAGTTGAATGGTCGCCCGCGACGGGATCGGCGCCGTTCACGTACTTCTCACAGGTCCCGGGCGCGCGAGTCAAACCGCGACCGAAAGTGCAGTCCTCGCGCAATTTCGCGGCGATGTACACGTGCCATGACTACTCGTCTGGCAAGGCAGAGGGCAACCCTATTGGTGACGGGTCAGCTGTCATCCCGTTTCGCTCGGATTCGGGCGTCTACAACTACAGTTCGCACGCGAGCCGGATGGGGGACATCAACGTTTCGGAGAAGGTCGCCGGCCATTTTGAAGCGAAAGGCACGACGGGCAGCGGCAAGTCTACGGTCGTCGTGGCGGCGACGGGCATGCTGTCCCGCTTCGATCCGATGCTGTACGTGCTGGACAAGGGCCGTGGCTGGGAAGTGTTCATCCGGGCGATGGGCGGCGCCTATGTCTATCTGGAGAAAGGCAAGCCGACTGAATGGGCGCCGTTTGAGCTCGCCGACACGCCAGACAATCGCGAATTCCTGTATGGGCTCGCCGAACTGTGCGGCAGGAAGAACGGTGTCGACCATCAGGGTAAGCCAATCAAGATCGACCTGACGGCCGGCGAGAAGATTCACTGCCGCAACGCCGTCGATGCGGTAATGGGGGTCGATGACGTTCGGCTGCGCCGCTTCAGCCTGCTACTGGACAGCATTCCGGACGAAGGCGACGACGGCCTGCGCGCACGTCTGTCGATCTGGTGCAAGTCGGAGGGCGGCCGGTTCTGGTGGGTGTTCGATAACCCGCCCAATCTCTCCTTGAACATGAGCGAGCAACGCTGGATCGGCTTCGATGTTGAATCGTTTCTTGTCGAGAACTATGAGCCGTCGGAGCCTGCATTTGCCTACCTGTTCCATCTCAAGAAACTGATGCGTCGGGAAGGCACCCTGATGCTGACCGTAATCGAGGAGTACTGGCTGCCGCTGCGCTTTCGCACGATCCGCGAGCAGATCGAGGAAACGCTGGCGAGCGGGCGTAAGGAAGGGGAATTCATGGGACTGATCACGCAACAGCCGGAGCAGGCGCAGCGGGCGGCAGACCTGTTTCCCGCGCTGCGCAGTCTGGTCGCGACGAAGATCTGGCTGGCCGATCCGGCGGCCGAAGAAGAGGCCTATCTGCGCGACGGCATGACCCGCAAGGAGTTCAGGGAATTCAAAAAACTCACGCCACAGTCGCGCCGATTCCTGATCAAGCAGGGCAACCAGTCGGCCTTCGCCAGTTTCGACCTGAGCGGCCTGGAAGATGCGATTGCGGTGTTCTCTGGCGATCGCGAGAACGCACTGATCTGCGACGGGGTGCGCGCCGAGTTTGGCGACGATCCGGACGTCTGGCTGCCCGTTTATCTGTACCGCGTGTTCGAACGCAAGCTGCGCACGCGGCTCGCGGCGAAGCACGGCGCCGATGAGCGTTTGTGGTCCGCCGAGCTGCAGCGCGGCCTCGAGCGCAAACGGGCCGAACTTGCGCAGATCTATCCACCGGTTAATCAGCCGGTGGATGACGAAGTCTTTGCTTAACGTGCTGAAACGTGAGGAGGTAGCAATGAACAGCACCGATGTCTATCCGGCCGTGCGCCGGCCGGTTGACCCAGCGATCTGGAACCTTCGCGAGGCGCTGCGGGCACGATCAACGCGCGCCGGCATGAGCGCCTTTGCCTATCTGCCGGGAATTACGCTTTGGCCTCGTCGCAGTCTGGTCGCGTTGTTGTGCGCGTGTGCGTTTTCACAGGCTCACGCGCAGGGTGTGCCGACCATCTCGCCGGCGGAGCTCGCGCAACAGATGATGCAGGTCGAGCAGTTGGGGCAGCAGATCCAGAATCAGGAAGACCAGTACCGTGCGCTGACTGGCAACAGCAGTTTCGGCAACATCATGAACGATGCGTCGCTGCGTAACTACCTTCCGGAACAGTGGCAAAACATTTACGACCAGGCGAAGAACGGCGGTCTCTCGGGTATCAGTTCGTCGATGCGTTCGATCGAGCAGCAGGAAAGCATGACCGGTGCCGGCACGCCCGGTCAGCAGCGCTATTACGACACGCTCGCGGCCAACAAGGCGATGAACGAGCAGGCGTACAGCGCGACGATGGCGCGCCTGAACAACATCCAGTCGCTCATGCAGCAGTCCAATCTGACGCAGGATCCGGCACAGAAAGCGGATCTCCAGAATCGCATGGCCGCAGAAGAGGCGATGGTCACGAATGACCAGACGCGGCTGCAGCTCACCGCGCAACTGCAGCAGGCTGAGCTGAAACTTGCCGAAGAGCAGCGCGATCGTGAATTCGACAACGCATTCCTGGGGAAAACCAATGATCAATAAGACACTTCTCGGCTCGATCATCGCTTTGCTGGTCGCGATCGCGGGCTACCTCGGATACCTCGCGTGGGATCGTCACCAGCACAACCTGCAGGAAGAGCAACAGCAGCAGCAGGATCTGAAGTTCGATGCGGCGTTTCTCGGCACGACGCCTGAGAAACTCGCCGCCGAGCGTAAGGCGAAGGGCATCAACGCCGCAAGCGACGATGCCGAAGCCAGCGCGGCCGGGCTGAAGTAATCGGGTTTGTCCATCAACCCCTGACCGAAGCAGGAGATATCCGTGGCAGACGTCCAGCTTTTCACCTCAATGACCAATTCGTTCGACCAGAACGTGTTGAACACGATCTCGACCGGTTCGACCCGCATCATTTCGCTGATCTCTCCGTTGATGGCCACCTGCTTCAGCATCTATGTCCTGTTGATTCTCTGGACGTACTGGCAGGGGCGCAACGACGAGCCGATCAACGATTTCCTGATGCGCATGGCAACGTGGGCGCTCATCCTGACCTGCGGGATGAACATCCAGTTCTACAGTGAGTACGTCGTTCCATTCTTCAATGGTCTTGGCGAACAACTGGCCGGCGCGCTGACCAATGGTAGCAACCCGGTGTCCGGCCTCGATAACCTGCTCAATGCATACATCCATGCAGCCCAGGCGATCTATGCGCAGGCGTCCGGCCTGAAGGTTATTGCGGCCATCTGGACGATCGCCCTGATGATCATTTTCGGTGGCCCGTTCATGGCGATAGCCATTGCGTACATCATTCTGGCGAAGTTTGCGCTTGGGCTTCTGCTCGCACTCGGTCCATTGTTCATCTCAGCGGCGCTCTTCCCACCATCGAGACAGTTCTTCTGGAACTGGGTCGGTCAATGCATGAACTACACCCTGCTGGTCGCGCTCTTCGCGGCTGCATGTGCACTCGAAGTAAATTTCGCGATGGGCGTGGTACCGCTGAACGGATCCCCCTCTATAGCGCAGGTTATTGACCTGGACATCATGGGGCTGGCCTTCTGGGTTATCTCGCTTAACCTGCCGGGTTTGGCTTCGTCTCTCGCGGGCGGTGTCGGTATCTCGACGATGGTGGGCAAGCTGGGTAGCGTCGCGAGATTTGCCGGCTCGCTTGGAAAAATGGGCGGCGGCGGATCGCCGAAGACCGGCGGTAGCTTGAGTGAGGCGTAAAAAATGATCAGGTTATTCAAGACAATCGCACGTTGGTGGCTTATCGCGGCGGTGGTGGCAACGATCGGCGCGATGGTATCGATCAAGCTGTTTTACTAGATGCCACGCAATACGCCTGTTTTGCTCAATCCAAAGGAGAAACGGAGACCATGAAATCTCCTGTCGCTATTTTACTGATGGCCTTCGCGCTGCAGGCGTGCAGCTCGGCGCCAAAGCCACCCGAGCCGACTGGTCAGTGGGTACCCGTCAATCAACCGTTGGCCCAGCAGTCGGGCCATACGGAACCGAAGTGAGGAACAGGATGGCATCGACTATCAGGCAATGGTTTGCGTCGGGAGCGAACGCGCGCAAACGTAAGGGAAGCCCGGTCGGGTCGACCACGCGCGCAGACGCGCCGGTGAGCGGTGTTGAGTCAGGTGAGCGCGATGCGGTCGGCTGGTATCTGAAACAGGCACAGGCCTTCGAGAAGTCGAAGGTCGAAGCGGCGGAAGAGAAGGCCCGTATCGCGGACCGGCGCTCGGTGCTCTCGGGCGTTGTCGCTCTCGCCGCTGTTTCTGGCATGGGGGCTTTAGGACTCCTAAGGCGGCCGAACCCACCGGCTGTGCTGCGCGTCAACGACACGACAGGGAAGGTGGACGTGTTGCCGACAACCGCGAACGGACACGTTACGTTTTCCGAGAAAACCGATCGCGCGGATCTGCACCGTTACGTCGAACTACGCGAGAGCTACGACTGGGAGACGATTTCGGACACGCACGCCGCGGTGATGTTCATGAGCGACGACCACGAGAAGGAAGCCTATGACGGGCTGGTGCGCGGCCCGGTGGGCCCGCTCAAGCTTCTGAAGGATCAGGCGCGGGTCATTGCACACGTCGGTTCGATCACGTTCGCACCCGCCGCACAGGTGTTCTTCTCGCGTCAACTGGTCCCACTGAATCCCGCAGCGAAACGGCCGGATCCGACGTACTGGATTGCGACGGTCGCATTCGAGCGTGTCAACGTTCCGGAAAAGCAGGATCAGCAGGATCTCAACGCGGACGGTTTCCGCTGCACGAGCTACGAGGTCACGCGAGACTGGACCCGGGCGCCCGCCGATGCCGGGGCGACGTCGGGATCGGCGTCGGGCTCTGCGGCAGCCGGAGGTGGAGCATGAAAGGACGAACGATCCGGATGTCAGCAGGCGCAGCGGCGGTCGCACTAGGCTTCGCGTTGGCGCCGATCCACGCGCGAGCGCTCGAAACGCCACGCAGCTGCGGGTCGGACCCGCACATCCAGTGCGCGACCTACGATCCGGATCAGGCCTATCGTGTGGCGACCATGCCGGGGCGTGCGGTGATGATCCAGTTCGAGCCAGGCGAACACATCATCAACAGCGGCGAGGGCATCGGAGACGGCAAGGCCTGGCACGTGGCCATCAACGACAGTGGCGCGATGCTCAAACCGGGTGCGCCGCAGCCAGAAACCAATCTTCTGCTGGTCACCAACCGGCGCACCTATCCGCTCTCGCTTGTTGACGTGTCGGCCGCACAGCCGGCGACATGGATACTGCGTTTCGACTATCCGGACACCCGTGCCAAAGCGGCGAGCGCGCAGCTACGCCGTGCGCAGGCGGTAAGCGCTGCGCTGGGCAGTCAACAGGGCAATGGGCCGGCCATTCCCGCATCGATCGTGAGCAGCGTGGGCGCTGCGAAATCCACGCCTGTGGCGTCAGTTCCCGCGGCCAATATCCAGTACATGATGCGCGGAGATCGTGCACTCGCGCCGACCGCGCTGTGGGACGACGGCCGATTCACGTACTTCAAGTACGCAACCGCGCGTGACCTGCCGACGATCTTCACGAAGCTTCCCGACGGTGGCGAGGCGACGGCGAACTTCCATATGGAGGGCGATACGGTCGTCGTGCACGAAGTGTCGAAGTCGTTTGTCATCCGCTACGGCCAGTCGGTGCTGGGTATCCGCAACGACGGCTATTCGCCTGATGGTCATTACAACCGTTCGGGCTCGTCGGTACCGGGCAGCGCGCGCATCGCACGTGACCATACCGATGCACCGACGAACTGATCAGGGAGCGAACAGGGTATGACTGAACGAAACGAAATGGAACACGCGGGGTCGACCGACGTCGGCCCGCAGCCTTCGCTCGACCTGCCTGGCCGTCGGAAAACACGCGTGGGCAAGCTGCGTCTGGTGCTGGTCGCGCTCGCCGTTATTGCGCTGGGTGCATCGGGCGTCACGATCTATCTGCAGCGCCTGTTCCAGCAGCATCAGGACGCGAAACAGGCGGCGCTGACAAAACCGAAAGACAGCGGCGCGAGTGACGCCGGTGCGGATCTGGAGACGCAGAAGGAACGTATCAAACGCGCGGAAGATCAGGCCCGTGCAGCGTCGGAGGCTGCGGCCGCCGCTGCCGCGAATTCCCACCTCGCGACGCCGGCCGGCGCGGCATCGCAGACGAACGGACAGGCGGTGGCCGTGAGCAACCGGCCACGGCCGCTTACTCCGGCCGAGCGCCGCCTGCAGGGCAGCGTGCTCGTCGCGGGTAGGGGCAATGAGGGCAACAACGATTCCGGCCAGAGCAAAGATGGTCCCCTGGCATCGAATGAAGCCGCTGGCGACAGCGACAGTGGCAGCACTGGAGCCGTCGGCCACGATGCCGGTGGTCTGGCAGGTCTGGCGAAGTCGATGGGCATGTCAGCGCTGCGCGGCGGCAGTGCAGGCGGTGCGCCCAGCTCAACCAGCAAGGCGGACGCGGGCGCTGGCGACGGCAAGGGCTCCGCGATCGACCAGTCGTTGCAGCCATCGAAGCTGCAGCCGATGCAGGCCTCGTTCCGACCGAACAGGCATTACCTGCTCAGTCGCAACACGATGATCCGCTGTGGTCAATCGACGGCGATCCGTACCGACCGGCCGGGCCTGATCGGGTGCCCGATCGCGCAGGACGTGTGGTCCGACGATGGCACGACGCTGCTCGTTCGCAAGGGTGCGATGGCGAAGGGCGAGCAGCGTGATGCGGTGATCCAGGGGCAGGGCGTGATCGGCGCTATCTGGGACGAGATCGACGACGGCGACGTACACATTCCACTGAACTCGCCGGCTACCGATCCGTTGGGTGCCGCAGGCATTCCGGCCTACGTTGACGAGCACTTCTGGCTGCGGTTCAAGGGCGCACTGATGGTCAGCCTGATTGGCGACTTCGGCCAGGCGCTGGCGAACAAGGCGACTGGCTCAGGCCAGACGATCACGTTCTCCAACAGTTCGAACGCCACGCAGGATGTGGCCGCGGAGACGCTGCGAAACACCATCAACATCCCGCCGACGGCTTATTCAAACCAGGGCTCTGTCATCAATATCTTTGTGGCGCGCGACATTGACCTGACCGGCGTGTACGAGAACGTCGACGCGCAGGGCAGCCCGGTTGGCCAGAACGGGCAGCAATGAGGAACGGACCCATGAACCTGAAGATCACCTACCCGGACGATTTCCCGCTGCACGGCCTCGATCGCGACATGTTTGAGACGAAGCTGCGCGACGCACTGCGTTTCTGTTTCTACGGCACGACGGTTCGGCAACTGGCCGAACGGGTCGATGCACGGCGTGCGCGTGTGGTTCCTGATGTCTTGCCACTTCGGCAGATCGCCGACGAGCACGCGTTCGAGGATTGCATGACCCTCGACGGGTGCCGGATCGACGACATGTCAGCGCCGCTGCGACGCAACCTGCTGCGTAATGTCGGGGCGCGTATCGGGTTGACGATTTCGGAGTGGGGCGACAGCGCGTTGCCGCCACTCGATGAGCCAGCCAATCATGCGGTCAGTAACACGACGGAATCACGCGCAACTACCCGTCAGTCGGCCGAACCCGCACCGATTCACGACCGCCTTGCGCCACGCACATCACACGTCCTGCTTGCAGCGGGGCTATGCGCAGTGGCGATTGGCGGTGCGGCCTGGAAATTGACCCGGCCGGCCGCGCCTCTGAGCGCAACCGTGGTTTCCACATCGCCGGCGCAAACGCTCCGCGAACTCGCCAGCAGCGTGCCGGATGATCGCCGCCCGTATCGCGTGTCAGTGCAGATCGAGCCGCAGGATACGGGCACCACGCCTCGTTGACCGTGCCCGGCAGGTCGCCGAATGGGTGTGACATTAACCAACAAAGGAGTACTCATGAGTGCAGTGGTAATTGATGTGATCGAGAAGGGCACGATCGCCCGCAGTTTCCTCAAGCAGATGGGCATTTCAAACTTCTTCGACGGTAGCCTCACCGAAGTTGCGATCAACCGTCCCGGTGAGATCTGGACAAAGGGCGGCGGTGGGTGGAAACGACACGACGCACCGGCCTGCACGCTCGATGCGTGTTTCAAGCTCGCGAACGCCCTGACGGTGATGAAGGGCGGCAAGTTCTCGACGAAGGAGCCCATTCACCCGGTGGTGCTGCCCGATGGGCAACGCGGGCACGTTCTGATGCAGCCGGCCTGCGAGCAGGACACCATCTCGATCACCATCCGTATCCCGTCGAATGTGCGCTTTACGGCTGATGAGTATGAGACCAACGGATGGTTTGAGGGATATCGCGACGTCTCGCCGCGCCGCGACATGCCACCCGGGCTCGACCTGCAGCCGTTCGAGCTCGGGATGCTTGAGGCGCAGGGTCAGCGCAACGTCAGGCGCATGCTCGAGCTTGCTGTCGCCAATCGGTTGAACATTGCGCTCGCCGGCGGCACCGACTCAGGCAAGACGACACTGAACAAGGCGCTCTCCGACCTCGTGCCGTCCGATGAGCGGATTGGCACGATCGAGGACACGCCGGAGCTATCGCTGCCGAATCACCCGAACCGCGTGCATATGTTCTTCAGCGACACGCTGCCGGCGAAGGAACTGGTGCGCTCCACCCTGCGCATGACGTTCGATCGTGTTTTTCTCGCCGAACTGCGAGGTGACGAAACATGGGACTACCTGACGCTGCTGAACACGGGCAAACCCGGCGGCATCACGACGGTGCATTGCAACGATGCACGTTCGGCCCATTCGCGCATCGCGACGCTGGTCAAGCAGAGCGCGGTCGGCCAGACGCTCGACTGGCAATTCATTATGGACCAGGTGCGGGTCACGGTGGATCTCGTCCTGTTCATGCGCAACAGGCGACTGGCCGAGATCTGGTACGACCCGATCGGCAAGGCGCAGCTGCTGGGTTGCGTCTCATGAGCGCCGATGCCGCGGCGCAGATGATCGAACAGATCGCGATCGGCCTGTGCGGTGCGCTCGCCGTTTTCCTGTCGCAGGACCGGCGTGTGCACTGGCGGCGCTGGGCCTGCATCTTCGGGCTGGCCGCGCAGCCTTTCTGGTTCGACATGGCGTGGCGAGCTCATCAGTACGGCGTGCTCGCGCTGTGCCTTGTCTACGCGGCGTCGTGGGCGCGCGGTTTCACGGCGCACTGGCTCGTCCGCAGGGAGGACCGTGTATGAACTTCGCGATCAGCGATATCGAGGCGGCGATCGGGCGATTGCGCATGCGTTCGCCGTCAGATGAAGCCTTTGCTGCGAGCACAGAGGCCCGCGCGCTGGCGCGGCTCTACGGCGCAGTGATCGTGTACGGCTGCGAGGGTGTCCCCGACGCTGGGCTGGACGACGCGCAGCGCGACGCCCTGCGGATCCTGTCCGCCGATCCACCCGGGGAGTTCCCGCAATGAAGGCAGATCTTCCGGTTCCCGCGATTGCCGGTGCCGCGGACGCGAACGATGACAGCGAGTGCAAATGGCGACCGTCCGGCGACTTTGCGCTGGTCCACCCGACGGGCTGGACGATCGCGCGGTACTCAGTCTATGACGAGTGGCGCTACCTGCTGTGGGAGCCGATCGACCGCTGTACGGCGGCCCGCAGCAACCAGTTCCACGGACCCTTCGGCAACGTGCGCGACGCGATGTGCCTGCATCGCGAGCTGAGCGCGCATCTGCAACAACAGGAGATGGCCGCATGACAACGCATCTGAAATTCCAGGCCGCTATCGACGCGGCCGCGCACTGAGGACCGACCATGCCAAAACCGCTTCGAATTCTGATCCCCGTCGTGGTCTTCCTGCTGATCCTGTGCGGCTTCGCGTTCCTCGGCCAGTTCGCCGGCGGCCAGCTTTTCGCGAAGATGCAGAAGCTGCCGGAGGGCAACGCGGGCGTGTTCACGCTGTACGACTACTGGCATGCCTACGGCGACGTGCCTGCGGTGGTGCGCGCGCTCAAGGTGTGCACGCTGCTGTCGGTGGTCATCACCGGCCTGCCAGTGGTTGTGATCACGATGGCGCTCGTGTCGGGCCGCAAGCGCCTCGCGCAGTTTGGCGAAGCCCGGTTCGCAACCCGTAACGACATTGTGAAAGCGGGCCTGCTGGAGAAGAAATAACCATGACGACCTCACAACATCTGTATCCGCCGTTCATTGTCGGCAAGTACAGGGGCGAATACCTGAAGTATTACGGCCAGGATTTCCTGATGACGGCTGCCGGCACCCGCTCCGGCAAGGGCACGTCGCTCGTGATCCCGAATCTTCTCACCTATCCCGATTCCGTCGTGGTCGAGGACATCAAGGAAGAGAACTACCACTATACGTCCGGCTATCGGCGGGCATGCGGTCACGAAACCTATCTGTGGGCGCCGTTCTCGGAAGACGGACGCTCGCACGCGTACAACCCGCTCGAATACATCGCAGGCCGACCCGCATATGCGCGCGTGGGCGACGTGATGACGATCGGCGAACACCTGTATCCGTCCAACGTCGACGCGCGCCTGAAGTACTGGAACGACAACGCCCGCAACCTGTTCATCGGGATCGTGCTGTATCTGCTGGAAACACCCTCGCTGCCGTGCACGTTTGGTGAGGTGCTGCGACAGGCCTCCGGCAAGGGCAGGGCGATCCGTGAACACATCTCGTCGATCGTCAGCACGCGCGCCGATGCCGCTCACGCGACTGACGGGCTGCCGGCGCTCACGTTCGAATGTCTCGACGCGCTGAACCGTTTTCTGTCGCAGTCGAAGGAAGCCTTCGCGAACATCGTATCGACGATGACCGCGCCGCTGAACGTCTTCAGCAATCCGGTTGTCGACGCGGCAACCAGCCGCTCGGACTTCGATCTGGCCGACGTGCGCAAAAAACGCATGTCGATCTATGTGGGCATCAAGCCGGGCGACCTGAAGGCCGGCGCGCTGCTGGTCAATCTTTTTTTCTCGCAGCTGATCGACCTGAACACGCGCGAGCTGCCTGCCGAGAATCCTGCGCTCAAATACCAGTGCGCGCTGATCCTGGACGAATTTGCAGCGCCCGGCAAGATCGACATCATCGATACGGCCAACCCGTTCATTGCTGGCTACAACCTCAGACTGATGCTGATCTTTCAGGGCATGTCACAGATCGAGGATCCGAAGCTGTACGGCAAGCACGGTGCCGAAACTCTGGCGATCAACTGCAAGATGCGCAGCCTGTATGCGCCGCGCACGGTCAAGGAATCGGAAGAGTACTCGAAGATGCTGGGGACCTTCACGTACATGGCGCGCTCGCGTAACCGTAGTCGCGGCAGGAGTTCGTCGACGAGCACCAGCGAGTCGGACCACGGCAGGGCGTTGATGATGCCGCAGGAGCTGCGGGCGCTGAAGCACAACAAACAGATCATCACGATGGAGGGGTGCGAGCCGATCCTGTGCGAGAAGGCGTTTTTCTATGAAGACGCCGATCTTGTCGACCGGCTCGTGCGGCAGAGCCCCTACCTGCAGGGGGTGATGGCGAAGCTGGAGAAGACCAACCGCAGGCGCGCCTGGTTCGGTTTCGGTCCGAAGTTTCCGGACGAAACGCAGATGAAACACGCCGCGTTTGTCGCGCGCGAGCTGTGCGCGCCCGTACCAAAGATCGACGTCGAGCAATGGTGGCAGACCCAGAACGCCGCCCGCCGTGCGCAGCAGGCCGCCGCAGTTGCGGATGCAACCAGGCAGCCGGCTGGTCCAGCGCGCGACGTACGCGAGCACGAGATCGGCGTGCTTGCGCCTGTTCACTTCACCAACCGCCACAGCATACGCGCGTCGCTCTTCCAGTTGATGCCTTACCTGCGCGAAGTTCTGCCAGACGCGGCTGCTGCCGCCGCATCGACTGCGGGCGCGCAAACCTCAGTCGCCCCGTCCCAACCTGAACCGCAAGGAGTCACCGTATGAACGAGATCGAATTTCCCGCCGACCGGATCGACTACCGCGAACGCGACGCGGCAAACGCCGACGATGCGTCGACCATCCGCGCGCGCGTCACGCCACCGGCGAACGAGCCGGACGCGCGTGCCGTGCCGGGCAACCTGGAGACGCCGGTCGATAACGCGATCGATGAGCGCCTGAAGAAGATCCGCGCGGCCGATCGGGAGAAGGTCGAGAAGCTGCTCAAGCGCGACTCGTCGACCAACCCATCGACCAGCACAGCGACCGACGAGGCGGTAAAGCCAGCTGCTGGCACCGGCAAGCCTCTCGGGAAGAAGGGCGAGAAGCCGGAGAACACCATCCGCCCGAAACCGGTTTTCGAGAAGACCGGCTATGACGTGCCGAAGTCGGTCAGTAACCGGTATGTGGCGCATGAAGGCAAGTTTCTCGATCGCAAAAGCGAAACGGTGCACTTCGAGGACAAGGGCCGCTCGCTATCGACGGCCAGCGAGGACCGCGACGTGATTGTGCACATGGTCGAAGTCGCAAAGGCGAAGAACTGGGGCGAGTTGCAGCTCAAGGGCAGCGAGGAATTCCGTCGGCAGGCATGGATCGCGGCCGAGCTCGCCGGCGTGCCGACACGCGGCTTCAAACCCGCTGTGCACGATCGGGCGGTATTGACCGCCGCGCGCGAGGCGATGCGTATTGGAGCAGGCGAGAAATCGAATGATGCGGATAAGTCGCGCACAAATGAAATGGAGGCAGCAAACGCTGCGGGGCAAAAGCAGCCCGCAGCGCCGGAGCCGACGAAAACGGTCGCATCGGGGCGTGAAAGCGCCGCGCCCGGAGGCGAGCGGACGAACGCCGCGCAACCATCAGCGGCTGCGTCGGCCAGACCCGCACCGGACACGGCAACTCCGGCTGGCGTCACGGCGGGGGTGCTGGTGACGCACGGTCCCGCTCCCTTCAACCACGACGAAAAACAGAACGCCAGCTACTACGCGACCGTACGAACGAAGGACGATGAGCGCACCGTGTGGGGACTGGACCTCGAGCGCGCGATCGGCGAGAGCGGCGTGCAGGTGGGCCAGCGCATCGAACTGGAGAAGGGCGGCAGTAAGGAAGTGACCGCCATGCAGCGGCAGTTCGACAAGAACGGGAAGGAGCTCGCGCCGAAGTCGGTCACGAGCCGGCGCAACGAGTGGCTTGTGTCCTCGCCTGATGTACCGGGCCTGCCCACGCGTGAGCAGCGCGAAGCGCTTGCCAGCGCACGACGCGAAGGTGACGAGCGCCGGCGGATCGCCGAAGCGCGCGAACGGTTTCTGAAGGGCGAGTGGAAATACTCGAAGGAGCAGCAGGCGACGCTCGATGAGGCACGCGAGCGGATCAAGGCGCAGGCAGCACGCGAGGTGCTGCGTGACGAGATCAAAAACCTGCCGGAGCAGCAGCAGGAGAAGCTGATGGGGGAGTTCGAAAGCGCCGTGGCCGAGGCGCGCGCGGCTAACCGGTCACTGGACGTGCCGATGCCTCAGGTGAGCGAGGCGACGATTGAGGCGGTACGCGAGCAGATCGAGCGTGAGCGCGCCGGGCAGGACAGGACATCGGAACCGCGAGAACAGACATCGGATCAGCCAACGCATGAGACAGGGCATGACGCGCCGACGCTCGAACTCGAACCCTAACGCAACGCGTGTCCGCGACAGCGTCGCGGCCGCCCTGATAGATCAACAGGAGAGACACACCATGAAAATCGCGGTCATCAATTTCTCGGGCAACGTTGGCAAAAGCACGGTTGCGCGCCATCTTCTCGCACCGCGCCTTGACGATGCCGAAGTGATTGCCATCGAATCGATCAATTCCGACGGCACTGAGACGGCTGCGCTGCGCGGCAACCAGTTCGACGAACTGCAGGACCAGTTGATGACGCTCAGGAACGCCGTAGTCGACATCGGTGCATCGAACGCTGAAGACTTCGTGAGCCTGATGCAGAACTACGACGGTTCCCACGAGGATTTCGACCTGTTCGTCGTTCCGACAGTGCCGGCAATGAAGCAGCAGGTCGACACGATTGCAACGCTCCGGTCGCTTTCGGAAGACATTGGTGTTCCGGCGGCCCGAATCCGTGTTGTGTTCAATATGGTCGATCCGAAGCGAGACATCGAAAAGCTCTTCGCGAAGGTGTTCGAGGCCCATGAAGACGACCGGAGCTTCATGTTGTGTACGGACGCGGTGATTTATGAGAATCCGATCTTCGAGAAAATCAAGGGCTTCGACAGATCCATCATCGAGTTGCGCAACGATCCCACGGACTACGTCGCGATGAACGCTGACGCCATCGAGCAGGGCGAGCCGGAAGAGCGGAAGGCGTGGATCCGGCAGATGGTCGCACTGAAACGTCTTGCGAGCCGTGTGACGACAGAACTGGACGCGGTATTCAAGGTCCTGGTGCACTGACATGGGTGCACCGGACGATTCAATCCGCGAGGAGCTGATCGGCGCGGTCCTCGGCGAGCTGTCGCTGCTGCGCCGCGACGTCGGTGACCTGCGCACGGCGCTGCAGCAGGCGGGCGATCAGTTCAAGGACAGTAGCGACCTCGCGATGCTCCGGCTTGCTGCGCGCACCGACCAGTTTCTGGCTGACTTTCGGGATAGCTCGGCCGGCGTGCTCGACAAGGCCCGACAGTTTGGCGAGGCGCGTGAGCAGTTGCTGGGCGAAATTGCAATCCGCCAGTATGACGCCGCCCATGACCGCAGCCTGGACGAAATCAGGCAGATCCTGCGCGAGCCGCTCTCGCGTCCGTCACTCAACAGGTTCGAACTGGCGTTGTGGGGAATCGGCACGGCGCTGCTGTCGACAGCACTCGCCGTCGGCGCGGTTGTGATACTGGCGCGCTGAGACACACACCGCCACGACGCGTGGCATACATGGACGCATCCATCATGAAAACATATCTTGCGGTTGCGACAACAGCGGCGGTTTTCGCCGCTGCATCAATTGCGCCGGCCACGGCGCGCGCAGATGACAACACGTCGGCATGTGGCGCCGTACTGTGTCTGGCTGGCCTGATCGACGGCGGCAATACTGGTGGGGACTGCAGGAACTATATGAGCGGCTACTTTTCCATCGTGAAATTTCACCACGGCCATTTCGATGAGACAGGCACGTCGAATGCCCGTAGTGATTTTACGAACCAGTGCCAAAGTGTTGGGCCAGATACAAAGAAAGGCGTCAACGACCGGTATGGAAACGTTCAATCCGGTCCGTGACGCGCAACCGCTCTCTCAGGTCCTGACACACATCGTCACCCTCGGAAGTCAGGACCTTTTCAGCGTCGGCTCAATGCCGGCGCTCTTTTCCAATTCACGGCTCCGTCGCACGACGTGGAGCCAAACGGGAAATCGATATGTGGCAGTCTGCCAGGAACTTGCGTCAGGGCAATGCAGCCCTTCGCCTCGCACTTGGATTACCGGACGCCGAACGGATGGCGAAGGAAATATCATTCCGCATGGCATCCGTCACGTTCGATTCACGAAAGACGGTGGTGTTTGGCCTGAGTGAACACGCTCAGCGCAGCGCTAAAGCCATGCTCACATCGATGCGTTGCCAGGGATAATGACATCACCTGCTGTCCGCCACACGTCAGGCGATGACTACTGCTACGTGCATGATGGCGGGGGTAGTCAATGGAAGACGGCGACAGTACACTTCCTGATGCCGTGAAAAAGGTGGACCACGATGAAACTGACGTCAGGAAAACTGCTGCGGTCGATGGGCCCCGGCCGAGGATATCGAGCAGGCGAACTGGCCGCATGGTTCGACACGTCGACCGCACAGATCAACGACATGTTATGCACAGTGGTTGAGGACGGGCTCGTCCGGATGAACAGCCATGCAACGCGCATTATCCGGTTCGAGCGTTTGGCATTTCAGCCCGCGCAACCCGTGCCTCGTTCGTGCAACGCGACGCAACTGCAAACGTCCATCGCCACGCCACCGGTTACCCGCACGATGCAAGGCGCCCTGCGCGGCTACGAAGCGTCGCTCGAAACCCTGCGCGGGTTCGCCATGCTCGCGCGAAACTCTCACCACGGGTAAGTCCAATGCGCCTTGTCGACAGAAGCAGACCAGACCGGGTCAAGCGGCAGCTGTCACCGGAAGAAGAAGCCGCGGTGCGAAGATTCTGTGGCGCCGGCCAGCACGTGCATGCCGCCGACGCCGAACTTGTCGCGGCCGTGCTCGAGGAGATGCACGACGGACGGCAGGTAAGGCAGTGGCTGGAATGCGATTGCCGTGACGCCGGCAGCGCACAGCCGCGGCTGACAGCCCGCGTGCGCGAGGAAGGTCCGCGGCACTTCGTGCGCATGCACGCATATGGAGAGCATCGGTGCGCGCTCGCCTCTTTTCGTGCCGCCCCCGACGACGAGCCCGGAACGGATGATGATGACGCACCGCCCGGCACGCACAATCCCCTTAAGCCGATCGGCGACGCACTCGACTTTCTCGATAACCGGCACGACGGCGTTGCCGGACCGCGCAATGGCAACACGCCCGGCGGCGGCCCAGGACGGAAGGGGCGCAGGTTGCCAAGGCTCGGACGCATCATGTACACACTGCTGGACGACGCCGGGTTCAGTTCGGTCTGCGGCGACGAGCTCACGTCAGGCCAGAGTTCGTGGGACCGGCTCAACGCGTTTGCCGCCGGCGAGGCAATGAACGCGTCGCTGACGCTGGCCCACGTGCTCAACACGAAGCCGTGGCTGGATGTCTCCGCCAAGATGACGGAGATCGATGCGCTACCCTGGCCTGACAGCAAGGAGCGAAGCGCGCTGCTGCTGTTCGTCGCCGATTCGATCGAGGATGGCGTCGCGGTAAAACAGACGCGGTACGGCAAGCGGCTTGTGACGCCGGAGAAAGGCATGCGGGCTGGCGGCCGTGACCGGGAGCTCACGCAGCCCCCTTATTGGGTACTCGCCGTTATCGATCGCGACCGCGAGGGTAAGGCGCGGTTCCGCGAGGCTTTCGCGCAGCACGCGTACTCGACAAAACAGCCGGTGCCGCTGGACAGCCGGTATGAGCGGCGCACGCTCGACTGCCTGCTTCGCGTGATCGAGTGGGTGAAAAGCCGTGGCGTCGACGTGACGCTGACGAAGCCGCTCTTCGATCGGGAAGTCAAGCAGCTGGACGGGCCGAGCCTGTGGTGTCGGCCCGACTTCGAACTTACGTTCCACAGTGTCACGGCCACAGGCGACGCCGGGCAGCTGCATCGCCTTGTCATCGAAACCATGGGCGCGGACGAACCAGAGTATCTAGAACGCAAGTCCCGCACACACGAGATCATGAAGCAGCGTGGCATCCTGATCGAGCACCGGGTCTCGGACGATACCGGACAGGGCGAACGGGACGATGCGTTCTTCCGCAGGGTCGGCGCAAAGATTCTCGACCTCGCCGGTCTGTAGCGTCTCGTTGATTCCTGGTGCGTTGAGTTGGGTTTAATGTTGCACACGAAGACTTGTCGATGCGCGCGGCGTTGTGGCACCCTTGGCACTTCGCCTGGCGAATAGCGCCCGGATCCCATGGCCATCGCATACCGATTCCGGTGTGCCAGCAGCCTCATGACCGGATAACCTGATGACCATACTGAAAGACCGTCTGGCTGCGACCGATCAGCGACTCAAGGAACTGAAGGAAAGTCGCAAGGCAGCGGACAAGGTGCGGCGGCAAGCCCACAAGCAGAGCAAGGCAGACCGGGACCGCAAGGTCATACTCGTCGGCGAAGCGGTGCTGCGTCGCGTCGAGCGCGGCGAATGGGACGAGGCGGAATTTCGCCAGATGATGGACGAGGCGCTGGGCCGTCCGGCGGACCGGCAGCTGTTCGATCTTGACTAACCGCCCCGGGCAACACAGGCAGGCAGGAATCAACGACACATGAAAAGCTATCGCCATGCAGAACAGCTAATCGCGTATCTGCGTGAACAGCCCCAGCCCGTTACCGTCGCGCACATCGCCGCTGCCGGCATCATGAATTCGCGCGACGCGTCCGATGCGATCCAGTACGGTGTGCGGCACGGCGTGTTCGAACGGATCAGGCGTCCCGGCGCGCGGGCGAACGAGCGTGTCCAGTACAAGATGACCGGTCACCGGCTGCCTGCGGCCAGGGAGGCTGGCACGCCGTCCTTTGACGCGCTGCTCACCGCGTGGGGCATCGCGCGCATCCCGCCGCAGTTGCCCGGCAAGGTGTCGGCGCAGGTGGCGTTGACTGACTGAATGCGTTGCCCGGCACCGGGAGGTGCATAGGGTTCTCGAAACTATGCACCGAAATCCTTATTACCGTCAGGATCGCGCGCGCGTGTATTTTTCCAGAACGGGCCAATGGGCCTGAACCCAGCGACGCTGACAAGCGTACCTGATCTCAGGGTGGAGTAGACCTCAACCATGCGTCATAGTGAGCTGGTTTGAGAATGGTCCGGCACGCGCACCGTAATCGCCCTGGATCGAGTTTGACGCGTCAGGTCGCCAGATCAGCGGGCAAGCGGAACCTCCTGCGGTCGCGCGAAGTAGTCCAGGCAGGCCCGCGGCATCTTCTCCGGCGCGAATTCGTCAAAGATGCACCGGGTCGCGGTCTCCTTTGACTCATCGACGGCCTGGTGGAAACGATCGCAGAGTCCGATCAGACCGAGGGGCTCGACGAGTGCCTGGACCTTATCCGACAGGGTGCCGCCGTTCAGGACCCGATGGATGAATTCCCAGGCGAGAAGTACATCGCAAGGGGCACGCATCAAATCGAGAGACTTATCCATTCGCTCTTCCCAATAGCTGCGTTCTTTCCTGTACCGCGTCAATTCCGTGGGCACGATGAACAGGTGCTCGATCTGGTTATCAAGGCATTGAAATTGTTCTGGAGTCCGCGCGTCGTTCTCGTCCTCGAATTCGTGATCATCATCGCAGTAGACAAGTTTCGGCACGCCATCGACAAAATACCGTTTCAGGTGCAAAAGCTCATGGAACACCGATGCCTTGCGCAAAGGTCCGGCGGCCGGGACGCGGATAACCGCCTTCCCCTTGCGGAACTCGCACGCCATGGTTCGATTGCTCGACCGTTCCACCTCTATGCCCAAACCGGCTCGGTCCTCGATCTTCGCGACCATCTTTTGCAGATGGTTGGGCAGTTCGGTGAATGCCGATAGTCCGGTGAAGTATTGAATCGGCATAGTCACTCCCGGTGAACGGACGCACAACACTTTCCGAGGCTCTCCTACGGAAAGGACCGTTTCCTGAATACATTACAGACAGCTAACCCGCGGGTGACCGCCGGCGATATGAGAGCACGCGGGCTAACGGCCTCTTCCATTCTTCCCCCTTGCGCGCGAGATACCCCGAAACATAGTGGCTGGCCAGCTGTTCCGCGCACCGCTGCATGAGATCAGCGACGCTGTCGACCGATTTCGGGCCCAGCACCATGACGATCACTATCGCCGTACGATTGCTCGTGAGCATCATCATCGCTGTCTGTGATTCACCCGCCTTGAACGCTGACACACGCTTGCAGAGCTCCCGTTCGAGTTCGGGATCCTGGTTGCATACCAGGAGATCCACGGCGTCGATACTGCCTGCGACCCAGTCCATCTGCTCAAGATCGGCGCCCCGGCCGATCAGGAGGCGCTCGCTCTGCTGCAGGAACATAACCGCCTCCAGGGCTTCGTCAAACGATGCCGCCATGTGTTCCTCCGTGCCGTGCATTAGTTGTCGTCGAGATCAAAGGGATCGGGGCCGACGTCATCGCGTCGCAATGGCGCAGGCAATGCGCGCCGACACACGAACTGTTCGATAATGCCGATCGCTATTTTGCATTGCTCGACATCCAGCTGGTGAATGTTGCCGTGCTTGTCGTCAAGCCCCATCTCGTCAGCCAGCCACCTCATCCCCCGGGCTCGTGCCTCGAAGAGGTTGCAGCCATCGCGACGCACCTTGGCCGCTGCGAGCGGCTCGAGCGCGTCGTGCAGCCTGGCCTTCCAGTTCCTCAGTTCGCCATTGGCCAGGCGTCCGAGCGGCACGTGGTGCTTGCTGCGCGCGAACACGCCGATCCACGCCTCGCACGATGCACATAGCCAGAGTGGTCCGTGATCTTCGCGATACGGATAGGTATCGTCATCGGCCCGAACCAGCGCGGCTTTGGTGCCGCAGTAGTCACAGACTGCCTGCGGCAGCGGTTTGACAGGGCGACCGACGCGCATGAGCGGAAAGCGGTGGACGTAATGCGCAAACTATAGCAGTCCCGGATTGCGGTAGGGATGCGCCAGTTCACAGGTCCGTGTAGATGAACTCAAGCATCAACCGGGCGTGGGAGGCCCAATCCTCTCGGCCCCGTGCAGCAAGCACGTGATGAGGTCCGTTAAGATCCTCTCGATAGAAGTGAGCCGTCCTGGCTACTTCGTTTGAAATGGCTCCTGTCGCACGCAGGAAGTCAATGACTTCCGACAGCTGCGCGTATTGCATGCCACCCGCAGTAATCTGTTGCCGATAGCGATCCCTTATTTCATTTTCGAGATACACACGGAGGTCTACGCCAACAGGTTCTTGTGTCCTTCCCTCGATGAAATCCACGAATTTCCGGTACAGCTTTTGCTGCTCTGAATGAAGAAACTCGGTCGGGTCGCCATCGATCAAGCCCGACGTAACATCGTTTCGCGTGAGCTTATGGAAGCTCATCGTTCCGCCCACACGCTCCACGTCAAGCCAGTGGCGTGCGAACGCGTGGTAGTGCGTGAAGACGATAAGCTGGCGGAGCGTGGTCGCTTCCATCCGCATCAGCATGACCGCCGCCGAGATACGGTTGTCGTCAAAACTGGTGACCGGGTCGTCGAGTACAGCAATCGTCAAAGCGCGGTCTGCCTCTGACAGCACCGATAACTTTGCCCAAAAAATCGACAGCGCAAGTGCGCGCCGGTCGGACTCGCTGAAAACCGCACCAAGATTCTGCGGCTCGATAACGACGCCGTGGTATTTGACGACGAGCGACAGGACGGGCTGGTAGCCCTGCATGTCCAACTTCTCGTCAATACCAATTGTGAAGTGATGGCTGCCGAACTTTGTGAAGTAGAAGTTGATGCGTTCGAAGAACTTCTGCAGATAGGCCGACTATTCCTTGGTCAGCTCCTCCTCCGCTTGCCGGATAGCGCCTTCGAGTTCGACATCGAGGTCTTTTGCCGTCCTGTACTCGTCGCAAGTGACGGCGCTAGTCACGCGTCGGAGCTGCAGTTCTTTGACTTGCACGTCACTGTTCAACCGGGCCACTTCCGCTTCGAGCGTCGCCTTGTCGGATTTCTTCTTGAACGTCAGGAGAGTCCCGTTGAGCATTGCACAGTGATCGTTGAATGCCTTGACTGCCGCGACTGCTAACTCATGGGTCCGCCGGTACTCAGCAAATTCCAACGGGGCAACTGGTTCGTACACCGCGGCTCGCTTACGCGCAATCGCCGCAGTTGCGGCTTCGAGGAGATGTTGTAAAGCACGTTTCTCGTCAGTGCCCGTGTCAGCAACGTGCCCTCCAAGTTCGTCGAACCGAGCGCGGACGCCTTTGAATATTTCATCGTCTTCAAGCTCGCGGTACTCCGACAGAACCAGTGCGTTTTTCTGAAGTCCTAACTCATATGCAGCGGCGGTCCATAAATGAACTGACTTCTCGAAGGCATCGAGTTCGTCAAAAACGGCTGTAGTTTGTCGATTGAAGGCCTCGTCGAAGAACTGTTTGTACGCGGCGAGTAACCCCTCGCGGGCATGCTCAAGCGGCTGCTCACAGAACGGACATAGTGGACCGGAGATGTAGTCTAAGCCCTGCCGGATCCAGTCAGTGCCAGACCTATGGCCTCCCATATGATCGGCGACATGCTGCTCGAGGCGCGCGCGAGCAGCATCATGTGTGCTCTGTAGCGTTTTCTGGAGGGTTGTATTCAGGCGTTCCATCGCGGCCGGGTCGCCAGCTGGCGCGCCAAGGTCGGAGAGAAGCGGCCTACCTTGAATCTGCTGGACTGCCGCGAGGTTCTTCCTTGCCTGGTCTAGCGCGACGACCAAGGGCCGAAGCTCCGCCTTGATCTCGTCTTCGCCCTGCTTGACTTCCAGCTTCACGAATTCGTCGACATCACCCACACCCTGCAGCTGTGTCTGCAGCTTTCGCCACGCAGACCTGGTCGCCGCCCAGCGCTTGCGCATATCGGCAAGTTCGTTCGCTTGCTTGACGCCTTGTTCACCCAATACGAACCGGCTAAGCGCCTCCTTGTTACTTCGCTCCAGGCGGCTGCCAGTAAACAGATTCCGCGAGACAAACGCCGAGTCAAAGACTTGAAGCTTGAATGGACTCGGCGTCACCGGAATCCACTGTGCGTCTTTCAGAACGAGAGGAGCCTCGCCCTTGCCGTCTTCCGCGAAAGTAATGGTGACCTGCTGGGCAACCGGCCCGGGAATGGTTCCGCGAACGCTGACATCACTGGTGTCTCCCGTCTCAAGCGAGCGAAGCACCTCACACAGCGTACTTTTCCCGTACGAGTTGTACCCGAAAACCAGCGCGGTCTTGCGGAACTCAACCGGACCCGCGGCACAGTTCACGTACGGACCGACCCCTTTGATCACTGTGATTCTTTTGAGCATGCCTAAGCGCCTCGGACGCCGTTGATTACCCAGTCGTGGGCTATCTCACCTGGCAAGTCTAATACGGATCGCGAACTCAACGATATCCCCGACGAAAAGCTAGTTCTCGGTTGGGCGCGCCGTGCGCGGTCCAATCAGTGAAGCCCGACGCCTTACCGTGGCCGTGGATATGTGACCGCTAAACGGTTTTCGCAATTTCGTAATCTTTCATCACGGCGCCGCGTTCACTGCCCGGATTGATCAGCGCGGCACGCACCCATGTTGTCCGGTTCGCCAGCCGTCTGATGTGTCCCCGGCGCAGATGGGTGCGCGGCCCGGCATGGGTCCCTTCACTGCCTTTCGAACCTGACTTCCCGGGCGACAGTTGCAGCACTTTATAGGTGAAGAACGGCGGCTTGTTCGTCGCAGCCCTTTTCGCATTGGCGCCCTTACTCGGCGCAACATCGACCGTTTCGACATTGGCGCAGTTGAGCACCGCGCACGCCTGCACCGTCATGGTCACTTCGTCGTTGCTGTCGTAAATAACATGCGACAGACCGGTCGGCACGTCATTGCCCTTGCGCTCGACCAGTTGATTGAACGGCTCATCGAGCAGCACAAAGGGCTCGGACCGGAATTTGAAGCCTTTCTCATTGAACTGTCCGGCGCTTCGCAGTGCGTCATGCACGATCGTCGACGCCGGCAGATCCTCAAAGTTCGGACCGCACCTGTAGTCGCGTGGGACGAACTGGCCTCCCAAACCCGGGTTCCAGCATCGCAGTTCGTCCGAGTAGCTGATCGGGTAAATGAAGACTCCGCCGTCCGGAAAAACCGACCGGACCGTCTCGTTGAGCTGCGCGAACGGCTCGAAGTCATCCGACAGTTCCCAGCAAAGCGCGATGCGTCGCGTAGACGGCGATTCGACTTCGCCATTCAGCACCATCCCGTCGGACTCCTTCATCCACGGTGCCTCAAACACGGTGACGGGATAGGGAAGGCGCAGCAGGTCCAGATGAGCGTCGTTCAGGCTACATGGATCGACCAGTTCCGCACAGTTCGGAAGAAGGAACTTCGTGGCCTTGGCCAGCATGTCCGAAAGAACGCGGACCCGGCGCGCACTGATGGGCATCAGTGCGGCCGCGTTTTTTGAGAAAGCACGCATGTCTTCAATCGCGTGCGTGCAGTAGTTCACCACCTGAACGTTGTCAGACATGCACACTGGACCCTCGGAAAGTTAAAACGTTATCGCAAAGGAGCGCTGCTCACGAGGCCCCGTCAGACGCGCCCCATGTTCACTTCGCGAACGCCCTTGAGGTCGCGCAGCGCAATGGCGGCCCGGTTGAGCTCGTCGCGCAGCTGCTCGGCGTGCGTCATGCCCGGCAGACGCCAGACCGGATTATTGGAGTCGCTCGTCATGACCACCACCGCGCCGATCCCGAACAGGCGCTGCCACCACGGATGTACGGACGTGACATCCTGGATCCGGAACAGCTCGATGCTCGACACACGGCGGTTCAGGATGCCCTGCCGGCAGGTGATGCGCTCGGTGTCGATGATGAATTCGGTAAAGGCCGTTTGCAGGTACACCAGCACCACGCCAAGACCGACGAGCAGCAGCGCAAGCGCCGGCGCAAACCACGGAACCGGCCAGCGGTTCAGCGCGAACACGTAGCCGACGACGATCAACGCCGCCACGACGAGCCCCCTGATGAACGCCGGCAGGTTCACGACCTGCGACGGCGTCCCGCTGAAGATGACTTCCCGTGCGATCTCTGCCCGCCTGACGATGCCATACCGCGTCATGGTTTGTTTCCTCCTTATCTGTCGATATCAGGCCCGCGGTCCGGAACATCCGGACCATCTGGAACGTCGGGGTCCTCGCGATCGTCATTGCCAGGTCCGGCGGCGGCCCCGCCCGCTTCTGGATCCGGCGCGCGCAGTATATCGCGCAGCCGTTTACGCTCCTGAGCCTCACGCTCGCGATCGGTATCGCGCTGCGCCGCGCGACGCTCAGCCCCCTCGGCATCGAGCTCCGCGCGCCGGATCTGCCGGATGCGCTCTAGCTCGGGATCGGCAAACTCGACATGCATCCGGGTTTCCGCCGCCACGCGCGCGGCGGCCGCCTGAAACGCCTCCGGACCGGTGAGCGCCAGCGACGAGCCAAACTTTTGCTGCGCGAACCGCAGCGCGATTTCCAGCGCGTCACGCTCCTGATCCCACAGGCGCAGCGTTCGCCCTTCGTCGACGAACAGCGCGGCGCCGTCCTTGCGGTAATCCACGTTGCCATTGACGAGCACTTCATAAGTGATCGACGGTCCACGATAGATGATTTCGTTCGGCTCGCCAGCATCCGCCGGGCGGAACACAACCGCGCCTGTCTCGTCTGCTGCCCTCGCGAGTTCCGACCGGAGCCGCTGCATCCGACGGAGTTCGCGTAACGCCCGCGCGTCGCCCGCCTGCGCGCGTTCCTGCAGAAAGTCGCGATACTGGTCGGTCAACGGCCGCCGGGCGGCGCCCTTCAACGCGTCGCGCTCGCGGGCGACTCGTTCCCGCAACGCAGCTTCGGCCTCGAAGCGCTCGACGCGAGCCGCTGAGAGAGCCTCCTTGCGCTGCGCCGGAGACAGATCTGTGCGGTCAGCGATCGCGCTGCGTTTCGCGTAAAACGCCGATTTGATGGCCGTCCACCTTTGCTTTTCGTGCGGTCCCTGCGCGTTCCACTCACCGCGCAGCGCATCGCGCCACACCGCGCGCCACGCCTGAAACTCCGCCCACAGATCACGCTCCGGCGTGCGCCGCGGCGCATGCGCCGGATCCCGTCCCGTTTGAGCGCGATAGGCGTCGCGCAGCAACTGCGCCGCGTCGGTCCACGACAGATTCATTTCCTTCGTCAGGAAGTCGGATACATTGAGATTGCGCGAGCCCGCCTTGATCCGGTCGGCCCCGTCGCGACCCTTGCCGATCTGGTATTTCTCGACGATCAGACCGTGTGAGTGGGCAAGGGCTGCGAGCAGCCGGCTCGCATCGAGCGTCGCGCGGATCTCCGCAAACTCGTCCCGCTCGCGGTCTGCCCGAACGGATCTCATTTCGACCAGATTGCGCGCGAGCTGGTCGCACACCGTATCGGCTTCGCGTCCGGTCGATGCTCTCGCGCGAGCATTGAACGACTGTCCCGCAGGTCTGCCTGCATCTGGCCAGTTGCGCGGCGCGTGCATCGCTCCGGGCGGTTGACCATAGGCATCGGACAACCCGTCGCCGGCATCGAATGCGTACAGATCCCGTTCGAACGCGTCGATGCCTGGCAAGGGGATCGGCTCACTGCCTGCATTGGCCAACGGCACCGATTCGAACGGCATCGACGCGATTGCGTCGAATGACTGGATATCCGAAATACTGCGAGGGGACCGGTCCTGTTTGAACTCTCGTGGCATCCTGCCACCGCCGAGCGCACGGTTCATTCCGAAGGTCTTGCGCCCGAACTTCTCCGCGCTGGTCGCGGCAAGTCTCGCGCGCTCGACTGGATCAGCCTGCTGATACGCCGCGTACATCCGCGTCGCGATGGTCCGCCAGCTAGGCGTATCGCCCTCCCCTGTCAGTCCTCCTTCTCGCTCGCGATCGCCAGACCATCGCAATGCGTCAACTCGTTCGGCTTGCTGGTTTCCCAGCTCCAGTAATGCATCAGGCGGCAGAAGCATTTGACGTCGCGCGGCGTCGCCATCCAGACGGCTGCCGGGCACACCTCGCACACGGTCGAAGGATTGGGTCGCCGCGACGGATCGATCGAAGCGAGCGTCAAAGTCACGATCCGCTCCGGCTCGCCACCGCCGGGTGATTTCTTCGTGTTCGCGTTCGAGCGCTTCCCAGTCGGTTTGCCCGCGCTCCGGCCCACCTCGGCCTGGCTCCCGTGCTCGTTCGTGGCCGCGAGTTCTTCCAGGCCCCCGCCAATCTCGCCAGTTTCCGGGTCCCCGGCCGCTGCGTCGTTCGCTACGTTCTTCGATTCCGCGTTCATCCTGTCCTCCAGTGCGTTGATAGAAACGCGTCTCACGGTGTGCAAGCAGGCGTCGCTGCTCGTCGGGCGTTGCGTTCCGGTAGGTCTCGTAAAAAGGGCTGCCGCTGTTCAGATACTTGATTTCCCGCGCACGCACCGCGTGCCACTCGTTCAGCAGATCGAGATAGGCTGCCGGCGTCTCGTGTGGCACGCCGGGTTCGATGTACTCCGGGTGGATGCCCGATGCGAGTGCGGCGCGCTTCGCGTCCGCGTCAAGCTCGATGAACTCGCGCGAGAACACGTACTCCTTCAGATTGACGCCCTTTGCCGCGCCGTGCGGCTTGACGTTCTCGTACTCGGCGCCCCGCCCCGCGTTACGCGTGCGTGTCTCACCGTACCCGGCCACCAGCGACTGAAAGTCTTCGTACCGCGTGACGCCGCGCGCCATCATCGCTTCGAGGATCGACGCCTTCAGATCCCGGTTCGCGCCCGCGAACGCATCACCCTTGTAGCGGCTGATCATCTCGGACGCATCGGTGAACTCGACACGCCGGTTATCGCGCGGGCTAGCAAGGCCGTATTTCGCGTTCGTGTGCTCCTGGAACGCCTCAAGAAAGCGCGTCTGCTGGTCAACCTTGCCGAACGGTTCCATGCGTCGCCCGGTCAGCAGATTGAGAGCCGGCACCACGATATGGACGTGCACCTTGCGTTCGACCGGCTCGCCGCTCTTGCGGTCGGCGTAGCTTTTCAGCCTCGGCACGTGCGCCTCGGCGTAAAAGTTGTATTCGTCGGGCCGGTAGGCGGAAAAGGCAAACGCCTCGAAGTCGCGCACGATCGCCCCCAGCGTCTCCCGCGACATTTCATCTTCCTTGAACGACAGGGTGATGTGCAGGTACCGCTCGGCATCGGTGTCGATCGACTGGATCAGATCGTTCGTCAGGTCGAGATCCCCGGCGAGAATCACCCGCTCGTCCATCTCGTCGCGTTCGAACTCGCGGTCCTGCTTCTGGCCCTTCTCCAGATAAGCCTTGATGCCGTCGTGGTGGCCACGCACGCGAATCAGCATGAGTCGGCCTCCGGGTCCGCGCGCGCGGCGAGCCACAGCTCGACCTGTGCAATGCGTCGCTCAAGCTCGAAATACGAGTTTGCATACAGGAGATGCCGTGCGGCCACGACCTGCGCACGCGCCGCGTCGCAGTGCGCCCGGCTTAATGCCCCCTCCCCGGGGCCCGGCCCGGCACCGGGGAGTTCGTCGTGCAGCCGTGTTTCAAGCTCGACCACTGCGGCAATCGCCTTCTGCATCTCCGTCATGGCGTCTCCATGTCAGTCGACCTTGCCCAGCGTCGCTTTCAGGTATCGCGAGATCATCTGCAACTGGTCAAGCAGCTGCGCATACGTCACCTCGGACAGCTTGCCGCGTACATGTTCGGAGTTCGCCCGGTGCGCGATCTGGTTCAGGTTGTTGCTCGTCTTGTTGAACACGTACAGCAGGCGCTTACGGTCGGTGCTCGCCTTCGGCCGCGCGACGATCTGCGTGCGGTTGGTCAGCACCGCCTGACGAAAGAATTCCGACTGGCTCAGCCCGGAGGCCGCAACCTTTTCGAGATAGGCCGCACGATCGGCATCCGATAACCGGAACGCGATCGGCTTGCCCAGCCCGGCGCCGCCATTAGTCTTCGCTCGGGGCATCGGCTTGATTCCTCTTTGTCCACTCTTCCACGATCGCGCAATGTTCTGCGTAGAGCCTCGCCACGTTGGCGCGGGCCAGACAGACCTTGGCTACTTCCGCACTTACAGTGAAGTAACGCCTCAACGCCTCGCCGGCATCCGCACGATGAAAGCGGGCGCACTCATGTAGCAGCCATTGGCCGGCGTCGCTGAAAAGATCGATCCACACCTCGCCTTCTTCCGGGTCCTGGTCGAAATCCACGATGGCGAGCTCGTCGTCCATCGCCGCCGTCAACCGTGCATGCCCTTCGGCAACCGCGACGGCGATGCGCAGCACCGGGATTAGTTCGCCGCGAAACGCGACGCGCACATTGAATTCCGCCATCGCTCCTCGTCCCGGCGACCGCCTTCTGGAAGTCGGCGCCAGAAGGCCCGACGGCGTTTCCGCGCGGCAATAGCCGCGGGGGTTTCAAAGGGGCGCGCCCCTTTGGCACGAGATATTTTATGCAATGCGTAGCATTGTGTAAACATATCCGACGTGCCTCGCTCCGGCATCGGAATCAACAGGTATCACGCCAAAGATGCACAGCGGCTTCGGTTGAACACCACCACGACGGCAGCTAGAATGCGGATAGGATGCACTTCCCCGATTGAGGATGCAACTGGACTTCACAAAGGATGCAATTCGCATGGCTCTCGACGATTTTGCGCGCCGCGTGGGAAAATTACACGACCACGCGCACGAACGCTCCCAGACCGCCCGCCTCAACGCCTACTTCCCCGTCATCGAGCAGGCGCTGAATAGCGGCCTGTCGCTCGCCTCGATCCTGCGCGAACTGCAAGCCGAGGGCTTTACCTTTCGCATCACCGGTCTCAAGTCTGCGCTCTATCGCATCCGGAAAAAACGCAGCGCGACCGCCACCACCGGTAGTACTCCTGGCATCCCTTCATCGCACGCCATAAACACGCCCGCACACGACGACAGCGCCCGGTCTCCGGTCAACGTCCAGGCTCAAACCGCAGACGGTGGCCAAAGCCGCAAGGGCCGCAAAACGATGGAGCAACTACGGGCGGAAAACCCGACCATGCCCAAGATCCAGTTGAACAAGTTGTACGCGCAACAGTACGACCAGCCCAAAGTGACCAGTGCGGACATTGAAGAATTGAAGCGCAAATACCCTCAGAAACCGAAGGCCTGACCGCATCGCCCCGCCGCTACGCGCCGGGTCGGCCCGCTCCCCACGCCTGCTGGCGCGGGTCCCCGTGGGCCTCGATGCGGGCGCGCAGGCGCGCGCCAATCCGCCCGGTGGTCGCGAAGCGCAGTAAATTGCTGGCAGCAAAGGGGCGTTCAGGCTTTCGCCTGGCATGCCGTTATGAGGATAGCCGGCTGGTCGTCCGATCCGCTCGGCGTGTGTTGGTTGAGCTGGGCCTGCCCGTTACTTGGCGGTCCCGGCTCCTTTTTTGACCGTACATCTGGCAGGGGTCGTGCGAACGGCGGCCAGGAAGGAAGGCGACACATGGCCCGGGCGCGTGACCCGGGCTTCGTTTCATGACATGACGTGATTATGCGTCCTGCGGTGCTTCCTCCGTGGCTTCCGCTTCGTCGCCTTCACCGTCCCCGTCGCCTTCGTCTGCGTCTTCCGCAACATCATCCGCGTTGATACGGCCGTATGACCGGCGCTCGGGTGTCTCACGGTTCGCCAGCACCTCGGGCAACCAGCCACTGTCGGCCATCCGCAGTTCTGCCGCCGCTGCAGCGTCGCCCTTTTTCATGCCCTGCAGGTCCGCCGCCGCTTCCGGCGAGACAGCCGCTGCGACCACGTCCACAATGCGGGCCTTCGATACGTGATCGAAGTAGCTCGCCCGCGTCGGCTTCCAGTAATACGACAGGTCAACATTGAGCAGGTCGGCCAGTTCGTTCACCGGGTGCGCGCGATCAGCATCACTGGTGCCATCGAGCGTGGCCGCGACGCAGAATGCAAACAGGTTCGACGTAATGTCCGACTCCTGCGCCAGCAGCCACGGCAGCAGTTCTGCCGTCCGATCCGGCAGCATGCGCGCCCACTTCCCGCGCTCCCCCTCAATCTCCTTCCACGCGAGGCTGTCGGCCATGTCGTCGGCGTCGGTCAGCAACCGGTCGCGCGACGTATGCGCCTCAATGCGGATCGCGTACTCCGCAAATTCCCGCGCATACACATCCTCGAACACGACCGGAATCATCCGGCTCATCAGCACCGCGAGCGCGGCATTGGGTTGCCGCGCCAATTCCGCCTGAATCGCCGCCGTGCGATGCGCGGTGAGGCGGCGGCAGAGTTTTTCGCCGTGCAACGGCTTGGCTTTCTTCGGTGCCGCCACGCCGACGGCGGCACCTGCGACCGCGTTTGCGCCTCCCGCGAACTTCTTCGCGTCCTCACGGCGAATCAGGCCGCGCTCGACCGACAGTTGCCCGTCACTGTCGATCACGACAAACGCACCGGCCCGCTTCATGTCGTCGACATCGAACGTTTCGAACCGCTCACCATAGAGGTCGACCGCATCACTCGCGGCGTTGGCGGCGTCCTCCAGGCGCTCCTGTTCGTCCTCGTCCGGCTCGCCGTCCGTATCGTAATACGCATTCAGCGCGTCGGTTGCGGCGTCACGTTTCACGATCAGTGCATCGAGCGCCGCCTGCTCGTCGGGCGTCGGTTCGCGCGACACCGAGTGCAGACGTGCAAAGCCGACCATCTCGTTATAGTCGCGGCGCGTCCTGGTCTCGATCCACGACCAGCCCTCGCGCCCAGTCTCCTGTGAGGCCACGACAAGACGCTCCGTCGCCAGCCTGTGCAGCAGGTCCGGATCAGCGATAAACCCGGCGTTCGCCGCATCGCTGAAAAGGTCCCGGCGCACGTGTCCCCCTGCCGCCTCATAGACCTCGATTCCGACGAACTTCGCCAGATGGCTGCGGCTTGCGTCGATTTCGTTGGTGGTGATGGCTGCGCGTAGCTCGCGCGGTGTGCGCTGCCACGGCGCGCGCGCATCAGCCCACACCCGCTCCTGCGTTTCGTGGTCGTCGGCCAGCGCAAGCGTCGCGGCCTGCTCAAAATCCAACTGGTCGTTGCGGAACGCTTCCAGCAGCGCTGACGACAGGCTCGCCAGTTTCAGGCTTCGCCGTACGGCAACCTCGGAGGTCCCAAAAAACGCGGCCACGTGAGCCACGCTTTTGCCCTCCTCGACCAGCAGCCGGAACGCGACGCTTTCATCAGCAATATGCATGTCCTCCCGCGCGCGATTCTCGATCAGCGATGCGGCGACGGCTTCGCCCTCACTCACGATCAGCACCGGCACCTGGAAGTCCTTGGTGATTTTTCCCTGCGAGAACAGCAGATCGAGAGCGGCCAGACGCCGCTGACCGGCGCAGACGCCGAGCTTCGGCTGCTTCGCGCGCGACCCTTTGACAGGGTGCGCCACGAGATTCTGAACCAGTCCTTTCCCGGCAATCGTCCCGGCCAGCGCCTCAATGCCGGTCGGTGGTTTTTTGCGGACATTCAGCGGCGAGCGGCACAGCCTTCCGTACGGGACGTATTCAATCTGCGCATCGTTACCGAAGCTGGTTTCCAGCATGTTCGGGACGCTGCTGCCTGCCACGACTGCCTTTTGTTCATTTGCTTCCATCGGTTTTTCTCCGGTTAGTGACCAGAAGTAGCTCCGGCCTCACAACCATGATAGGGCATATTGCCCTATACATAAAGATGGCGATCCATATTAATTAATAATCAACAAGCGGATTCGATTAAAACAAATTCAGAACAATCCAGTAAATCGCCTTGTTAATAGGGCAATGTGCCCTATACTAAGAACTGAGGCCGAACTGTTTTCGGTCACTAACCGGAGAAAAACCGATGACTCAAGCAACTTCTGTTGACGCGATCACCTCGTCTGTTGTGCCCGACGAACTGCGCCTCAACTTCCTGCCGCACTACCTCGGCTCCCACTACCTGCGTGGCGAGACGCTCGTGTACGAGTGGGCGCGCCGTCTCGCCAGCGCTTACGACGGTGGTTCGTGGACCTTCTTCCAGCTCTCGAACGGCGGCTTTTACATGGCTCCCGAGCAATGCGGGCGGCTGCATGTCCGGTGGCACATGAACGGTTACAACGACATGATGGGCGCCGACGCGTTCGGCATCGTCGTCACGCTCTTCGCGCTCTGCCACCTGGCTGAACTGTGCGGTGACGACCGCATCATTGAGCACTACCACGCACTGCGCGCCCATGCGGCCCAGCACGTGGAAGCCGCCAACATCCTCCGCGCCATCGACTAACCGGCCAGCCCCGGCCTGCGGGCTGGGGCTGATTCCGACTTTGGAGAACAGCATGGACACCACTTACCTCACAAGCCGCTTCAGCCGCAACGCAGTTGGCACACGTTCCGATCACCCGCTGACGAATGACGAGATTGCAGAAGTTGCGCCGTCGATCTTCGCGCAGTCTGCGCACGAAAGCCGCTCGGAACGGTACACCTACATTCCAACCAGCGACGTACTGGACGGCCTGCGCAAGGAAGGTTTTCAGCCCTTCATGGTCTGTCAGACCCGCGTACGCGCCGACGACAAGCGCGCACACACCAAACATCTGGTCCGCCTGCGCCACGCCGACCAGATAACGGGCCGTGAAGCGAACGAAATCATCCTCGTGAACAGTCACGACGTATGCGCAAGCCAAGAGCG
This sequence comes from Paraburkholderia sp. BGA-UO-ETr-F12, assembly GCF_059567945.1. Lineage (NCBI taxonomy): Bacteria > Pseudomonadati > Pseudomonadota > Betaproteobacteria > Burkholderiales > Burkholderiaceae > Paraburkholderia > Paraburkholderia sp. BGA-UO-ETr-F12. The sequence goes on along the minus strand of NZ_JCAQOZ010000024.1, from coordinate 207,174 downwards.
ATTTCCCGATACTCTCAGGCTGCTTTAAAACGGCCATCAACACGAACACGGCGCGAGGATCTCGGCGATGACGGCAAGACGAACCACCATCCGGCAACTGGCACTGACCGAGGTCGCTAACCGCGACACTCCAGGTGCGGCGGCGATCAGCATCACCACGCCCAAGGGCGGCACCATCTATCACACGGTCCCGCTCGCAGACCCCGACACCGGCAAGCGGCGCGACGCCCGTCCTCGGTGGATCGCAGGTAGCTTCCCTCTTTTTCCCGTTGTCCGGCTCGCGGACGGCGCGCCGTGGGCTGAGGCGAACCTCTGGCTCATCGATATGATGGAGTCGAAGTCCTCGCCCAACATGCTGACGTTCGCCAGCATCGCTGACGACCTGGTGGCATTCCGTCGTTACCTGGATGACGAAGGCGTCGACTGGCTGACGTTCCCCGCGAACAAGCGGCAACGCCCAACCTACCGCTACAGCGCCTCGATCAGGCTGGCCGTGCAGGCTGGTGAACTTTCTCCGGGTGTTGCCAGGCGCCGTATGGGCGCCGTGGTGCGCTTCTATCGCTGGCTCATGGCAGAAGCGGGCTTCAAGCCTGCGAACGCGCCGTGGGTCGAATCTGGCCGTTTCATCGAGTTCAGGGACCAGAAGGGCTTCAGCAGCACGATCGAGGTCAAGGCCACCGACCTGTCGATCAGTGGCCGGCGCGCAGATGACCCGTGGGACGATCACATTCAGGACGGCGGTCGCCTGCGCCCGCTCCCCTCATCCGAGCAGTCGGTGCTGCTCGAATCGTTAGCCACTCTCGGCAATTCCGAGATGACGCTCGTTCATCTGTTCGCGCTGTTGACTGGCGCTCGCATCCAGACGGTACTGACCGTGCGTGCGAAACACGTAATGCGCAAGCCGGGCGAGTTTCACGGCGGCGACATACGTCTCGCCTGCGGGCTGGGTACGGGTATCGACACGAAGGGCGATGTCAAGGGCGTGTTGCACCTGCCGCGCGGTTTCTACGAGCGGCTCTACATCTATGTGCACAGCGATCGGGCTCGCAAGCGTCGCCAACTGGCAGACGGCGGCGATCACTTCGAACAGCCGCTCTTTCTGAGCCATCGCGGTGCGCCGCTCTACGAGGACCGCGGGTCGCGTGGCCCGCTCAGCACCGGCCCGCAGGTGCGCCGCCATGTCAAGACCGGGCAGGCCGTTCGCCAGTTCATCAGGGACGAACTATTGCCCATGATGCGCGTGCAGCTCGGCAACCCCAGGTATGAGTTCAGCTACCACGACCTGCGAGCGACCTTTGGGCTCAATACGGTCGACGCGATGACAGCGAGCAAGACGAGCTACACGCGGGCGCTCGATCAGTTGCGACAGTTGATGTGGCACGTACAACCATCTACGACCGAGCGCTACCTCGCTTACCGCGAGAATCGTAAGCTGTTCGATGCTGTTCAGGATAGCTGGGGTGCGCACCTGTCGACGCTGGTCACACGCACCCTCGACACTGCGGTGACAGTATGAACCGCCTTTACGACGAAGTGCACATGCCGCTCGCGGAGGGCACAATGCTGCTGCACCCCGAGCGAGCGCTGCTCAAGTGGGAAGGCATGAACAGCCGTTCCGATATCGGGCAGATCTGCTACCTGAGGCGTGACACGTCAAGCTCGCACCGCGCGCGACGAACTTTCGATATCCTGAGCTTCAGCATCGAACGCGTCAGGGTCGTACGCATGCTGGTAACGCAGCTTTCCGGGCGTATGACCCTTGGCGCGATGCGTCCGGCGACGATCTCGATAGCGCTGCGCGTCGTGCTTGATTTCGTCAATTGGGCAGACAGACATGGCTTGCATCAGGTGCTCTGTGACGAGAAGGCTACGGCGGAGGCAGTTCATCGCTACTTCCGCGAGAAACGCGAACAGGTTTCGCTGGGCAATCTGAAGCGCAATTCCGTCGGCCACGATCAGCGTAATCTGTTGTCGATGCTCCGTGAGTTTTTCGGAAACGACGACTTCTGCACCGACGCGAGGGTGCTGCGCCGCCAACTGGATGCCTCTGTGCCGACTGCTGTGCCTGACACCGAGGCACAAGCCGCCCTGCTCGCGTGGGCTGACGCGCTCTTCACCGGCATCAGCACCCTGGTGCTCGACTTCAAGCCGTACCCGGTGCGCGTGAGCACGGCGCGGGGCGAGAGTCTTTGCCTGGTTCCGCACAGACACCACCGTCGTGAAGACGACAACTTGCACGGCCACCTGCTTGGCTGGAACCTGGAGACCGGAGGGTTGCGCACGCGGGAGGAAATCGCGACGCACATGACTGCGGCAGGCGCTAAAGATCCTCGTGCGCGTGCGTGGATGATCGCCTCGTTTGCGGCTAAACATCTTAGGGCTGCGAACGAGGACGCGCAGTCAGCGATCCGTCGCTCGCACGCTTCAATGGCGACCCTTTGCTTCGCCGCGCTGTTCCTCGCCGAAACGGGCGTCAACCTCGCGCAACTGCTGGCCATGAAGTGGAGCCCGGAGCTTGTCGAGAGCCTGCAGGATACGTCGGTTGTACGTCAGACGTTTCGCGAGATCAAGTACCGTGCAGGCGGGAAGGGGGTCACGTTCACCGTCTCGCTGGGCTTCATGCCGAAGCTCAAGACGTACCTGGCGTTGCGAGAGTATCTGGTGCAGAACGCGGACTGCGACGCGTTGTTCATTCTAGCCGGACATTACGCAAAGCGACGACGGCCAATGGGTCTCCCAACTCAATTTCTGGCTCAGCTTTACAGTCGACTCGATACGCTCGGGATCGTGCTACCGCGCATTACCGCACGTCAGTGGCGTGCGGCGAAGCAGGATTGGGCGGTGAGCAACCACGACCCTGTCGTCGCAGCCAGACTGATGGGCCACTCGTTGGCCACGGCGCTGCGCTCATACTCGAACGGCACGGACGCCGCTCACAAGGCCGAGATGGGCGCGTTCCTCGCTTCGGTCGAGAAGACCGTGCTGAAGCCCGGCAACGACCCGGCGGGCAGCATCAGGAGCGCGGTGGGCGTCTGCATCGAGTTCCACAAACCTGCGCCGATCGCGGCTTCAGTCACCGTACAGCCTGACTGCCGCTCGACCGAAGGGTGTCTCTTCTGCGACCAGTACCGCGTGCACGCCGACGCCGCCGACATCCGCAAGCTGCTGAGCTGCCGTCACTGCGTCAGGCTCGTGAGCGGGCGAGCTGACTCGATCGAGCAGTACGACACATCGTTCGGCGCCGTGCTGCGGCGCGTTGACTTCCTGCTGGATGAGCTGCGCAAGCGCGACGCCGCGCTGGTCGATCAGATTGAGCACGACGTTGATATCGAAGGGAATCTGGACGCTTTCTGGTCGGCCAAGCTCGACCAGCTTTACGAACTGGGAGTGGCATGAACAACACGCTGATCACGCCGATCGCAGAGCGCCCCGACTGGTATCGGATCGAGGATGATACGGTCGTCACGCGCGACAAGGCTGGGAACGCCGTTTCGCTGTTTGGTGACGACGCCTGGGGCATCGGCGCATACGCGATTGGGCCGCGCAGCACCGGCCTCCATTTTAGGGGCCACCTGCCTGACGGCGTGAACCGTGCTCTTTCAGAGGCGACCACGCGTCAGTGGAAGCAGGTCATGTACTTTCTGATGCATGAAGCAACCGATATGGTACCGGCGTCCAGTACGCTTCAGGCTCGTTCAGTTTATCTGAGGGAATTCGCATTCTTTGCCGCCGAACGGCAGCTTACGCTCTACGAGGGGCTGTCCAATGTCCCCATTGTTCTGGACTATGTGGCGCAAGCGGGGATGGAAAGGAAGGCCCAACGCCTTCATTCGATTCTGGTGCAGCTTCACCGTCTGGGCGTCGGGACCACCGGACTGTGTGTGCCGCTGGCCCAACTACATAAGCCTCTGCTCGAACGCTTCGCGCAACGCGCTGAATACGCACAATACCCTGTCATCCCGACGCGGATCTATCAGCACTTCCTGTCGACCTGTGAGCATGACCTCGGCGTCGCTGAGGACGTCGCTGACATCCTGTCGGATTACCTCGCACGCGTGTACGCCGGCGAGAATCCAGACGTCTCTGCAGCGGTCGCAACGAATGCTGTGCACTTCGGGTGCAAAGACTCCCCTTACGTCGTGTCGTCGCTTGTGGCGTCGATCCGCGCGCTATGCCAGCTTGTCATCCTGGCATTCACCGGCATGCGCGCGAGGGAAGCGGAGAACCTGCCGTACGACTGCCTGAGCGAGACCCGTCTGGATGGCATGACGCACTACGCCATCGAGGGCGTCACAACCAAGCTGTCGGGTGGTCGTCCCAGGCGCGCGCGCTGGGTGACCAGCCCGCTCGCTGCTCGTGCCGTCCGGCTTGCGCAGCGGCTGTCGGGCGAGGCTCACCGTGCGCACGGCGCACCGAGCTACGCCGAATCAACGGACGGGTCACACCTGCTGTTCTGCCGGATGGGCCTGCGTTATGGGTACGTGGCAAACCGTGGGGCAAGTACCCTGCATCTCGATGTCGAAGCGTTTCGTGAGCGCGTCTTCCCGACAATCACGGTCGAGGACATTGCCGAACTGAAGCGTGTCGACATGCACCGCGCGTGGGAAGACGAACCGAAGTACGCGCCCGGGCAGCAGTGGCCGTTCACGCGCCACCAGCTTCGCCGGACCCTGGCCCTCTACGCGCATCGGAGCGGACTCGTGACACTGCCGACGCTCAAGCGTCAGTTGCAGCACATCACGCAGGAAATGAGCATGTACTACGCCCGCGGCTCGGCGTTCGCGAAGGGCTTCATCGACATCGACAGGACCCACTTCGCGAAGGAATGGGTTGAGACACAGAGCCTGTCCGAATACCTTGCATACGCCCAGCAGGTGCTGTTCTCCGACGAGCGGCTGTTCGGCGGGCACGCAGCGTGGACGCAGAGCCGTGCCGTGCAGGCCTCGCCTGTGTCGGTTTATTCGCGCGACCAGACGGTGAGGATGTTCAGGAAGGGCGAGCTGGCGTACCGCGAGACGGTGCTGGGCGGCTGTGCCAGCATCGAACCGTGCAAGTCGACACCGCTCGACTGGATGCGTCTGGATTGTCTTGAGTCGAACTGCCGTAACCTCGTGGTCGTGCCGTCGAAGCTTCAGCGCGTGATCAAGGCGCAGCAGGTTACGGTCGGGAAGCTGCGCGCTGTCGACGATGCGAGCGTCGAATATCGTATCGAGGTCCGGACGCTGCAACGACTGCTTGATGTGCAGGAGAAACTGATCAAACCGGAGGTAGCATGAGCGAAACGATGGCCAACTACTACGCCGCCCTTGAGCGGCTGAAGAAGCGCAAGGGTGCGCGTATCAACAACGACACTGTGGCGATCGAGGCTGGCCGCAAGAAGGGCTGCATCAAGAAGTCGCGCCCGCAGTTCGCTCAACTGATCGAAGCGATCGACGCGGCCAACGCCGTAGCCGAGCGACCTAAGCTTGAACTGAACGATCGTCTGAACCGCGCGAAAGGCGATGCAAAGGATTTGCAGGCACAGCTTGACGAGTCGCTGGCCCGGGAGCTCGCACTACTGCGACAGGTATTCAGCCTGCGCAAAGAACTGGCCGCGCTGCGTGGCGGTAGCGTCCTGCCCTTGCATTCGAGCTAGATTGAGATGGACACTCCGACGGCCATTCTGTCCACTTTTACTTCCAATCAGATGGACACCTGGCAGACAGCTGACTCCGGTATTTTCAAGGCCGCAGCGGATGTCCATCGTTTTTCTCTTGCGCGTAACGATGGCAGCAGCAGCTACCAGATGCTCGCCGGGATGTTCCGGTTCGTGTGCCAGAACGGTATGGTCTGCGGAGACACCATGGGCGATATCCGCGTGCCTCACAAGGGCGACGTGATCGGTCAGGTGATCGAGGGAGCGTTCAAGGTGCTCGACAGCTTCGAGGCAGCGACCCAGCAGCGCGAGGGGATGGCCGGTCTGGCGTTGACCGACGGCGAACAGACCGCTTTCGCACGGGCCGCGCTTACGCTGCGGTACGACGACGACAAGCCCGCGCCTATCACTGAACGTCAACTCCTGACACCGCATCGCATGGAGGATCGCGCACCGGACCTGTGGACGACATTCAATCGTGTGCAGGAAAACATGATCAACGGCGGCCTGCGCGGTCGTAATGCGACTGGCCGGGCCACCACAACCCGCGCCGTGAGCGGCATTGACCAGAACATCAGGCTCAACCGCGCCCTCTGGGTGCTTGCCGACGAACTGTGCCGTCTGCGCGGCTGACAGGTGCGCCCGGCCTTCGGGCCGGGCATGACCTTACTATGGAAACCGACATGGATACCGCTCACATCCGCCCAACGTGGCTGACCGCCCTCCTTCCGCTGCTGGCCGTCTATCAATACGGCGATCGTTCCCTGGTGCGCGCGGAACTGTTCCGCATGGCCTTGTCCGCCGATGCCGCCGCGCGCTGCGCCGAAGCGCTCGACCGGATTGCCAACATGCTGGACCGCGACGGGCACCCAATCGACATGCACCGTGAAGAGTTGCGCGCGATAGCCCGTAATGCGCTCTCCGAGTTTGATCGTGTGCCGCCCCGCGCGCCGCAGCCTGCCTTACCCGAGCCACGATTCTAACGAACGTCTCCCTCTCTTTCATTCAAACTTTCAGGAGTACAAATCATGAACAAACTCTTCTTTACTGGCCGTGTTGCCGCCGCCCCGGTGCTTTCGAATCACGGTGATTCGAAGGTGACGAAATTCACACTGATTTCCAACGAGTACGCCGGTCGCGACGAAGGCAGCGGCGAAGCGAAAGAGCGTCAGGTGAGAATCCAGTTCACCGCCTTTGGTTCGCGCGGTGAGGCTATCGCCAGAAACGTTCTGAAGGGCGATCAACTGATCGTTGAGGCGAAGCTGTCGAACAACGATTTCACGGACGGTGAAGGCATCGAGCGTTACGGCTACAACTTCACGGTCGATAACTTCGACTTCGGCGCTCCGGGCGAACTCAAGCGGGCGCAACTCGCGCGACGTCAGGAATAATCCATGTCGGCCCCGGTTCATGCCGGGGCTGTTGACCAATACAGGAGTTGACGCTGAGACCCTGGGCTGCGGCGGTTCCTTCCGGCTCATGCCTGCCCGGAATAGCCTCAGCGGCATGGGCGTCCCGGCCATCCGGAAAGGGAACCCCCTTCCTGCCAAACCTTGAGCCCGGATAACCGCAGGCGTCACGCGCGCGCCGGCGCGCCCGGATCGAGGCGCACGGGGACCCGCGCCAGTAGGCGTGGGGAGAGCGCCGGCGCGGCGCAGTAGCGCCGGGACGATCCGGTTCGGCGCAGGCAGACCGGGGGCGGGGTCGTCAAGCAGCCGGAGGCTGCGTGTTTCCTCCGCGGCGAAGCCGTGGGGGCTGGATCCTGGATCGGCTTGCGGACCGCAGAGGCCGGCGCTGTCGTACGATCGCATATACGGACCGACTCATCAGGACCAGACATGGAAGGCAGAACGATTTACGGCTGGCACCGACGAACTGGGACCTCTCAAGGCACACATGGTTGTGGCCTGGCGCGAACGGACGCAAGGAACTGGCGTTGGGTACAGTAGCGAATATTTCCGCGGCATGGTTGCCGGCTTGCGCTGGCCGATGCCCTCGATGCAACGGTGTCGTTCAGCATCGCCGCTTGTACCATCGAACGCGGCTACGAAGTCGAAGCCCCCTATTCCGGACCATCAAGGTAACACCATGAACATTCCGCCCCGCCCGAAAACACACCGAATCACCAGTGACGTGCCCGAGCACCTCCTTGAGGCCTTCCAGCACACCGTCACGGAATTCTTTGCGAACGCGCATGGCGGCCAGACACCCGCGCAGCGCGCAGCGGAGACTCGCGCCGGTGATCGCGACCGCGGCCTCGATTCGCTCCTGCAGCTCGTCGACGTTGCCGAGGGCAGCACCGAACAGGCAGAGACCGTCGCGGAATTTCTCGCGGGCCTGTACAACGGCGCCGACTACCGTTTCGACCTCACGGCGCTGCGGGTGCTGGACGAGGATCTCTTCGAGCACTGTCTCGCCGTCCTGCGACTCGATCACCGGCCGGCCGTTGAAGTGCACGGCTATTTTCCTGGCGGTGAGCAGCGCTGGCAGCAGATAATCGCGCGCTGGAATCTGGACAAGCGCCCCGCGCCGGAGCCGGCGCCGGTTCATGGCGAACCCTATCACGCCCGCTATGTGACGCATTCGGAGGCACCGGGCTATCGCGATATCACGCTGGTCGTAGCCATCGACGAAGACGCCGCACGCCAGTTGCCGATTGAACTGCACTTCTCGGCTGAAGACTCGGAGAGCATGGCTCGCGATCTTCTGGAGCTGCATCGTCGCGCATGGGCGCCCCGAGATCACCGCGCCGGCCCGATTGACGTAAAGGAAGGCGAGCGGCCGCCACGGTGGCTTTAAGAAATACACTGAGCGCAAAAGGAAAAAATGAATAACGACTTCCACACACGCATTCGCCCGGAATGTCTGCTGCCGTGGGTACAAGGCTGGCAGCAACCAACCGGTGTTGAGATACGTGAGGTCATAGGTCGCACGGGGCTAACCGGTCGGGCGGTAGCGGATCTAGTGGGCTTGAGCGAAAAAGGGGGCGGCCGGCAGGTTCGGCGATGGATCAGCGAGGAATCGCATATCCCCTACGCTGCCTGGGCAATCCTGTGCGAGGTAGCAGGTCTGGGCAAGATCTGGGAAACCCGAGAGTAAGGCTGATTTGCTGATGGTCGGGATGTGTCCGGTCTTGCCGATAATTTTGATGTTGCGCCTCTCACGCTGGTCTATGGCCTTCTGGCCAATTGGCTGGGCGTTCAGCGTGTCATGTTTGCCGCCATGGCGGTATTCGCAGCGCTCACGGTCTTGACGGCGACCGCGGCGTCAGTTGGCCAGATCGCGCGGTTAGTAATCTTGCGGTCGCTTCGGCACGTGACCCTCGCGTAGGAGGCCTGGCTTTCAGCGTGACACGCGGGAATCACATTGTCAGCCCAATGATGGACTGGACCGACCGCCCTTGCGGGATGCGAAATCAGGCCTTGCCCTTGTCGGTGTCGGCGGCCGGCTTCGCAATCGCGGCAATCAGCGCCGTGTTCTGCTCATGGACGCGCCCCAGCTCGGTTTTCAGGTCATCCGCCCGCCGCTCGATCTCAGCCACGCGCGTCTCTGCCCGTGTCGCACGTTCTGCGGCTTCCTTGCCGTCAGCGAGCGCCGCAGTGAGCCGACCAGCGGTCTCCCGCTCGGCGCGTTCCAGATCCCCGCAGCGTGCCTTTTCGGCGTCGAGCTCCTCGTTCAGCTGATCCGCCAGATCAGCGGCCTCCTGACGGCCGGCTTCGATCTGGACGCGGTCGGCGTCGAGTGTTTCGCGATCGGCCGCCAGCCGCGCGTTAGCCAGCTGCAGCGCCATGCTCCAGATCTCCGCGCCGACCTCGCCAAGCCGGTCGGTCAACGCCTGCGGCGCCGGCTCCTTGATCGGCGTTTCCCTGGCCTGGCGCTTCGCCTTCCATTCGGTCATCGCATCCTGAATGGTGGTGAAGCTGCCGCCGCCCACGGCCTTGCGGACGGCCGCCAGCGTTGGCGGCTTGCCGGCGGCGTCGAGTTCGTCCGCCGCCGCCCAGATTTGATCCCTGCTAATCGCCATGTCCATCTCTCAGTGTAAATGTAGTATTTGTACTATACAACATACTACAACATACTACAAAAGCAATGATTTCCCACGGACCGCCGCGACACTCTATGGCGGCGAATTGCTTGAACGTGGCCATCCCGCGACCGGCTAAGCGCCTCGCGTTGACCGTTCAGTTTTTTCTGGACACCGCGGGTACGAAGCACGACATGCTATCCGCCTTAGGGGCGTTTCGTTACCCGGTAACGGGCTCTCGTTACCGGGTAACGATGATGAGGGTGCGGCGTGGCACAGACGACAGCAGAGCGACAGGCCGCCTACCGTGCAAGGCGGGCGACGGCCGGAAACGATGGCAACGGGAACGGCGGCTTAGCATGTGTGGGTGACCACTGAAGCCGATCTCGCACTCGCACGGCTGGCACGTCGTCACTCGGTAGCGAAGGAAGGCTGAGGCTGGCAATGCGCAACAGGTAAGCTGCGAAGGCACACGACTGCGGCTCACGCAACGGCCGGATGCAAACGGCCGGCAACGGTCACGCGCAGCAGCTGCTTCATCTGTGCGAGCCGATCGTCTGCGTCCTCGGTGAGGACCCGTGGCATCTCGTGGGCGAGCTGCGTACGCAATGCAGACTGCACTGCCCCCCCGCCCTGCAGCCGCTTTGCTGCAAACGCGGCCTCGCGCGCCGGGGTCGCCGGAACGAGGTGCCCGCTTTCGATCGCGGCAACAAAATCCACCTGCCAGTTTCCGGCGCTGACGCGTGGTGCGGCCTCCCCGCATTCGTGGACGGTGACCGCGGTGGCGTCGCTGGCCACGCAGATACGTCGCGAGGTCTTGCAGTCGAAAAAGATCCCGCCGGCATTCCGCTGAACCACCGTGGCGACCCGGAGCGCTTCCTGGTCGGCCTTGTGGCGTTTGGCCGTTGCCTGCCGTTTGTTGCGAGCCTGCCAGGCGAAATCAGCGGTCGAGCGCAGCAGGGCGCGCAGATAGTTGATGGGGCGCTGGGCCTTGCTGAGGTGTTCCCAGGCGACGTCAACCACATCGGAAAGCAGTTTCTGGTGCTGGCGTGCTTCGCGCATGAGTTTGAAGATCAGGAATTCATGAAATCCCAGGCGGCGAAGGCGCTCGAGGTCACTGGGGAGCTGGCCCGGTTGTCTCTTTTGAGAAGAAGCAGGGAAAAGATCCTTATATATACCTCCGTCTGCCACATTGGCAGACCGCTGGACAACCGAAGAGCTCCGATCTTCCTGCTCTACCCGCCGCTCGGTTTCGGGCGTTGCCGCGGGACTAGCCGGAGCCTTCTCAGCGACCAGACCGAGCAGCAGGGCGGCGCTTTCCGTGAGATGCAGATACGCACGTCCAAAAAGGCCTGCTTCACCGTATCGGTTCTGCGGGGGGCGAATGATCAATCCAGCGGCTTCGAGGTCGTCAAGGCTGCGATAGAAGGTTCGCATGGACTGCATCGCGCGGCCCGTGAGCAGCTCGCGCCGGGCGAATATCGCGGCGTACGGGCGTTTGGCGTCGACGGTGCGGGCAAGGGCAGCGAGGAGGGCGCGTGAGCGGGCGGTGAGCCCCTGCAGTTGGGCAGCTCGATGAGCGGCCCGAAAGATCACCCAGGGCAGATTGGTGGTATCGCAGGTGAATTCGGCGCGTGCTTGTGCGTCGCCCTCTGCTGGTTGTGCTTCTGCTGCGCCGGGATAAGCATCACCCTCGCCAGCAACGGAATGTTGCGCGATAGACATGTCGAGCGTCCATTTTCTAAAAATGGAAGACACATGCTTGACTGCCGATCGCTTTCCGCTACACTCCGAAGTGTCAGTGCTTCGCCCGATTAGCCGTCGGGGGAGTGCAGCAGGAGGGGCGAGCGACAGCAAGCCCAGTATTCAAAAGCCTTCGGAATTAGCCGTTCCGAAGGCTTTTGTCTTTCTAGCGTTAGAGCGTCATTGACTGCATCCAAGCCCCTTTCTTTTTCCGTAAGTCACTGATTTATAAGCATGTACGACTCGTACATCACTCCTTGCTCGTAATCTGACTGGCGATGAACTCTCGAATCCGCTGCGCCCAATCGCTGGCAGACTCTGCGTCATCGCCCTTGAATTGAACTCCTACGACGCCTTTGCGAACCGAGATCTCGCAGATGTGCCGTTTGCCGCTTTTGACGAACAATTTTTCTGCTGGTGCAGCAGTCGGTCGCTTTGCCCGGGCCATGCTCACGGCCTGCTCTTGCGTCATCGTTTCGTCGTTGACGAGCTTCTCGATCGCCGAAATTACTGCCTCGGCGCGGCCCGACTCCGCTATCTGCGACAGCGCCTGCGCCGCAGTGCTACCCAAGCGCTCCGGGCGCCGAAAGAGGATTTCTTTCGCCTTGTCCGGCAAGGCGTCGTATCGCATGATCCGAGTCACATGGACGCGGCTAATGCCCGCGATCTCTGCCAACGCTGCGTGGTCCAACCCAGTTTCGGTCTGCAGTTGAAGGAAATTCCAATACTTCTCGAAGTCGGAAAGGGAGGGCGCTAACAGATTGCTGAAAAACGCGAATTTGCTGACGTCCTCGTCGGCAATGTCTTGGGTTACCGCTCGAATGCGTTGGCGGCCCAGCTCGCGATAAATCGCGGTGCGGTTGTGACCAGCGACCAATTCACGTCGACCGTTAGGCCTGCGGCGCAGCACGACCGGTTGAATCAGCGGGTTGCGTTCGAGGTTAGCTTTGAGTTCAGCGTATTCCTCCGGACTCAGTTTTCGGCGCCTGCCTTCGACCTCGTCGATGAGATCCAAGTCGACTTCTTCCTCGGCGGTGCGCTCGGCGAGCGCGCGCTTCAAGCGCTCGATCTCGTCATGCTGCTGCTCCGCAGTTGCCTGCAAGTGCATGAGCTGCCCCGGAGCCGTTCGGGGGGCGCCAACTGGACGAGTTCCAGCCGCGGCCACCTCTTCACTGGTGAGCTTGATGCCTGCCGCTTTTGATGCGAAATTCTTCATCGTCGCCATGGTCGCCTATCCTTTTTGCCAGAGACTCGAAATCTTGTCGTCCACCCGGTCGACGAACTGGTCGCACGGGGTCCGAATTCGCCGGAGAGTCTCTGCGCCGCCCTCATAGACCGTCAGGTCGTAGACGGTCGCGAACCGCATGTTCGTGTTTCGCGCAACGTCGGTTTCGGGTATCTCGACAGGTATCACCCTTGAGCCGTAGAGCTGCGAAATCCAAGACTGAACGGCTTTCGCAGCAGGCTTTGGCGTCATCCTGGTCACCAGAATGTCGATGAAATCGAATTCCTTCCTCGACTCATCCCCTCTGGCGGCCATCCCGGTCACCAAATCCGAGAAGAGATGCCAAAACTGCACCATGGACGCGAATGCCAGTACGTCGGGAACAACGGGCACAATCACTCCGTCAGCCGCGAAAATGGCATTGATCGTCAGGTAGCTAAGCGTGGGGGCAGTATCGAGAATGATGTAGTCGTATTCATCTCGCAGGGCTTCGAGACCCTGATGCAGTACGTTCTCAAAGCGTTCGCCACGGGCGCCCGCCGAAGCCCGAGCTGGCAGCATGAACTCCGCGTTAAACAATTCCGTCGACGAAGGAATCAGATCGAGGTTTGGCCAGTAAGTGGACTGAGGAAGCGTCGACATGTCGAAGGGCTCTCCCTTCAAGAACGCTTCGACCAAGGGCATGATCGTCTGCGACGCATCAACCTCAGCGTGTGGGTTTATCCCATAGAGCGTCGTGGCGCTTCCTTGCGGGTCGAGGTCGATATGGCAGACGCGCCGGCCCCGTCGCAATGCGAGCCCCTGCGCCAAGATGGTCGACATCGTAGTTTTTGTGACGCCACCCTTGAAGTTGGCCACCGCAATGACTTTGCCTGGACCGATGCGCGGTGCAGGGTTCAGTTCGGCCTTGACCCACTGAACTGCCTCCTCCACGGTAAACTGTCGTGGAGCGCCTCGACGGGACTGCGTGCCTTGTGGCAACTCCCCCTTTTTGAGTGCATAGGCCATCCGTTGGGTGTCTATGCCACACATCTCCTGCACCCGAGCGGAACTGATTAACGGCGGGACTTTCCGGGGGAACGGTTCAAGCAACTCGTCGCGAATCTTCTGAAGCATGAAGTCAGATAGGCCGGCGAGCTTGATGAGGTCTTCGGGCGTCGTCTTCCCGGGATTCGCGAGGTCGAGATCCATAGCGTTCTTAGGGCGTTCCATTCCGGTGGTTGTGTTCTATCGTTTGAACGAAAATCTAGCCAGCCGATAGAATTTCCCGAAGCGTAGCTGTCGCTCTAGGTAAACGCAAGTTAACTTTTGCGGGGATGGATCGCCTGGGACCCCTTTAAATGCTGGGTTCGGCAGGTTTTCGTGAGAAATTACGTGAGGAAAAGCGCAGGTCGTCTCGGTATCTGCCTGCTCTTTCGTATGCGAAAAAACTACTCTTCTGCACCCGAAAGGGCGTCCTCGAAGAACGCGTTCATGGCCTTGTAACGCCGCGCGCTATCCCCTTTGGTGTAGATCGTGGTCGTGCCGAGGCTGGCGTGTCCAAGATTCACCTGGACGTCACGCACGTCCGCGCCGCTGTCGAGCGTGTGGTTGACGTGCGTGTGACGCAGCCAGTGGGTGCTGGCACGGTGCAGATCGGCGGCGGCGCCGGGGTAGGTACGCTCGAGCTGGTCGGCCGCCCGCGCAAAAATCCGCTTGAACAGGCGCGCGACCGCGTCCGGGGTGAGCGGCCTGCCGGTCTGCAGATGCGCAATCAGCGGGGTCTCTTTCGGGCACTTGCCGAGGGGCGGCTCGCGCCGGGCCTGCAGCGTACGCTCCAGCTCCTCCATCAGCCTGACCGGCATCGGCACGTGACGCTTGCGGCGCCCCTTGCCATGGACCTTCAGCTCCCACGCATCGTCCAGCGCGCCGTCCAGCGCGGTGCGGGACAGATCTCCCGTGGTTGCCCTGGCCAGTTCAGCGCGTCGCAGGCCGGTAGCGTACGCGAACAATAGTATGAAGTGGTCGCGCTGTTCTTCCCGCGTGTACGTCACGCGCGTTGTTGTCTGCAGCACGTATTTCCATTGGGCGTGCGTGAGGGTGCGTCCCGTCGCATCGATCTCATCGATGCCGTCGGACTTCGGCAGGCCGTGGAAAGGGTTGCTGGCCAGATACCGTTCTCCGACCAGCCAGCTGCACATCGAACGCAGGACCTTGCGCGCGATCTCGCGGCTGCGCTCACTCAGCGCTTTTCCCGTGAACGGCCGCCAGGCCGGCTCAAAGCGCTCGACGCGCCGATGGCCAACCCAGCGTGCCGCGGGCTGCGGGTCCCGCAAGAAAACCTCGATGTATTCGCTGCAATCCAGCGTATTCAGCGACGACAGCGGTTTGCGTTTCTCCACGATCGCCCACAGCAGCAGGCGCTCGGCCTCCCGCCGGTAGGCCCGGGCCGTATCGGCGCTGCGGGCGCCGCGGACGTTCACCCAGGCGGCGATCGCGGCGAGATCCGTATCCAGTTCGGCCTGGTGCGCGGGGACGGGCGCGCGGTTCAGCCCGCGGGAGCCGTCGAGTTCTGCCGATACGCGTAAGGCTTCCAGCGGCACGACAGCCGGTACGGTTGGCGCGATCGGCGGCCGGGTAAGCGCCGGATGCCCCGGTTGCAGCTGCCGGCGCGGGGTGGTGGCCAGCGGGGAAAGTACCTGCCGAAGTGACGTGGCATGCAGGGACAGCCAGTCCATGATGCGCTGCGCGCCCTTCGGGCCGACCTTCGGCACGGCGGTGTGCCAGCGGTGACGTCGCCGGCCAATCAGGGCCAGCAGGTCGGCCAGCGTTGCGAGGCCAGCGGCCTGCAACCGGCCGGCGACGACCGGCTCGAACCAGCCGTCGAGCGGGTGGTCCGGGCGCGGATCCTGAACCAGCGCCTTTTCCATGCGGACGAGCGCCGCGGCCTGGCGGTGCCGCAGCCGGGCATTGCGGGCAATCCGCCGGTCCATGCGCGGGGTAGCTTCGGGCGGGTAGTCGGCGAGATACAGGCCAAGCAGCTCCGCCTCGCCATAGACGTGGTCCGGATCAACGCGATCCCGGTAGACCTCCAGCGTCGGCACGTCGTCGGTGCCGTGCAGCTCGGCCAGCGGGATGCTGCCGGGTTTCAGGCGTAGCAGGTGCGCCGCCTCGATGTCGCGCGCGCGCCGCGCGGCGACGGCCAGCGTGTCGCGCAGCGTTGAGATCAGCCGGCGTGTGATCCGCACGTCGGTGCCGGGCTCGCCATAGGCGGTGTGCAGTCCCTCGATCGTTGCGCCCTCAAGGTAGCCGCGGTACAGCGCGAAGTGTTGGCGGGTCAGACGTCGGAGGGACATGACGGATGGGCGTGCAAATTTTTGGCTTTGGATCAACCGGCCGGAAGCCTTACCGGGCGGGCGTTCCAGCGCAGTGTAGCGGAGCGCGTCAAATCTGACGAGCAAAAACACCACTCCCGCTAACTCCAGTTATCAGATGTGGCGATTTTCTGCCCGGGGCGGAAAAAGACGCTTTTCGCATGCGAAACGGCCAGAAGGTCAGGGCGGCGGACGTGGCTGGCTGAATCACTCGCGCGCAAATGAGCCTCGCCGGTTTGTGCGATATCGCGCAAAATACGGCCAGTGCGCGGACTTCCCCGTGCGGCACGCATCCCCAACTGACATGCCCCAGATCAACCCTGACATATTGCTGTGGGCGCGAGAAACGGCAGGTCTTTCAATCGAAGAGGCCGCCAGCGCCCTGCAGCTCGGTGGCGTGCGCCAGCCCGGCGCGGTCATCCTGCGCGCCTACGAAAGCGGCGAGCACGCACCCAGCCGGCCGCTGCTACTCAAAATGGTGAAGGTGTATCGCCGTCCTTTGCTGGTGTTCTATCTTGCGGAGCCTCCGAAGCGGGCTGACCGTGGCGAGGACTTCCGAACGCTGCCACCCGATCAGCGCGTCGAGAGCGCGGGCGCGCTCGATGCGCTGGTGCGCGACGTGCATGTGCGGCAGCGTCTCGTGCGCACCACACTGGAAGAAGCCGAGGAAGCGGTTGCGCATTCCTTCGTGGGTAGCGTCACGCTGGATCAGCCGGTCGCCGATGTGGTGACCCGTGTGGCGCGCACGCTGCAGTTCGATCCTGCCGCGTTTCGCCGCACGCGTACGGTCGAAGACGCTTTCGCGTACCTGCGCGATCAGGTTGAACGTACCGGGGTGTTCGTCCTGCTCATGGGCAACCTCGGCAGTCACCACTCCAATATCAGCCCGGAGGTCTTTCGCGGCTTCGCGATTGCCGACGATGTCGCGCCGTTCATCGCCGTGAACGATCAGGACGCGAAGTCCGCGTGGTCATTCACTGTTTTGCACGAACTCATCCACATCTGGCTCGGCCAGTCCGGGGTCAGCGGGGGAGCGCCGGAACAGCGAGTGGAGAAATTCTGCAACGATGTTGCAAGCCGCCTGCTGTTGCAGGACGCAGAACTGGACGATCTCCCGCTGGTGGGCATGGACCTGGCCGGCATGGCTCAGCGCATTGGTGAATTTGCGGATGCGCGGAAGATCAGTCGACCGCTGGTCGGATATCGGCTACTGCAACGGGGGCACATTTCCCACCCGACGTGGCAGGACCTGTCGCGGATCTTCCGGGACAGCTGGCTCAAGGAGCGTGACGCCAAGGCGAAGCGTGTCGGCGCGCCGAGCTACTACACGGTCCGCCGGCACCGGCTTGGCGGGGCGCTGCTCGATCTTGTCAAACGTACGGTGGACGAGGGCATCCTGACGCCGACCAAGGCGGGCCGCGTCCTGGGCGTGAAACCCACCAACGTGGCAACCCTGCTGGGTGGTGCATGAGTCGAACGCCCAGCACGGTTTATCTGTTGGACGCGAACGTCCTCATTGATGCTCACAACAAGTATTACGCGATCGACATGGTCCCGGAGTTTTGGGACTGGCTTCTATATTCTGCGAGCGCGGGCGACATCGCCATGCCGCTCGAAACATTCGAAGAGGTGCGGGGTGGGGCGGATGCCAAAAAGGACCTTCTGAACGAGTGGCTTTGCCGCGATGCGGTGGAAGAGGCGCTGGTGCTTGCCGAGGAGGTTGACACGGGGATACTGGCCCGGGTCATGAACGCATACGCGCCAGACCTGACGGATAGTGAGGTTGAGCAGCTGGGCCGCGATCCTTTTCTCATCACCTACGGGCTCGTGCGGCCCCAGCAGCGCGTGGTCGTGTCGAACGAAGTTTCAAAGCCCTCCAAACAGCGGGCCAACAGGAAGGTGCCGGACGTGTGCCGCCAGGTAGGCGTTGCCTGCTGCGACACCTTTGCCATGCTCAGGGCGCTCGGGTTTCGAACAGGCTGGGCAGCAAAATCCGGTTGAGCCCACCTCGGCAGCGCAGCTTGCACTGCCTCGCTCTGCTGAGTCGAGAGCAGCTAACAGATGTGGCAACTTTTTTCGGCAGCCGCGATGTCACCGGGATCACAGCGATTGCGCATGCGAAAACCCCGGGAGCGGTCTTGGCGGCGCCCATCGTTCAACTCCTTGGTCGGGTTGGCTGATGTTCGCCACGAACTACGATTTGACGATCGAACGAAAAATCTTCGGAAATGAATAGCGCTCTACACGCGAATAAAATAGGGGTACCGCATGCACGTTCTTGAGACACATGGTCAAATCATTTCCGACTATGCGAGCTATATCCGTAGCTTCCTGAACATTCAGGATCCGGAGATCCGCGCTGAGGTCGAATCGAAGCTTTCGGACGGACGATTGTGGCCCATACAGGTAGCGCGTAACCGCATCGCGCGTCGACACGCCTGCGTACCAGGCGCGCAGCGCGGCCAGCGCATCGGCGTCCGGAAAGCCGGATTGCGCGGGTATCGCGTCCGACGGGATTGTGAGGCGCGTTTTCAGGCGAGTTTAGTCGGAAAACATGGCTATTAAGATAAGCATACTTATCTTAATAGTGCGATCTTCTAGCGCGTTCGTAACAGGTCATGCTATTACGTGTAGGCGCTTGCAATTGAAACCGGCCGTGCTTGCAATCGACGCGCGTTTTTGCTCGAAATAACTGCAACTGACGAGCAGCACGTGCTCGGATTATCTGCAACTGTGCTTGCATTCCATCGCCGCGTGCTCACATTATCTGCAACTGACGGCACTCAGATCGGCAGCCCGGCGGCCAGCATCCTGTCGCGCAAGGTCGCGGCCCGCACGGGGTCGAGCGAGTTACTGAAGAGCGCCTTGATCTCGGCAGGCTTGGCATCGAACTGTTCGACGAGATCCTTGACGCGATAGCACTGACGCGTCAGCGTCGGTTCCAGCTGACACGACAGCACCGACTCGACCAGTTCGGCCGATACCGGCTTCTCGCCCGTCAGATACCCCGCATCGAACGCCAGAGCCAGATGCAGCTGGATTTGCAATGGCGTGCGCAGCCTGGTCGCCAGCAGGTCGATCGCGTCTTCAGTCAGGATCGATTCAACGTCGGTGCCATCGCCGGCGCACGCGCCGAGCAGCCAGTAAATGTATTCACGCTGGCTGCCCGCCTTACATTCCGCACGTCACAATTTGGCGCGAATTTCGTCGCTAGTCCGGCGGGCGAAAGGCGTCTTCCGGGACGCCGAGTAGCCTGAGCAGCTGACGCTGCAATTCCGTGAGGGGAACGTCGAAGACCTGCACAGTGTGTGCACCATCGATCAGCCGGTGACGTTCGGCGAGGCTGAACAGGCGCAGGATCTGTTCGGTCGTGGGGCGTGCGCACTGACGCTGCTCGGGATAAAGAGGCAGTTCGTCGATATTCTCGCGCTTCATGGCAAGGCGCAGCTCGCGTTCAATGAGCGCCTGCACGAGCAGAGCGAGGAAGTACAGCGTGAAGAAAGCCTCGATGCGACCCTCATCCTTCAGGAACACGGGTGCGATCTCATGTACGGTCTTGATCTGTTCGAAGCGCTTCTCGATCATCGGCTGACCCTTGTGGGCTTCCAGCACCTGGGCCGGTGACAGACTGCGATCGTTTGTAACCAGAGGATACATCCCGTCGCTGCTGTGATCGTAAGCGATGGTCTGTTCGTCCGTCGTCCACTCGATGTCAAAGCGCCGCCTGGTGATCTTGCGGTAAGCCGTCTCGGGTCCCGGGCGACCCCGCCGCGTCTGCCGGTACTCGTGTTCTTCGCGCACGGTACGACGGACCTTCAGATAGCGGGCGACGTGGTGCTTCTCGAGAATCACCTTTATCTGCAGGTCAATCTCGGCAGCGCCACGCAGCCGCGTCTTCGAGCCGGCGAGCCGCGCGCGTAACTGCTGGAACTCTTCAATGGCCGCGGCGATGTTCCTGCGTCGCCGGGCCTCCTGACGCAGGGTCAGCAACGGACTCCACACCCATACTACGGGCCAGGCTTCGGCCGACAGTAGCGGCGCGCGAAAGACATACCAGCAGTCGCGCAGCCCGTCGCTGTGGCGCGGATTGGGCCGGTCCCACACACAGGTCCAGTCAGTCAGGGGTATTGGTCTGGATCCACTGGCGGAACTCGGCGTCTTCCAGGCGATTGCGGGGCAACACGGTGACGAACCGTCCGCCCGCGCGATCGATATGGTCCATGTTTTCGCGCGAACACAGTTTCGAATGGGCAACATACTGCCACATATCACCGAGAGGTTTGCATCTACTATCGCTTTCATCCTCGCGCCGGGGAGGTGGCGCTTGTATCGGGGTGCCCTTCTATGAGCAGGAAGTTGTCAATACCTTTGACGATCTGGGTCGTAAATCATAGAGATCCTTTCCGCCAATGAGGGGAAGTGTGCTGCGGTCCAAACGTCCAATCTACATCGGGAGGTCCGAAGCCGATCGTCGCGCTCGTGAGAACCAACGTCTCACCACCTTCTATCCGCTGGCCGCTGGCCAGCCTCATCCTGTATGCGCGTTGCGCCGGAATTGCTTTTCGGGAGCATGCCCCATCTCAAGATCGGTTACGTCGGTAACCTCGGCACCCCACGGGCATGTTCACTTCAAACTGTCCCTGCATCACGTTTCACGCCCTCCATGATGGCGTAGCTATCGCACCCTTCGACTCAGCTTGATTTCAGTTGCGCTCCCTCTGGTACCACGCCATCTTTCAGATAGCGCCAGAGTGCAATCGCGAGACGTCGCGCAACGGCAACGATCGCAATGCGTCGGGAGCGGCGATTCCGTTCCGTTCCCTGAGTGCGCTGGTGGAACCACTGTGTCAGCGCACTATCGGGTTGGTAGCGCAGCCATGACCACGCCAGCTCGGTCAGCAGCGCACGCACGCGTCGGTTGCCCTGTTTGCTGATTCCCTGATCTACCTGACTCTCACCGCTATCGTAGGGCTGGGGTACCAGGCCTACGCATGCACCGACTTCACGCCGATTGTGAAATGTTCTCCAATACAGTTCGAGCGCGAGACGGGACGCGCCGACCGGTCCGACACCCTTCAGCCTCGACAGGTCTTCGATCCGTTTGCGCGCGGCCACCGGCAGGTTCTCGTGTCGCGCTTTCTCAAGCGCTGCGAATTGCTGTTCGGCGAGTCCCAGCCGTTCGCATTCCCGCCGCAGCCGCGCATGCAGTTCCGGTGGCAGCGGCGTGCCGTCGTAACACTTCACCTCACCACAGGCGAGGCGGCCCGCGAAACCCCGATGATTGACGTCGTCCCAGCATCCGAGCGTCATCAGCAGCTTGCGTATGCGGTCGCGGTGCTGCAACACTTCCTTCTGCAGTTGTCCGCGGTCTCGCATCATCTGGCGTGACGCTTCGTCCTGGATTGACGGCACACGCACGACGTGCATCCGGTCCCGTTCGCCGCGTAACCATGCGCGCAGGTTGGTCACCAGCTTGATTACATCCAGCCGGTCAGTTTTTGCACGCCGCCGGTGACGTTCGACAGGGATGCTCGCGGCATCGATCACATAACATTCGATGCCGCGCGCCTGTAGTGCACGATAGATCCAGAACGCGTCCTGGCCGGCCTCGTAGCTTACTGCCACGCGCACATCCGCAGGCAGTGCCCATTTCTGCTTGTGCGCATCAATCAGACCCAGTACCGCTTGCAGACGCCCGGCGGCATGCGCGTCCGCCACCGTATGGATAGCTGGCTTTTCGCGCTGACCATCGTGCAGCGCGACCTTCCACTTTGCTGCGGCCAGCTCGATCGATACCGCCAGCAACAATTCACCACTGCCGGTTGAGGATGGCAGATCTGTGCGCATGATGTTCTCCTGTGAACTGGAATCGACACCCTGATTCTACGTATCAGGGTGTCGACGATCCGCCTGCTGTCATAGGATCTCAAGAAACGGATTTACTGGGATGGTCCACCCACTTTTCATCGGGCGGATACTGAAGCCCCGATACCCGTATGTGAGGTCACCGTCATGAACTCCGCCAATTCACAAGTGATCGGCATCGACGCCGGCAAGAACTGGTTTCATGTAGTTGTTATGGACGCGAATGGTCATCAGGTCGACCGGCGCAAGCTGGCACGTGGCGCACTTCTGGAATACATCGCGCAGCGGCAATCGGGACTGATTGCAATGGAGTCATGCGCCGGAACGCAGTTTCTGGCGACCAGGATGCAGGCGCTTGGCCACGACGTGCGGCTTGTTCCCGCCCAGTTTGCGGCCCCCTTTCGCAAGTCGAACAAGAATGACTTTAACGACGCTGAAGCGATCGCCGAAGCTGCCATGCGAGGTCACATGCGGTTCTCTCGCGTGAAATCGGTTGAAGAGCTCGACATGCAGGCTCTGCACCGTGCCCGCGATCGAATGATCCGCGAACGGACCGGGCAGATCAATCAGATCCGGGCGTTTCTCCTTGAGAACGGCGTCACGATCGTACAAGGCAGAGCGAAATTGCAGCACCGTTTGCCGGAGATCATGCACGGCGCCAACTCGGGGCTGTCGGGTGTCATGCTGCGACTGCTGGACATTCTCGTCGGCCGGTGGCGGGAACTGGACAACGCGATCAGCAAGCTCACCCATGAGATCGAGCTGATTGCGCGCAGTAGCGAACTCTGTCAACGACTCGTCAGCATTCCCGGCATCGGCATGCTCAGTGCCACCGCACTTGTCGCCGCTGTCGGCGACGCCAGGCAATTCAAACATGCCCGTGATCTGGCCGCCTGGATCGGCCTCGTGCCACGGCAGTTCAGCACCGGCGGCAAGCCCCGTCTCCTGGGCGTCGGCCACCGCGGGAACAGTTATGTTCGCAAGCTGCTGGTTCACGGTGCGCGCGGTGTCATCAGTCGGCTGAACCGTTCAAAACATCAGTTGGCAAACTGGCTCACCGAGCTCGAGGCACGCGTCCACCCCAATGTCGCCACGGTCGCGTTAGCCAACAAGCTCGCCCGAATCGCGTGGGCCGTACTTGCCAAGGGAGAAACTTATCGTCCAGCCTGAACCCAACCTGTTACTGCAAGCGACGTTGTGTGGAAGAACAGTCAATCGGCGCGATCGTGAACCTGTGTACGTAAAGGGCTCTCTGAAGCCGCGGATTTTCTAAGGTCGATCACGCGCGGATACCCATCACGGCCGGCAACGTGTTGCCGAGACCGAATAGATTTATGCAGACGCATCTTCCAGACAATGACAAAACCTCGCTTGCAATTCGCGGGTGGACCATAGATTTTCGTACGTTAAGGCCGAATGCCCCTTACACGGCGCCGGCGTCACGCGATTCTTCACCTCGCTGCAATGAGGCAATCATCGGACACGACACGTGACCCGTGCGCGAATGGCACGCGCACACGAGTTGAGTCAGCACGGCCTCCATGCGCCGGAGATCGGCGAGCTTGTCCTGTATGTCCCTGAGCTTGTGTTCAGCGAGGGTGCTCGCCTCGTCGCAATGCGTTCCGTCTTCCAGTTTCAGCAGGTCCGCGATTTCGTCGAGGCTGAAGCCCAGCCGCTGCGCCGATTTGACGAACCGCACCCGGGTGACGTCAGCCGCGCCGTAGCGGCGAATGCTGCCGTACGGCTTCTCCGGCTCGAGCAGCAATCCCTTGCGCTGATAGAACCGGATCGTCTCCACAGTGACGCCGGCCGCCTTCGCGAAGGCGCCGATGGTCAGGCTTTCGCAACCGTTTTCTATACCGCTTGACTCCGTACATAGGTACGGAAGTAAGCTTACGCTATTCATTCAAGGTTCGAAAGGAAAAGCGTATGGCTGAACAGCAGAACGGGCGCAGCGTGCTCTTCGCAGGCGGCCTGGCCGCGCTTCTCGCCTCAACCTGTTGCCTCGGGCCACTGGTATTGGTTGCATTAGGTGTCAGCGGCGCCTGGATCGGCAATCTGACGGTGCTTGAACCCTGGCGCCCGATTTTCATCGGCGCTGCGCTGGTCGCGTTGTTCTTCGCCAGGCGGCGCATTTTCCGACCGGCATCGGCCTGCAAACCCGGCGAAGTGTGTGCGATTCCACAAGTGCGCACCGCGTACAAGCTCATCTTCTGGATCGTGGTCGCGCTGGTATTGATCGCGCTCGGTTTCCCCTACGTACTGCCTTTGTTCTATTGACCAGGAGTTCGTCATGAAAAAACTACTTGCTGCACTCGTTGTTGCGGTCGTCACCGTCCCGGTTTGGGCGGCGACACAGACCGTCAAGTTGTCGGTGCCAGGCA
Source organism: Paraburkholderia sp. BGA-UO-ETr-F12 (assembly GCF_059567945.1). Lineage (NCBI taxonomy): Bacteria > Pseudomonadati > Pseudomonadota > Betaproteobacteria > Burkholderiales > Burkholderiaceae > Paraburkholderia > Paraburkholderia sp. BGA-UO-ETr-F12. The sequence continues at coordinate 182,945 of NZ_JCAQOZ010000024.1, read as the reverse complement.
TGACCTGCGCCGCCTGCCCGATCACAGTCAAGCATGCGCTTTCCAAAGTTACGGGCGTCGAAAAAGCAGATGTCCGTTTCGAGCAGAGGGAAGCCGTTGTGACGTTCGACGACGGCAAAACCAACGTCCAGGCGCTGACCAAGGCCACTGCGGACGCGGGCTATCCGTCGTCGGTCAAACAGTGAAACTACGGAGGTACTGCAATGTCGTTCGTCACGCGCGCGGCCGATAAGGCCGGTTTGCTCGGCAGCATCGCCTCAGCGATGGGCTGTGCGAGCTGCTTTCCCGCCATCGCCAGTTTGGGTGCGGCCATTGGTCTGGGCTTCCTGAGCCAATATGAAGGGTTGTTCATCCGCATCCTGCTACCGACATTCGCCGGCATCGCGTTGTTCGCCAATGCGATCGGGTGGCTCAATCATCGGCAGTGGCGCCGTACCGCACTTGGCCTGATCGGCCCGGTACTGGTGCTGGCGGCCGTGTTTGTGATGCGGGCCTACGGCGAGCGCAGCGGTTGGCTGCTCTATCCCGGTCTCGCCGTCATGATGGCGGTATCGATCTGGGACATGTTCTCCCCGGCCCAGCGCGTCTGTACCACCGATACGTGTGCGCCGGGCACGGGCAACGTGCGCAAGGGTTGAGCCGTGGTGCATCTAACCAAATCTATGAAAGAACGGAGTAAGCCCATGATGACCTTGAAGATCGACGGGATGACCTGCGCTTCCTGCGCGGAGCACGTCAGGCAGGCGTTGGAAAAGGTGGCCGGCGTGCGCTCGGCAGCAGTCTCCTGGTCTAAAGCGCTCGCCGATGTGACGGTCGATGGAGTAGTCAGCCACGACACGCTGGCGGCCGCCGTGACGACAGCCGGCTATCACGCCAGGGTTGCCGACGTGCCGACCCAATCCAACGGCCCGCTCGACAGGGCGCCCGGCTGGTTGGGGGCTGGTGGGAAGCATAGCGGCGATGCCGGCGCGCTGCGGGTCGCCGTCATCGGCAGCGGTGGCGCGGCCATGGCGGCTGCGCTGAAGGCCGCCGAAAACGGCGCACAGGTGACACTGATCGAGCGCGGCACCATCGGCGGTACCTGCGTGAACGTCGGCTGCGTGCCCTCCAAGATCATGATCCGTGCAGCCCACATCGCGCATCTGCGGCAGACAAGTCCCTTCGACGCGGGCATCACCGCGACGGCACCGGCCATTGACCGGCCGCGCCTGCTCGCCCAGCAGCAGGCGCGCGTGGACGAGCTGCGCCACGCCAAATACGAAAACATTCTCGACACGAGCCCGAACATCAACGTCCTGCACGGCGAGGCGCGCTTCACGGGGAGCCATACGCTTACCGTGACGCTGACCGCCGGCGGCGAACGTACGGTGTCGTTCGATCGCTGCCTGATTGCCACGGGTGCAACGGCCGCAGTGCCGCCGATTCCGGGTCTGAGGGAAACGCCGTACTGGACTTCGACCGAAGCACTGGCGAGCGACGTCATCCCCAAACGGCTCGCCGTGATCGGCTCGTCGGTGGTCGCGCTGGAACTGGCCCAGGCATTTGCGCGGCTGGGCAGTCATGTCACCATCCTGGCCCGTCACACACTGTTCTACCAGGAGGACCCGGCAATCGGCGAAGCCGTGACGGCGGCCTTTCGCGCCGAAGGCATCGAGGTGTTGACGCAGACCCAGGCGAGCCAGGTGTCGCACGCCGATGGCAAGTTCGTCCTCACCACGAACCACGGCGAGGTGCGGGCCGACCAGCTGCTGGTGGCAACGGGTCGCTCCGCCAACACCCGCAGTCTGAACCTGGCAAGTGCCGACGTGCAGCTCGACGAACACGGCGCCATCGTGATCGACACGGGAATGCGCACGAGCGCACCGGATATCTATGCTGCCGGCGACTGCACCAACCAGCCGCAGTTCGTCTACGTTGCGGCGGCCGCCGGTACGCGCGCGGCGATCAACATGACCGGGGGCACTGCGCGGCTCGATCTCGATACGATGCCGGCGGTCGTCTTCACCGAGCCACAGGTTGCGACGGTCGGCTACAGCGAGGCGCAGGCGCACCAGGCGGGCATCGAGACCGACAGTCGCACACTGACGCTCGATAACGTCCCGCGCGCGCTGGTGAACTTCGACACGCGCGGCTTCATCAAGCTGGTGGTGCAAGCCGGCAGCGGCCGGCTCATCGGCGTGCAGGCGGTGGCGCCCGAGGCAGGCGAAATCATCCAGACGGCCGCGATCGCGATCCGCGCGCGGATGACGGTCCAGGAACTCGCCGACCAGCTGTTCCCGTACCTGACGATGGTCGAAGGCCTGAAGCTCGCCGCGCAGACCTTCACCAAGGACGTGACGCAGCTCTCGTGCTGCGCTGGATAACCCACGGGGGACAACGATGAACCTTGCCCGCTACACGGCCGAACTTGTCGAGCGCCTGACGATGGGCAACCGGTCGGAAGGCTTTGCGGATCTCTTTGTCGTCCTGCTGCGTGAACTCAGCAAGGGGGCGCCGGTTTCTCCCGCCGCGCTGGCCCTGGCCCTGGACTGGCCCGTCGGGCGTGTGACCGCTGCACTCGAACAGGCGGTCAGCACCGAGTGGGACGACGATGGCAACGTCGTCGGCTACGGTTTGACGTTGCGTGAGACCCCGCACACTTTCGAAGTCGGCGGCCGACGCCTGTACACGTGGTGCGCCTTCGACACATTGTTCTTCCCGGCGCTGATCGACCAGACGGCCCACGTGGTCTCGCGTTGTGCGGCCACCGGCGTGCCGGTCTCACTCACGGTCACGCCCACCGTGATACAGGATGTTGCGCCGGCGGGCGCGGCCGTGTCACTGATCCTGCCGCAGGACACGCCTGACATCCGCGCTGCGTTCTGTTGCCATGTACATTTCTTTGCCTCCGCCGCCGTGGGCCATGACTGGGCCTCAACGCATGCCGGAGCCGACATCGTGAACGTTCACGATGCTTTCGCAGTCGGCCGCGAGCGTGCCGACCGACTGTTGCAGGCCACCGGTCTGCGAAACGCGGGGAGCGCAGACCGTGCGTAATTCGGCCATGCCGCGTTCCCCTCACAGCTCCCGCTGGCGCGCCTGGCTCTGGGGTGCGCTCGCTGCACTCACCTGTCCGTGCCACCTTCCGATACTGTTGCTGGCCCTCTCGGGCACAGCAGCCGGTGCCTTTGTCAGCCAACATATGGGCGTCGCCGTGATCGTGCTGGTGGTCCTGTTTGCCCTATTTGTGGCGCGAGCGCTGACTGCGTTTCGCACATCGCGCTGAGATGTGTGATTCAACCCCGCACGCACCAGCGTCCGGTTGGGGACAGCACTATTACTGGCAAGCAGCCTGGCTCAGGTTGCGTCCGGGGGATGACCCAGCAGATGGGCAGCGGCGCTCGATTCGTCAAACCCCATAACTTTTCCTGACCGGGAGAAGAAAGCGTTGCCCGGCGATTGCGTTGCGGACTACCCTTTTAATTCCTGCCAGAGTTTCGTTTGGCCTTGTGTCGCGGGCTGTGAAAACAGGAGCAACATCATGACGAAAAAGTATGACCTCGTCGTTATTGGCGCCGGTACCGCAGCGATGACGGCTGCCATGCGAGTTCGTGCCGCCGGTTGGCAAGTGGCCGTCATTGATTTTCGTCCCTTTGGCGGGACATGTGCATTACGGGGATGCGATCCAAAGAAAATGCTGATCGGCGGCGCCGACGCATTTGACCATGCACGCCGCATGCGCGACAAAGGTGTCGCAGGAGACCTGCATATCGATTGGCCCAAACTGATGGCCTTCAAGCGCACGTTTACCGATCCGGTTCCGAACAAAATGGAAGATCGGTACAAATCCAAGGGAATCGATACGTACCACGGGAAAGCGCAGTTTGTCGGTAAAAACAGATTGCAGCTCGCCGGTACGCCCGTGGAAGCTGAGCACATACTAATTGCTTCAGGAGCGGAGCCGGTTAAGTTAAACATTCCTGGTGAAGAACATCTGCTGGATAACGAAGGCTTCCTGGCGCTCGAAGCCCTGCCTAGCCGGATTGTCCTCGTTGGTGGTGGCTATATCGCAGCAGAGTTCTCGCACCTCGCAGCGCGTGCGGGCGCAAAAGTGACGATCTTGCAGCGTGGCGATCGGATGCTCAAAGCATTTGATGCCGACCTGGTCGGTTGGCTGATGGAGTCATTCACCGCCCTTGGCATTGAAGTGCGGACAAAAACTACTGTCCTCGACATTGAAAAAACCACCAGTGGATACCGGGTTGCTTCTTCGAATGACGGCAAGCAATCGACGATTGAAGCAGATCTGGTAGTGCATGCTGGGGGGCGGGCTCCGGACTTTGACGCGCTCGACCTTGCTGCGGGAGGCGTCGATACGGAAGGCGGTCGGTTAAAACTCAACGAATATTTGCAAAGCGTCTCCAATTCGTCGGTGTACGCCGCCGGCGACGCGGCCCGCATGGGGCCTCCGCTAACGCCGGTTTCCAGTCATGACGCAAAAGTCGTCGCTGCAAACCTACTGAATGGAAACCAGCAGAAGCCCAATTATCAGGGTGTTCCGAGCGTGGCTTTCACCATCCCGCCGATTGCCGCGGTTGGCCTAACCGAGGCCCTTGCGCGTGAACAAGGCACTAGGTTCCGGATCCGAAGCCAGAAAACGCCGACTTGGTTTACAGCCCGGCAGCAAGCAGAGCCGGTCTATGGCTTCAAGGTGCTTGTCGACGAAGATACGGACCATATTCTCGGTGCGCATCTAGTTGGACCGCATGTGGACGAGGTCATTAACATATTTGCATTGGCAATAAGGCATGGTCTGACCGCCGAAGACCTCAAGACCACCATGTTCGCGTACCCAACCGGCGCTTCCGATATTGGATCAATGCTATAGGTGGTATGCCGTCGAGAAACATATTTACCCGTACGCCTGCGGAGATAGCAGGGCGCCAAGCGCTGATGGCTTGCAGGAGGAACCTAACGGACGGCGCCATGTTTCTTCTCGAAGACACCTAAATTCGTCCCAGGCAATGCGCCAGCACCCGGTACGCTCGATCAAGCGACGAGTCGTTCGCCTCGCGGCGCGCGATGGCCTCAAGCGTGCGAAGCAGGTGTTCGGCAACTTCGAGGTCTTTCTCCGAACAGGCGCGCTCGAATGCCATCCGCACATCATCGTGAAGCGTGGATCGGACGGCGCTTGCGTCTTTGCAGGAGAGCGCCCTTGGTTGCCGTGAGAAGGGGCGAGAGCGTTGTCGGCGCATCATGTCAGTGCCCCAAAGGTTCGAACGTGAGCGTCCCCTCTGCACGATTGCCGGCCGATGGATGGCACGCACTCCGCACGCGAGCAAACGACGTGCTTAACTCAGCGAACATTACCGACTCCCGGATGACAGGCCTGTCGCTCCAGAAGGGATTTCGGAGCGAAACAACCGGAGGGAGGCCACGGCGACCGCCAACTCAACGGCCGCAAATACACCCAATGCGGCCCCGAAACCGAAGCGAAGCACCTCCCCGAAGATGAGGCTGCCCAGGCCGAAGCCAACGAACAGCGTGAACACGTTCAAACCCATGGCCTGTCCGGGTCGCTTGCTCCCGAGGGACGTGACAATGCCCGCGAAGAGTGGCTGCGTCATGTCGTAGCCCAGGGACAGCACCATCGCCACGACCGGTGCGAGGATCAGTGGGAAATCCAGGAGCAGGGCCGCCGCGCCGAGCGTGCTGAGTCCCAGCCCAATCGGCAGCAACCTGGCACGTCCCCACTTGTCCGCCGCGCGGCCGATCAGCGGCCCAAACAGAAAACCAGGCACGCCGTAGCCGAGCAACGCCAGACCAATCCCGACCGGCCCAAGGCCATAACGTCGTTCGAGATACACACCGAGCCACGTGAAAACTCCGGAATGGAACATCGAGTTCACGAATACGTAGCCATAAGTGCGCTGACCGCGTGACGTGCCGAGGAGAGTCAGATAACCCCGAAAGAGCTCACCGAGCGTACCTCCAACTGGCTGCATCGCGGTCGCAATGATGCGGCGATAGGGCAGAAACAGCGGCAGGGCAATTCCTCCTGCTGCACCGACCAGCAGGAAAAGACCCCGCCAACCGATGACTGGTACCAGCATCGCACCCAACGGCGAGTCGAAGGCCATTCCTCCGGCCATGGCGCCAAACAGCCACCCGAGCGGGCGGCCTCGCTGCTCGTAAGGAAACAGCCTGGCGACGAGCACGAGCGCAAGCGGCACAACACCGCTGGCACCCAGCCCCGTCAGAACGCGCCACAGCGCCATCTGCGCGATGGACGTCGATGTCGCGGTTAAAGCCGTGAGCGCCGCAAATGCCGCCAGGGAGGCATACATGACCCGCTGCACGCCGAGCCGATCCGCCAGAAGACCGTAGACCAAGGTCGCGATCCCATAGGGAATCAGATAGGCCGGCACCACCAGGCCGACGGTTTGCACCGAGGTCCCGAAAGCGTTCGAGAGCGTCGGGATGATCGGTGCGACCATGTACGCCTGGAAAAAAATCATGAAAGTGGCGACCGCGAGCATTCGCAGCAAGCGTTCCCGTTCGTGATGCGCCGGGGTGTGCGCGACGGCTTCATGCGACATGTTGATTTCTCCGCCCGGTCAGGGAGTGAGGGCGGCCTAGATGGCCAGTTGGGGAATGACAAAAAATACGCGTTCAGCATGTACAGGCCCGCCAGCACCAGCGTGACCGCGCCGGTCACCTCGAATGCCTTCTGGTAACGCTGAAGCATCGCAAGACTTTCCAGCCAGCCCACCGCCGCGGCACCGAGGATGACGGGAACCGCGCGCCCTATCGCAAACGCAAACAGAAGCGTTGCGCCGAACAGAGGTGACCCGATCCCGGCCGCGATGCCGAGCAGTACCACGAGAGCGGGCGTGCAAAACGGGCAGACAGCAACGGCGAAGGATGCGCCCAGTACCACGGCCCCCCAGCCGCTGCCGGCCCGCTTTCCGCGAAGCGATATCGATGGCAACGGCAGCCTGATCCAGCCAGGCCACATCAGGCCCAGCAGAATCAGTGCGGGCCTCAGGACAACGCCCCATTCCCGGTCAACCAGCTTCGCGACCCAATGTCCTCCAAAGCCGGCAATCAGCCCCAGCAGGGTCTGGGTGATCACCATGCCCAGAACGAACAGGCCGCCATACAGGGTTGCTGTTCTCGGTTCGCGCGACTTCGTCACGTAGGCGAGGGATACCGGGATGGAGGCGAGCGCCACCGGATTGAAGGTGAACACAAACCCCAGCAGAAACCCGATGCCGAGCGATGCCAGGCTTGCGTGCTCGAGCGAGGCACGCAACGACTCAATATTCATGTGGCGTTCCTGGAAGGGTGTGTTCGATGGTTAGCTTGCCCGTTGGCACACGCGTCTCGCGTACCATGGTTGCGGGATGGTGACTCACGTCCGTTCGCGTTCAAGTCGCCGCGCCAGTTCGTCGCGAAGCTGTGCGGCGCCGGGCAGTTTTGCGAAAACGAGCTCGCCATCAATCGCCATCGACGGCGGGGTCAACACGCCGAGTTGTACGGCGTAATCCAGTTCATCGAGCAGGTTCACGTCGCGCCACGTCACCCGATGCGCGCCGAACGCCTGGGCGATGGCTTTGAGGCTATCCCGGCTGCGCTCGCAGTGGCTGCAGCCTGGCGTCGAAAACACTTCGATCCTGATACTCATGGTTCGCCTTCCGGGTTAGTGTGGCTCGCGCTGCTGGTTTGCCACGCTGGACTCCAGCGCTGCCAGAATGGGACAGTCATCCAGCGGCCTGCCTTCGTCCGTGCAGACCTCGATCAGCCCGCTCAATGCCTGGGACATCGCTTTCATCATCTTGATCTTCTGTTCGAGCTGCAGCTTCTTGCGGATCGCGAGGCCACGCACGTCGCTGCAGCACGAGCGGTCGTCGGCCCTCATCTCAAGCAGTTGCCGGATTTCCGACAGCGTCATGCCGCAGTCCTGGGCGTGCCTGATGAAGTCCAGGCGGCGCACTGCGTCCTCGCCATACAGTCGATAGCCGGCTTCGGTCTTTGTTGCGGGCGTTAGCAGGCGTTCATCCTCGTAGAAGCGGAGGGTATCGGTGCTGACGTCGGCAAGCTTCGCCAGCTTCCCGATAGTCATCGCGGCGCGCGCCTGAGTTGCCTCACCTCGCGGGTCGGTCCGCTGCCGAGGCTCGGGCGTAGGACTTCCTCTTGGCTTCGCACCAGCGCGGTCTCGCTTGCTCGAATTGATGGGTGTTCTCACGTATGGTTCTCCAATGGACGGGTCCCGGCATGTATGCCGATCCCCGCGCAAACTGTGGCCCGGCTCAATGAAATGACGCGGCGCGGCCGTTTAACTGACGACCCGGGTCTCGTAACCGGCCTCAGTCAGGCATGCAACGAGTGCGGCCGGTTCGACCGCTGCCGTGTCAAACAGGACGTTGATACGCTGGTCATGGGCCTGTGCGCGCACCTGACGTACGCCACCCAGCGGTGTGAGCAGACGCGTGACACGCTGCTCGCATTTCTCGCAGTTCAGGCGCTGGTCGCCGATGACCTCGAATGTGACGGACTTGAACATCGCTAAAACCTCCAGTATTGGTGCGGCACGCGCCGCTTGAAGCTTTCACGCGTGACCGGTCTTCTTCAAGGATGCGACCGCATCGGACGGCGTCTGAGGCGGGTGCCCGACCGCCCGGATCGCTTCGAAGAAATAGTCACCCCGGCCCCAGAGCGAGTTGATAAAGATCGCGGTCACGCTTGCGGCCATCGCGACCATGCCCCATATCGGATAGACCAGTCCCGTGGCGGCCGCGGGAATCCCGATGCCATTGAACAGGAATGCAAGCGAGACGTTTTGCACGATCTTGCGATAGCTGTTGCGACTGACCGCATAGGCCTCAAGTACTGCGCCGAGCCGCTGGTTGAGGATGATCACGTCAGCGGACTCGATCGCGATGTCAGCGCCACTGCCGAAGGCAATGCCGACATCGGCTTGCATCAGTGCCGGTGCGTCGTTGATGCCGTCGCCCACCATCGCCACCCGTGCGCCCTGCTGCAGTTGCCGGACCAGCGCCGCTTTCCCGGCCGGCAGCACCCGCGCATGCACTTCGTCGATACCGGCCGCATGGGCGAAATGGTGTGCCGCCTGCTCGTTGTCACCGGTGATCAGGCTGGTCCGGATGCCAAGCGCGTGCAGACGGCGCACGGTATCGGCCGCGTCGGGCCGCAGCGCATCGCCGAGCGCCAGTAGACCGAGCAGAACGCCGTCGCGCGCAACACCGATCACAGTCAGTCCGCGCGCTTCCAGTTCATTGATGCGTTCGTGTTGGGCCGCGAGATCAACGGCTTCGGCCGCGAGAAACGGTGGGCTGCCGACCATCAGCGTCGTCCTTCCCAGCTGCGCACGGACACCCTGGCCCGTAATGGCCAGGAATCCTTCGACTTCAGGCAGCGCAAGACCGCGTTTAAACGCTTCCTCCACCACCGCTCGCGCGAGCGGGTGCTCAGAAAAGGCCTCTACCGCTGCGGCAAGCGCGAGCAGTTCGTCCTCAGTGCCGGCCGTAGCGACGATCTGCCGCAACGCGGGGCGGCCTTCGGTCAGTGTGCCGGTCTTGTCGAACACCACGCGGTTCACGCGTCGCAGCGCCTGAAACGCCTCGCCGGTGCGCATCAGCACGCCGCGTTCGGCTGCTTCGCCCGCCCCGCGAACGATCGACAGCGGGGCCGAAATCCCCATCGCGCACGGGTAGCCCATCACCAGCACGCTGAGGCCGGCAAACACCGCGCGTTGCAGATCCGGCGCGGCGCCGACAAGAAGGGGGCCGACGAGCCAGAACAGGGCCGCGGCGGCGGCGATGAACAGCACGAGCGGTGTGTACACGCGCAGCACGCGGTCCACCAGATGCAGCAGGCCGGGTTTGAGGGCGCGGGCGTCCTCGACGCTGCGAATCACCTGCCGGAGAAAACTGTCTTCCCCGACCACACTGACGCGCACGAGCAGTGTGCCGTGTCCGTTCAGCGCGCCACTCACGACCCGGTCTCCGCTGCGCTTCTCGACAGGTAGCGGCTCGCCGGTGACGAGCGATTCGTCTACGTCCGATTCACCCGATTCGACCTGGCCGTCAACCGGCACGCGACCGCCCGGGCGGATACGCACCAGGTCGCCGACGCGGACCTGTTCGAGCGGCACCTCCTGTTCCTGACCGTCCCTGACGACATAGGCCACATCAGGCTCAAGGTCCAGCAGCTTCTTGACCGCCTGCGAGCTGCGGGTCTTGACGATCAGCGACAGCCATTCAGAAAAGATGTGATAGCTCAGCACCATCACGGTCACCGCGAAAAACGCCTCCGTCGGATAACCGACCGGATGAAGCGCCAGCCCAATCGCCCCGCCGGCGAGGCCCGCGAAGGCCCCGAATTCCACCAGCACATGCTGGTTGAGGATGCCGCGCCGCAGCGCCATGAAGGCCATTCTCACAATGTGCTGGCCCACCCCGAAGATGAGCGTCAGTGCGAGTGCGCCGGTCAGCCACGGGACGGACGCGCCGAACGTGCCGCGCAGCTTGAAATAATAGATGCCCGCGCCGAACGCTGCGAGCAGGGTCGTGCCGGCCATCGCTCGCTGCAAGCCGTAGCCGCGCAACACGACGAATGCAAACGCGACGAGACTCACGAGAGAAAACACGCAGAGCGCAAACCACGCGCTGTCGACCGGGTAGCCGACCAAGCCCATCGACGCAATGCTGGCCGCCAGGGCGGTCAGGAAGCGGCCGCGCTCGCGCACCAGCGCGCGCTCTTCCTCGTCATATGGACGCAGCTTGCGCGGATCGGACACGGTATAGCCGATATCCTTGAGCGTTTGCAACAGGTCCTCGGCGCGGGCCACGTTCGGGTCGTACTCGATCAGCGCCTGTTCATGCGTCAGGCTGACCGCGACCTTCGCGACGCCGGGCCGCTTGCCCAGCGCCTTTTCGATCGTGCCGGTGCAGAGTGAACAGTGCAGCCCGCCGATGCGCGCGCGGATGCGCCGCCGGCCCGGCAGATTGGAGGGTTCTTCGCTCCAGAACTGCGGCGCCGATTCGATGGATGTTACTGCGGTCATGACGCCACCTCCGTATCGAACCCAAGTTCTTTGAGTCTGTTCTGTATCTGGTCTGAGCCCAGTAGAGTCGGATCAAACGTGACTGCCACACGCTGCGTCTCAGCGTCGGCGGCCACGTTCTGTACTCCTGACAAGTGCTGCGGCGCGAAGTGAATGCGGGATTCACAACCGCTGCAGTGGATTTGTTCGTCACCGGTCACGGTGAAATCGATCTGGTCCATCATAAAGTTCTCCTTGGCCGGTTCGGCATACGGCAGTGCCTTCACGCCGAAACGGCTCGAGCCAGTTCACCTGGTGTTGAATGAGCCCGCTCCCCGAGCGCCTGCGGAAAGCCACCGCAGCCGGGGCTCTCGACTAGATCACGGGCAGATCAAGGTTGGCCTGCACCGCGATGATCATCCTAGACCTTGGAGTGCACTCCAGAGTCAAGGGAAACTTCGTGGTGGCGTGGAAGTGCCGGGGTGCGTTAGAGAAAACGGATTTTTCCTAACCGACGGCAGCGCTTTTCAGGCGGCACGGACTTGCCGAGTGCTTCGCTTCGTCTCCTTGGCGCGCAAATGGCGCGCGCACCGCGGATCAAGATTTGCAAATCACCTCGCATACCGCTTGACTCCGTACTCTACTACGGAGATATCTTGATCATCAGAGTGCAAATTCAAACGGAGAAACGCATGTCTGAACGCATGTCTGAACCCAAAAACGGGCGGGGTGCCCTGGTTGCCGGAGGCCTCGCAGCGATCCTCGCCTCCACCTGTTGCCTGGGCCCCTTGGTGTTGGTGGCGCTAGGTCTCAGCGGCGCCTGGATCGGCAACTTGACCGCGCTGGAACCTTATCGGCCGATTTTTATCGGCGCGGCGCTGGTCGCGTTGTTCTTTGGTTATCGGCGTATTTTCCGTCCGGTACAAGCATGTCGGCCAGGTGAAGTCTGCGCCGTGCCGCAAGTCAGGACAGCCTACAAGGCCATTTTCTGGATAGTGGCCGCTTTAGTTGTCGTCGCGCTCGCGTTTCCGTACGTCCTACCGCTGTTCTACTGAAGAAGGAGAAGTCATGAAGAAGCTTGTTACGGCTGTCGCCCTTGCCGCTGCCTTAGTCGCTCCCGCTTGGGCGGCCACCCAAACGGTCACCTTGCTGGTACCTGGCATGACCTGCGTGGCGTGTCCCATCACGGTCAAGAAGGCGCTGAACGGCGTTAAGGGCGTTAGCAAAACGGAAGTCAATTTTGAGAAGAAGGAAGCCGTCGTGTCCTTCGACGACAAGCAGACCAACATTCAGGCCCTGACCACGGCAACGACCGATGCGGGCTACCCGTCCCAATTGGAACGGTAGCGCATGCCGCCCCAAGCGCTCATTCAGCCGGGACTCACCGGCGCGGCGCTGGCAGCGCGGTGCTGTTTCACGCCCGCGTTCGCCGTGTTACTTGGCGCACTGGGGCTGCTCGTCCTGCTTGTATTTGCCGTGATGGCGCTGTACGACAGGCGCCGACGCCATCGGGAATAAGCGTCCCGGATGACCGCCCCTGTGCTTGCCAACTTAGACAAAGAGATTGAAATGAATGAAATGATTCTTCGCGTGACGGGCATGACCTGCACAAGTTGCGCACAGCACGTCAAGGAAGCGCTGATGGAAGTGCCTGGCGTGAGCCATGCCTCCGTCACTTATCCGCAAGGTGTCGCCCGTGTCGCGGGCCCCCCCGGGGCAATTGACCTGTCGGCGCTGGTAGCCGCCGTGTCGGCGATCGGTTATCGCGCCGCGCACGAAGATCGGTTAGAACCTACCGTGCGTGAAGGTGAACGGCCCGGACTGCTGGGTAAGGCGCTGGACTGGTTGAGTGGCAGCGCCAGAACCGGGGCAGAAGGCACCACGTTGCACGTTGCGGTCATTGGCAGCGGCGGAGCGGCCATGGCGGCCGCACTGAAGGCGGCAGAGAGCGGCGCCCGCGTCACTCTGATCGAACGCGGCACCATTGGCGGTACGTGCGTGAACATCGGCTGTGTGCCATCCAAGATCATGATTCGCGCAGCGCATATTGCCCACCTGCGCCGCGAAAGTCCGTTCGACGCTGGACTGTCTGCCACGGCGCCTGTGGTCATGCGCGACCGGCTGCTCGCGCAGCAGCAAGGTCGCGTGGACGAACTGCGGCACGCCAAATACGAGGGCATCCTGGACGGCAATTCGGCCATCACCTTGGTGCGCGGCACCGCCCGCTTCAAGGACAGTCGCACCCTTATCGTCGACCTGGCAGAAGGCGGTAACCGCGAAGTCGCGTTTGACCGCTGCCTGATCGCCACCGGCGCGAGCGCGGCCGTACCGCCGGTTCCTGGTCTGACGGAGACGCCGTACTGGACCTCGACCGAGGCCTTGGCGAGCGACAGCATTCCGCGGCGGCTCGCCGTGATCGGTTCGTCGGTGGTCGCGCTGGAACTTGCCCAAGCATTTGCCCGGCTGGGCAGTCAGGTCACGATCCTGGCCCGTCACACACTGTTCTACCAAGAGGACCCGGCGATCGGCGAAGCCATTACCGAAGCGTTTCGCGCCGAGGGCATCGAAGTTTTGACGCAGACACAAGCGAGCGCTGTGTCGCACGCCGATGGCGAGTTCGTGCTTGCCACGAACCACGGCGAGCTGCGGGCCGACCAACTGCTCGTGGCCACCGGGCGCTCGCCCAACACCCGTGGCCTGAATCTGGCGCAAGCGGGTGTCAGGTTCGATGAGCGCGGTGCCATCGCGATTGACCCGCGCATGCGCACCAGTAGCCCGGACATTTATGCGGCGGGCGACTGCACCGACCAGCCGCAGTTCGTCTATGTGGCAGCCGCCGCCGGCACCCGCGCGGCGATCAACATGACCGGCGGTGATGCGACGCTCAGTCTCGATGCCATGCCGGCCGTGGTGTTCACCGATCCGCAGGTAGCCACGGTGGGATACACCGAAGCGCAAGCCCACCATGCCGGCATCGAGACCGACAGCCGCACGCTGACGCTGGACAACGTACCGCGCGCGCTGGCCAACTTCGACACGCGAGGTTTCATCAAGCTCGTCGCCGAGGCCGGTTCCGGTCGTTTGCTCGGTGTGCAAGCAGTCACGCCGGAAGCCGGCGAAATCATCCAGACCGCCGTGATCGCGATTCGTGCCCGGATGACCGTCAAGGACCTCGCCGACCAGCTCTTCCCCTACCTCACCATGGTGGAAGGCCTGAAGCTCGCCGCGCAAACCTTCGTGAAGGACGTGAAGCAGCTTTCTTGCTGTGCCGGTTGATCAATCGCGCAAGAATCGAGCAACCCGCAACACTCGTGACTTAGGGTACGGCAAGCTCGCGCGCCGGGCACGCCGGCGCGAGCGTTGCGATCCATGCCCGGTCACCGCTGTGATTAATTCGACGACGTATCGGTGAACTATGAAAGCCACCTCCTACATTACCGCAGTCGCGGAACGCCTTGCACCGACCAATCGGCCCGAAGGTTTTCCGGAGCTTTTTGTGGCACTCCTTCGGGAGCTCGCTATCGGAAGTCCCGTTTCACCGGACGCGCTCGCGGCCGTGCTCGGTTGGCCGGCCAAACGTGTCGCGGCGATACTGGAGCAGGCGCCCAATACCGAGTATGACGACGACGGAAACATCGTCGGCTATGGCCTCACGCTGCGCGAAACCCCGCATGTCCTGGAAGTCGACGGCCAACGTCTCTACACGTGGTGCGCGCTGGACGCCTTGATGTTCCCGGCTTTGCTCGACAAGAGCGCACGCGTCCTCTCGCGCTGCCCGGCAACGGGTGCGCCGGTATCGCTTACGGTTGCGCCGGATGGGCTGCATCAGCTCGACCCGGCAGGCGCGGTTGTGTCACTGGTGCGACCGGACGCGACATCCGATATTCGCGACGCCTTCTGCTGCCACGTTCACTTTTTCGCCAGTGCTGTTGCGGCAGACGGTTGGATCGCGCAGCACGAAGGCGCCGAGGTGGTGAGCGTCGAAAACGCGTTTCGCCTCGGGCAAGAACTCGTTCGACAGTTGTCACCGTCCAGCGAGTCAAAACCGACGTGACTCGATACTCGAATTTGAGCCCGGCGGCGCACGCCGGGCGTCAGCCCCCTGCGCACGTTGCCGGGGAAGCGAAGGTGACGCGAGATGCGTCATCAATGGCGAGCGCCGTTGGCTACTCGGCACCATCCGTTGCACAACGCGAACAAGCGCGCATACGCCATGCTCGACCAGCCGTGGCCACGTTGCGTAGGTCGCGGGCGTGGATTTGTCGGCCACGTCGCGCAGACGGCGACGCACATCGAAGAAGCGGTAACGCTCGGCGCCGTGAGCGTTCGTATGACCGAACACCGGTCGGCGCGGTTGGCGCGGTGCCGTCACTTAGTTTGAAAGTCGTACCGAGTGCTTGACCCCGTACCTTGGTACAGGTCTACACTTGATTTTGGGCGGTCCCCGCGCTTGCTTTTTTTTCGACGCGTCCGGGCGGACCGGTACCGCAGCCGTGACGCTGTCGGTGACAGGCAAGACCTGCGCGGTTGGTCCGGTTACGCCGAGAGCACGCTGTCCGCGAACTCGGGGGCGTCGACCGAACCGGGGTGGATTTCGAAAAGAGGCAAGTCTAGGCGGCATTTGACACGACGACAGGCGTGCAAGCCGTGACCACGGCTACGGAAAACGCCGGTTATCCGCCCCAGCGATAAACATTAACTGTCCACGGAGCATCACATGTCCTTTATTACACGAGTGGCCGACAAGAGCGGTGCGGTGGGTACCATCGTATCGGCGATGGGCTGCGCGATGTGCTTTCCCGCCCTCGCGAGCCTAGGCGCGGCGATCGGCCTCGGCTTTTTGAACCAGTACGAAGGGCTGCTGTTCAATACGCTGCTGCCCCTGTTTGCGGGCATCGCGCTGGTAGCCAATGCGCTCGGCTGGTTGAGCCACCGGCAATGGCATCGCACCGCGCTGGGCATGCTCGGCCCGGCGCTCGTATTGGTTGCCCGCTATCCGCTGTGGCACTTCGGCTGGCATAACGATGTGTTATACACCGGCCTGGCGATCATGCTTGCGGTGTCGGTTTGGGACATCGCGTCCCCGGCAAACCGGGTTTGCGCGACCGGGCCAGCCGGTGCTTCTGGCGCCCGTAACCGTTCGAAATGTTGACCGGACACGGGCGAGTCTGACCTCTCGACGCCATCATGGACCGCTTCGACAGCATGACCGCCTTCGCCAGAGTGGTGGAGTGCGGCACCTTCAGTAGCGCGGCGCGACGCCTGGATGTTGCGCCTGGGGCAGTCACCAGGCGCGTACAGGACCTGGAAACCCACCTGGGGGTCCGGCTGCTCAATCGCACGACTCGTAGGATCAGTCTCACCGAGGTGGGCCAGACGTTTTACGAGCGATGTACGCGCATTCTCGCCGAACTGGCGGACACCGAAAATGCCGCGAGCGCACAGCAGGCGGCCCCGCGCGGGGTGTTGCACGTCAACGCGTCGCCGTCTTTCGGGATGCGACACCTGGCGCCTGCGATAACCCGTTTCACCGCGCGCTATCCAGAGGTTTCGGTCGAACTCACGCTCACCGATCGCGTGGTCGATCTGATCGAGGAGGGGTTCGATCTCGCTGTGCGTGCCGAGTCGCTGCCGGATTCCAGCCTCATCGCCCGCCAGCTTGCCCCTTGCCGCTCGGTGGTGTGTGCCGCGCCGAGCTACCTTGCCGAGCGAGACATACCCCGAATGCCCGCGGAGCTGAGGAACCACAACTGCCTCACGCTCAGCACCTCACTGAACTCCAGTGAATGGGTTTTCATTAGCGCCGACGGTAGCCAGGAGCGGGTTCGCGTGGCCGGGAATCTGCGCGCGAACAGCTCGGGCGCACTGGTTGCCGCGGCAATCGAAGGGCAGGGGATGATTTTGGAGCAGACCTGTACCGTCGGCGAGGATCTGAAGGCGGGCCGTCTAGTTGCCGTGCTGACCGATTACACGCTACCGGAGGCGGCCATTCGCGCGGTCTTCCCCCACACGTTGCGCCTGTCTGCCAAGGTCCGCACATTTGTCGACTTCCTGGTTGCCCGCTTCGGTCACGATCCTGATTGGGACGACTGGCGTCGCGATGTGTCGCAACAGCGCGCGGTCGAAGCAACGTGTGATTGCGGTGCCGGCGATTGAGCCCTGGCCTGTGCCGCCAAGCCGGACACCGGGGCAATCAGATTGGCATGCTGCACGGCAAACGAGACAAAAATTCAGCTATGCGATGTTCTATTGCTAGCTAAAGACCAGTGGTAGCGATGAATATGTCGTGGTTGAACGCGTGTGGCGACGGTTGCAACGGGATCGGCAACAGTTCGCTACGTTCTCGGCGTTGGTCCTCGCGCGCAGGAGCACCGCTGACGGTGACTTGCATGGGCGCGCGGCGACATGATGACCGGGCTGTTCGATATGTGAAGAGGAGGCCAAGACGATGTGGAACCTGTTGAAGCAATTCGGCGGTATGTTCGGTGCCGGTGTGGCTGCGGCGTGCTGTCTGGGAATTCCAGCCGTCCTGGCAGCGATGGGGGCAGTTGGCCTCGGATTTCTGGTACGGGATGCCTATCTGTTCCCGCTCTTCGTTGGCTTCGAGACGGTGAGCCTGTGGCTTCTGTTCCGCTCGGCGCGCGGTCACGCCTTTTTGGCGCCCTTCTGGCTTGGTCTGGCGGGGGCCATCGTTGGCGCGGCAGGACTTTGGCTGCTTGTGACCGGCCTTTATCCGGTGCCCGCCCTCGTCTACGCGGGGTTAGTCGTGCTCGTTGCGAGTAGCGGCTGGGATGTTCTGAGGGGGCGCAAAGCCACGGCATGCGCAATTGAGCCCGCATGCGAGGCACCGCATAGGGTCCAGCAGATCGACCCCGTCAGGCGGATTACCACCGGTGCGGCCCTCAGCGTCACTGCGGCAGCCGCATTGTATGGCATGTACAAATTGGCCGAGGTGTATGCGCCAGCGCCAGCCGCGTCGGCGAGCGCAGGCGGTCAGACTGAGAAATGCTTTGGCGTGGCTCAGGCCGGCAAAAACGATTGCTCGACCGCCAGGCATGCTTGCAACAGTCAAGCCAAGGTCGACTTTGCGCCCGATGATTTCAAGCTCGTCCCCAGCGGAACCTGCTTGAAAATCGGCGGGAAGCTCAGCTAGGGCCCGCACCACACAGCGTGGAACGAGGATGACTTGCAACAACGCAACGGCCACTGCCGCTTCCTCAGTCCAGGCGTCCTGCCGGCGACACTCAATCCGCTGGTTGACGGTATGCGATCGGCTGCCCAATCAAAGAACGCGAGCGCTATACGCGGTGCGGCGGATCTGAACCGCCCTCAGCAAACGCCGAGCCCCCTGGAACATTGCGTACAGCCGCTATTCGTTAGCCACGAGCGCGGCGATGAGCGGACAGTGCTGTTCGTCGGAAGCGGTGTCGCACGCCACTGCGAACTCCGTCAAAGTGGTTTCAATGGCCTGCAGGTCCGCGAGCTTCTGGTGCACCAGCAGCAGCTTCTGCCCGGCGAGCGCTTTAGTCTCTGCGCAATGGGTGCCGTCGGCCAGTTGCAGCAGTGCCGCCACCTCATCCAACGTGAAGCCGAGCCCCTGGGCGCGTTTGATAAAGCGCAGGCGCTGAAGCTCCACGGCCGAATACCGTCGGATGCTGCCGAACTGCCGTTCCGGTACCGTTAATACGCCGATCCGGTGGTAGTAACGCACCGTTTCGACATTCACGCCAACCGCCTGCGCCAGTTGTCCGATCGTGTAGGTCGTTTCATGGTCCACGATCATCGAAATTCCTCCCCGCGTCCTTACCGGACTCCGTTTATAAGCTTAATACATCTTCCAACGTTGCTGGTCGGCGCGCGTTCCACAAAATCATTTTCGGGATCGGCGTCGCGCTCGTCGTTGCGTTGCGATTTTACTTTGTGCCTAAGCTTTTCTATTAACTTTCAGTCTCGGCGAAGGAGTCGCATCATGAAAAAACCGCTCGGCGCGTTGCTTGTCAGCCTTGCCTGTTCCGCACCGGTTTGGGCAGCCAATCAGACCGTCACGCTGGCGGTACCTGGCATGACCTGCTCCGCGTGTCCCATTACGGTCAAGCATGCACTGGGTAAGGTGCCCGGCGTCTCGAAGGTTGACGTCAGTTTCGAGCAAAAGCAGGCAGTGGTGACGTTCGACGACAGCAAAACCAACGTCAACACGCTGGTCAAGGCGACCGCCGACGCCGGTTACCCCTCGCAGCCGACGGGAGCCGCCCAATGAATGAACTACGGCTCGCAGTCAGCGGCATGCAGTGCGTTGATTGCGCAAGCAAGGTTGAGCGTGCGCTCAGGGCGATTGAAGGCGTGCGGCATGTGGCGGCGGACTATATCAAGAGAACGCCTATGTCGAGGCGACGCCTGCGCTTGACAGCCCGCGGCTGCTCGATGCAGTGCGCAACCAGGGTTACGGTGCGCGCCTGCTTGACACCAGCCCACCTATAGCGAGCCCTGCTGCGATAGCGATACACCCTCTGTCGCCCGAAACACCGCGCCCTGCCTTAAGTGCCAGCCTCACGCTTGAGCAGCGGCTCGACGTCGTTGAGGCTAAAAATCCAACCGTTGCGCTCCGATTCGAGCAGCCGCCGCCTGCTCAGATAGAGCCGGGTGGTTACCATGACGTTGACCTCGGCTGCCTTGGCAGGGGCGCCGATGCTCACATGCTCGGGACCATTTCCGATACCGCTTGCGTCCGTACCTGACTACGGAAGTATTTTACGCTTGTTGGACTCCTTGAGAGAAGACTATGCCTCAGTACGTTGGTTTCTATTTGGCACCGCTCGTGTGCGAGGCAGCGCCGCAAATTGGCTGTGGATGCCGGGCGAAGCCTGTCTTGGCGCGCCTGGAGGGTGAGCCTTCGATCGAGCGCGCTTGGTTGCACCGCTGCGGTAATGTGATCGCGATCGAATGGCAGCGCGAACTCGACGTCGGTCAGCAGTTCGATTTGCTGCGCGCCGCCTTCGGGGATGTCGGCGACATGGCTGCCCTTCACCCTGCGCAGTCGTCGGAACTGCTCGCCAACTTTCCGGATCCGCAGAACTGGTACTGCCGCGGGACCGTCGATCAGCTCAGCGAAGAGGAGGCGCACACCATCGCAGCGCGGTTGGTTCTGCGCCTCTCGCGAGAAGGAGTGCCGTTGCCGGACGGGGCCGCGCTGCAGTGCGATCTGGTGTGCGCACTGCGTGACGTCCTAGTGGCAGACGAGGCCATGTCGACCGAAGCCCGTCGAGCCAGACTAAAAACTGCCGCGCAGGACGTGCTCCTGCAACATCTCGGACCGCAAATGCTGCCGCTGCTGGAGGCGGTGTTGACTTCCGCCGCTCTGCTGCCCGAGGGCGCGGATCCAGCCTGCGCCGCCGCGTCTTGCCCGGAAGATTGACCGATGCTCAAACTCAGGCCATTTATAGCCGCGACCGTGCTGGCGTGCTGCGCATGCCGACCGATGCTTGCCGCGGCGGCCGCATGTCCCCCGGACGAAGCGGCCACCTCGTCTGCGGTCAAGATCTCATGGTCCTGGCACGGCTTAACCCTTCCGCGCGCCTATCCCGAAAGCCTCACCGTCGCCCCTGACGGGCAGGTCTGGTTCACGGAAAAGCTGGCCAACCGGATCGGACGCCTCGAGGCCAATGGCAAGGTCACCGAATTCCCGATACCCACGCCCGACAGCCACCCGGTGGGGATCCTTGTGGCCCCCGATAGCAGCGTCTGGTTCACCGAGAACGCCAGCGGGCGCCTCGGCCGGATCGGTGCTGACGGCACGCAGCGCGAATACCGTGTTTCGTCCGCCGACAGTTTTCCCTATGGGATCACCCTCGGCCCGGACAAGGCCATCTGGTTCACGCTCGCGGCCACGAACCAAATCGGGCGCATCGCTTTGGACGGGACCGGCCTGCGGATCTTCGATCTGCCCGCGACCCAGACCCCCTACGGAATCGCGGCCGGCCCAGACGGGCGCCTCTGGTTCACGGGGTTCAACAGCAACTCCATCGGTGCTTTGGCCCTCGACGGCAGGGTTTCGACTTGGACGTTGCCGACCACCGACAGCGCACCTTTCCAGATCGTCGCCGGCACCGGTGACGCGCTGTGGTTCACCGAAGCGGAAGCCAACCGTCTCGGGCGCATCGGGACGGACGGGAAGATCACTGAATTCCCGATCGACGCACCGGGCCAGCCCTATGGTCTGGTGGCCGATGCCGCCGGTGACCTCTGGTTCACCCTCCATATCGGCCGCCGGATCGGACGTCTGGATCCCCATACCGGGACGGTGACGAGTTTCGCGGTGGATCCCGCGACGACGCTGAATGGCATCACCCTTGGGCCGCGCGGAATGTTGTGGGTGGCCGCATCCGGCGCGAATGCGATCGTTCGCCTCATCCCGGCGGTGAAAGACAGCCACCGCCTGCCTTGAGCAGGACACGCTTGACTCCGTCCATGGGTAAGACGGTTGTACCCTGGTTGAGACCGATCGATCAGGACTTCTCGAAGGAACACCTCAAGAGAACAGACTTCAGCGACCCTGGTCGCCAGGTTCTTCGTCCGGCACCACCCGGCCGGCCGCAGCATGTGCGCCGTGCGAAGTCTGCGCTGAGCCGCGGGTGAAAACCATTTGCAAAGTGCTGTTTGGGATCGTCGCGGCGCTGGGGTGTTGCCGCCCCTCACAATCTTGCCTTATCTCGTATCGCTGTTCTACTGACACTCGCGGAGACTTCCTCATGAACAGATTTGCTGCCGTTCTCGCCCCTGAGTCACATGTTCACCGCGCCGGTCTGGGCCGCGATCAAGGCCGCCTCGCTCGCGGTACCGGCATGAACTGCCCGACTTGCCCGATCGCCGTGAAACAGGCGATGAACATCGCTGCTAACGGGCCACTGCGAAACGACCGATGGCTCTCGACTGCTCAACGGCAGCCAATTGGGGTGCTCTCCCAACGTTGCCCATGGTTGGAGCGTGGAACATGAAGGCATGGCTGGCTTCGAAGAAAGACGAGTTCGTCACGGGAGGACTCATCGTTGGGATCGTGCTATTGCTCGTCATCGCTGCGCCCTTTTGTTGCTGATCTGGGCGACGGCGCAGCCATGATTTCAATAGGCCCGACCACAAACTTGCCGGCGTGCGCCCTGCTCAAGACGGCGGCGACGACACGCCATCACTCGTCAGGAACGTCATGATCGAACAGACCCTAAGCGTGACGGTCATGACCTGCACCGATTGCGACCAGGCATATCTAACAAGCGCCCAGGGCGCTGCCGTGCGTCGAGCCGGCACGACCGGAAGTGCAGACACTGCAGGTCGAGCTACGCCACGCGCATGAAGCCGTGTCGACCAAAAACCATGAACTCGTGCAGTCCAATTGCGGCAACGGCAGACACGGTCCAAAGAGAGCAGATCGAAAACGAAATTGGTCAAGCCTGCCGGGTCATCAATGGCTCCAGCATGCAATCGACGAGCGCAAGGGCCGGTGCAAGAGCACTGGGCGCTGCAGGAAACGTGGTCGCGGGAGATGCAGGTAAGCGAGCGTCTGCACCCTCAAAGGCAGCCGTTGACGCACACGACAGGGCCGCAGACGATCCGAATCCAAGCATGCTGCGTGCGTGCGGCAGCTCGCAGGAGGCGCTGACCCGGGTGCAGATGGCAACAATGTCCGAGACTACGAAAACCGCTGAGGTATCGGCGGACCAAGCATTGAACCGCTGTTTTTTACACGAAGCCCTGCCCACCCTCCGATAAGCGGTGCGATTGGGTTAAACCTCGTTTAACCCGCCGCTGGAAAACGCGTGAGGCGGAACATTGGGTACACGCGCTATTCGTCCGCCGCGAGCGCGGCGATGAGTGGACAGTGCTGCTCGTCGGGAGCGGTGTCGCACGCGATCGCAAACGCGGTCAACGCGGTTTCAATGGCCTGCAGGTCCGCGAGTTTCTGGTGCACCAACAGCAGCTTCTGCCGGGCGAGCGTTTTGGTCTCGGCGCAATGGGTGCCGTCGCCCAGTTGCAGCAATACAGCAACCTCTGCCGAACTGTCGTTCCGGTGCCGGTAACACGCCGATTCGGTGATAGTAACGCACTGTTTCCACGTTTACGCCGCCTGCCTGCGCCAGTTGTCCGATCGTGTACGTCGTTTCATTGTCCGCGGCCATCAAAATTCCTCCTTGCATCCGTACCTGACTCCGTTCGTAAGCTTAATACATCTTCTACCGCACAAAGAGATTTCCAAGATGACCTCCGACAACCTAAAAAAATCGACGCCGATGCTGATCGGTGGGCTAGGCGCGATTCTCGCGTGTTGTCTGGGACCGCTGGTGCTGGTCGGACTTGGCTTTAGCGGGGCGTGGCTTGGCAACCTGACGCGGCTCGCGCCCTATCGCCCGTGGTTCCTTGGCGCGGCACTGCTTGCGCTCGTTTTCGCGGGTAAGCGAATTTACCGACCCGCAGACGTCTGCAAGCCAGGGGAGCTTTGCGCCGTTGCGCAACCGCGCCGGATCTCCAAGACCGTTTTCTGGATCGCCGTCGCGCTCGTCCTGCTCGCGTTGGGCTTTCCCTTTGTGGCCAAGCTTTTTTATTAACTTAAAGTCTCGCCTCAGGAGTCGCATCATGAAAAAACCGCTCGGCGCGTTGCTTGTCAGCCTTGCCTGTTCCGCACCGGTTTGGGCAGCCAATCAGACCGTCACGCTGGCGGTACCTGGCATGACCTGCTCCGCGTGTCCCATTACGGTCAAGCATGCACTGGGTAAGGTGCCCGGCGTCTCGAAGGTTGACGTCAGTTTCGAGCAAAAGCAGGCAGTGGTGACGTTCGATGACAGCAAAACCAACGTCAACACGCTGGTCAAGGCGACCGCCGACGCCGGGTACCCCTCGCAGCCGAAGGGGGGCCCCAATGAATGAACTACGGCTTGCAGTCAGCGGCATGCATTGCGCCGAGTGTGAGAGCAAGGCGGCGAACTATTCCAAGAAAACCGTCTATGTCGAGGCAGCGCCTGCACTCGACAGCCGGCGGCTGCTCGACGCGGTACGCGGCCAGGGCTACGGCGCGCGCCTGCTCGATGGCGGCCCATATCGCGAGCCGTGCCGCGAAAGCGACACACGCTGTCGTCCGGCGCACCGCGCCCGGACAGGCGGCTTGATGCCGGGGTCCGGCACGGTCGGTGGGCAACTTCAGCGCCAAGGTAGCGGCGAACCGGCGCTACACGCGTCCATCATCGGCAGTGGCGGCGCCGCGTTCGCCGCGGCGATGCGTCTCGCCAAAGAAGGCGTGCAGGTTACGCTCGTCGAGCGCGGCAGCACCGGCGGCACGTGCGCCAACATCGGCTGCGTACCGTCCAAAATCATGATTCGTGCGGCGCATATCGCGCATCTGCGCACGTTCAGTCCGCTTGACGCCGGGATTGGTGCAGACGACACGGTACGCGTCGAGCACCGTGCGTTGCTCGCCCAACAACAGGGACGAGTCGACGAACTGCGTCACGCGAAGTATGAAGGTATCGTCGCGAGCAATCTGAACATTTATTTGGTCCGCGGTGAAGCGAGCTTTTTGAACCGCCAGACCCTGCGGATCGTCAAAGACAGCGGCGATGAACAAACCCTGCGTTTCGATCGGGCGCTGATCGCGAGCGGCGCGAGCCCGCAGATTCCGCCTATTTCGGGATTGGCCGAGACGCCCTATTGGACGTCGACCGAAGCGTTGGCTGCGGAGGCGCTTCCGACGCGCTTGATCGTCATCGGTTCGTCTGTGGTTGCCGTTGAGTTGGCGCAGGCGTACGCGCGACTGGGAAGCCAAGTGACCGTTCTGGCCCGAAGCACGCTCCTGTTCAGGGAAGATCCCGATATCCGCGCGCACCTCACGCGGGCGTTCGAGGCCGAAGGCATCCGCGTACTGAATCACACTCAGGCGCAACGGATTACGCTCATGCGCCGCGAATTCGTGCTGGATACTCACCACGGCGAATTGCGGGCCGAACGGCCGCTCGTCGCAACCGGCCGCGCGCCCAACACCGAGGCGCTGAACCTCGACGCCGCTGGCGTCAGGACCGAAGGACGCGGCGCGGTCATGGCGGATGAGCATCTGCAGACCAGTGTGCCGACCATCTACGCGGCCGGTGACTGCACAAACCAGCCAGAGGTTCGTGTACGTGGCCGCAGCGGGAGGCACGCGCGCGGCGATCAACATGCTGGGCGGCGTCGCTGAACTCGATCTGTCTGCCATGCCTGCGGTGATTTACACGGCCCCGCAAGTGGCGACTGTCGGCTACAGCGAAGCCGAAGCGCACCTGGCCGATATCGACACCGAGACCCGCAGCTTGACGCTCGACAATGTGCTGCGGGCACTGTCGAACTTCGATACGCCCGGCTTCATCAAGCTGGTGGCTGCAGCCGGCACCGGACGGTTGATTGGGGCGCAGATCGTTGCCGCCGACGCGGAGAGATTGTCCAGACTGCGGCTGTCGCCGTGCGCGCTCGCATGACGGTGCCGGATCTCGTGGCCATGCTATTTCCGTATCTGACCATGGTCGAGGGCCTCAAGCTATGTGCGCAGACTTTTATGAAAGACGTGAAGCAGTTGTCCTGCTGCGCCGGCTGAGCACATCCCTGGGGGCGTTTGGCACGAGGCCGCACCACCCGGGCGAAAGGAGGTTTTCATGTATGCCCCTGAGGGACTCTTGACGATGTCGCAGCTGGCGCAGGCCAGCGGGGTGAGCGTGCATGCGATTCGCTGCTACGTCGCGGAAAAACTCGTCCCGCGCGCCGGCAAAACCGACGGCGGGCACGGCCTGTTCGATCGCGAAGCGGTAGAACGGCTTGCAATCATTCGCGCAGCGCGCGACGCTGGCCTGCCGTTACAAAGTATCCGCCCCTTGCTGCACGCGCTGAACAGGTGCGAGCCGGCTGCGGTAGCGGCCAGCATCGCAGAAGTCGATCTTACGTTGCAGCGCTGTCAACGACAGCTTGCTGCGTTGTCCGTACTGCTGCAACACCTGCGAGATGCTGGACCGGACACCGGCGGTCGGACACGAGAGAGCATGGCACCGCTTGGGCAGAGCTCCGCATGATGACGCGCCAGTCGTGCGGCGTTGCTGCGCTGAGGCTGGCTCCGGCAAACGGTGATCATTGCTCCGTGGTCTCCCCGAGTTCCTGCAGGCCAGGCTGCCAGCACAAGCTGCGATGGCGGCTTGCGCCACCGACACAGATCGAAGACGAAGCCAGACGATGCTCGAGGCCGCGCGTTTCACCCACCGCCGGGATGTCTGCGAGGCCAGCGTCACCAGGTGATCGTGCGACGGCCACGCGTTGGCTGGTCGGCATGCTGAGTGCAACGTAGCAGAGCACGATCGGGCAGTTGCACGGCAGGCCAGCGTCGCGGACGAAACCGTGAAGCCGCTCATCGACGATGGTGGCCCGGAAACGCAAGGATTTGCCGAGACAGGCGAGCTGCGCATGACGCCGTCTCGCTGGGGTGATCCGGCAGCAGCATTGGAAAAGACGCGCTGCCAGGGAATTGGCATCAGCGCGAGCCACGGTGGCGTTCCACTTGATCGCGCGCGAAGCAAGCTTCGGGTCCATTCGCATGTGTCGTGGCTTGGCGGCAGCGTCCTTGCCAGGAGCACACGAAAACGCTTATCCCGCTCGCGGATCCGCTCAGCGAGCGGGCATGACGGAGGCCCCCATGGCCGGCAGCACAACCAAACCGAAGAAAATCGCACTCGCCCTCCAAGGCGGTGGTGCTCACGGGGCTTTCACATGGGGGGTCCTGGATCGATTGCTTGCAGATGACCGACTTATGATCGACGCGATCAGCGGCACCAGCGCCGGCGCGATGAATGCCGCCGTGCTGGCCGATGGTTTCGAGAAAGGTGGAGCACAGGGCGCGAGGGATGGGCTCAATCGTTTCTGGGAAGCGATCGCGCGTGCTGGGGCGTTCAGCCCGTATCGATCGGCGCCGTGGAATCCCTTTGGCTTCAATCCGGTTGTGTTCCTGCCCTGGTACGAGTGGCTCGGGCAAATGTTCTCACCCTATCAGCTCAATCCATTCAACATTAACCCGCTGCGGACCTTCCTGACCGAAGCAATCGATTTTGATTGCGTGCGCACTTGCCAGAAGATCAGGTTATATATCTCGGCCACCAACGTACGAACCAACTGTCTGCGCATTTTTACCGGCAAGGAATTGTCCGTCGACGTGCTGCTGGCGTCGGCATGCTTGCCCCAGATTTATCAGGCGGTTCAGATTGACGCCGACTACTACTGGGATGGCGGCTATATCGGAAATCCGGTACTCGCGCCCCTCATCGACGAATGCCCGGATTTCACTGACCTTCTGATTGTTCAAGTCAACCCCGTCCAGCGGGACGAGGTGCCCCGTACGGCAGCGGAGATCGCGGACCGCGTCAACGAAGTGAGTTTCAACAGCAGTCTGATACGGGAACTCCACGCAATCGCCAATCTGACCCGTTTGATCAAGGCCGGCATCGTCAAGGATCCGCGCTACGAGTGCGTCTATCTTCACCGGATCACTGCCGAACGAGCGTTTCAACGTCTCGGCGGGCACAGTAAGTTCGATACGAGCCCGGCGTTTCTCCATGATCTTCGCGACCTCGGGCGCGAGCGGACCGGACGTTGGCTTGACAAACACTTCAATGATCTCGGCCGCGTGTCCACACTGGAGTTGCCGGCCTGTTTCGAACGAGCCGCCTAAGTCGGGGTTTGGCCTTACCTGCCGTAACGACGCTTCAGGCTCGCTCCCGAGGTGCACGAACCGGAAGCCTTCAAAGGAGAAACGTATGCAACGATCCATCGAACCCGGTTCGCCAAGTCAGCGCCGCATGGGCGGCTATGCGGCGGCGGTCCTGGCGGCGCTGACCTGTCCCTGCCATCTACCGCTGCTGCTCGTGCTGCTTTCCGGGACGGTGGCGGGCGGCTTCCTGAGCGCGCATATGGGCGTTGCGCTCGCGCTGTTCGGGCTGCTCTTTCTGTTATTTCTAGTCGTAGCCTGGCGTGCGCTGCGCGGTCGAGCAAACCAGAGCTAAGCCTTCCGTGACGTCGTCATGCTGCCGCGCCACGATCGGCGAGCGGCCCCGAGCGCCCGCAACGCGAGGCGTACCACACAGGCGGGGATAGCGCTTGACTCTGTACTAAGGTACGCATCTACGCTGTCAGTAAGTTCATCCCACCCATGGGGCCATGCTCATATCCCAAGTCATGCGCCGCGTGGGAATTATTGACGCAAAGGAGGAGTTCGTGAGCAAGCTGATCATAGTCGGCGCCATTGCGCTTTTGGTCGTGTGTTGCGTTTTGACGACCGCGTTCATCCATTGACTGCCGAGCTGGCCCAGCCCAATCCACCCCTCTGCGGCGGCGACCGCGTAACGCAGCAGCGGCAGGCCCAGAGCACAAGATGTATGGCCCCACGCCGCCATGGCGCCACTGACGAAGGAGGTAAGCGAGATGACGCAACGCACGTTCCGCATTACCGGCATGACCTGCGATCGCGGCGCGCACACCATCGAGCGCGCGCTGAATGCGGTGTCAGGTGTCGCCGCACGGGTTTCTTTCGAACAAGGCCTGGCTTCGGTAGACAGCCCCCCAGAGGTGGGGGTGGGCGATCTCATCGCAGCGGTCCCGGCGCCCTATGGTGTCAGTCTGCTTGACGAGTCAAGCGCGGTACCAGAGCACGTAAGGCGCGGCGCTCCCGGCCTGCATATCGCGATTGTCGGTGGCGGCTCAGCAGCCTTTGCCTGCGCGATCCGTGCGGCGAACGAGGGGGCGCGAGTGACGCTGATCGAAAGGGACGAGGTCGGCGGAACCTGTGTGAACGTCGGCTGCGTGCCCTCGAAGATCATGATCCGGGGCGCGGATATTGCCCATCTGCAAACGGCCCATCCCTTCGAGGGGATCGAGCACCACACGCCCGCCATCGATCGCGCCGCACTGGTCGCGCAACAGCAAGCGCGCGTGGAAGAGTTGCGCCAGGCGAAATACCAAAGCATTGTCGATGGCAATTCCAACATCACGCTGCTGCGAGGCAGCGCCCGGTTTATCGACCCCTCGACCCTGCTGATAAAACGCCCGGACGGGACGGAGACCCGGCTTGTTGCGGATCGCGTGCTGATCGCCAGCGGCGCCGCACCGGCGATCCCGCCTGTTCCTGGCCTGCAGGGGACGCCGTTCTGGACCTCGACTGAAGCCCTGGTCGCCGAGATCGTACCCGAGCATCTGATCGTGCTGGGAGGCTCCGTAGTCGGGCTGGAGATCGGCCAGGCGTTCCTGCACCTGGGTGCCAGGGTCACCGTGATTGAACTGTTCGCGCTGCTGCCGAAATTCGAACCGGAGATCGGCGCCGGCCTACGGCAGATCCTCGAACACGAGGGCGCACGAGTGCTGACTCAGACAGAAATCACGCACGCGCGTTTCGAACAGGGCAAGTTCATTCTGCAGGCCGGCGCGCAAACCGTCACGGGCGACCGGTTACTGGTGGCTACCGGACGCCGGCCCAACACCGCCGGTCTGGGCCTTGCGGATATTGGCGTAGCGACCGATCGCTCCGGCGCCGTCGTGACCGATGATCACCTGCGCACCTCGGTCGAACATATCTACGCCGCGGGCGACTGTACCGACCTGCCGCAGTTCGTGTACGTGGCGGCGGCGGCCGGGACCCGCGCAGCGGTCAACATGACGGGGGGCGAGGTGGCACTGGACCTGGCCACGATGCCCTCGGTCGTGTTCACCTCCCCGCAGGTGGCGTCGACGGGGCTCACCGAGCAGGAAGCAAAATATCGCGGACTTGACCCCGACACGCGCACCCTGTCGTTGGCCGATGTGCCGCGCGCCCTGGCGAATTTCGATACGCGCGGTTTCATCAAGCTCGTTGCCGACAGGAGTGCGGGGCGGCTGCTGGGCGTGCATATTCTGGCGGCCGAGGCCGGAGAGATGATTCAGTCGGCGGCACTCGCACTACGCAACCACATGAGTGTGCAGGATCTCGCGGATCAACTGTTCCCGTACCTGACGATGGTCGAAGGGCTGAAGTTGTGCGCCCAGACCTTCACCATGGATGTGAAGCAGCTGTCATGCTGCGCCGGATGATCGACCGGCGGGCTTAAGCAGGCCAAATGCAGGGAGGCAGGCAGGCATGGTGGACGAACAGCAACCAGCCGACCCTGCGCAGCTGAGCTGCGCCGTGTGCTGCGCGGAAGTGCCAATTTCTGCGGCACTCAGCGCGGAAGGAACAGAGTAAGTCCTGCATTTCTGCGGGTCGGCGTGCTACGCGAAGTTCTGCGCACGCGCCATCGACTCCGCGCAGATGTCGGCGCAATGATCTCGCGGGGCAGGCGAGCTGGGTATTAACCGGGAGTAAGCAAATGGCTTCATCACACAACGGCGGCGGCATCTGGGCCCATCATCTGGACAAGATCGGCGTGGGCGGCACGGTCCTGGCGGCGCTGTGTTGTCTGGGTTTCCCCGCCTTGCTGGCGGTCGTGTCGGCCATCGGGCTCGGCTTTCTCGTCAAGAACGCTATCCTCGTCCCCCTGCTTGTGGCGTTCCTGCTCATTGCGTTGGCGGGACTCTACCTCGGCACGCGCCGGCACGGCCAGTGGTGGGCGTTCGGGCTCGGCTTGGCGAGCGGTACTGATGTTCACAGCAGTGGCAATCATCCAAAACACCGTGCTGGCCGGCGTCGGCATCGCCGGGTTGATAGCGGCGAGCGTGCTCAATGTGTGGCTTCGGATCCGGCAAATTCAGCCACGCTGAGCCGCCGCTCGCAAAGACGCTGACATGTCTCCAGCACTGACACCGCGAAACGTGTGCAATAGGGTGACTCCGAGCCCTTGTGATCGGATCCCGCTCGGTATGGACAAACTATGGCGCCTCTGAGCGAAACCCGTCGCGAGCGCACGGCCTTGGTGCTGGGTGCGTTGCAAAAACTACGGGACAGCTTTCCATTGCAGGCACGCATCGAAAGCACGGATCCCGCGGTCCAGGCCGCGTATCTCCGCTTGCTGGACCATTGGGTGCATGAGGGCAGGCCCGATGCGATGCCGGATGTCTCGCCAACGCTGCTTCAGGCGTTGCTTGACATCGATGCGGTGGTGATCGACGCGCATGGCATCGGGTGTTACCCGTTTAGCGCCCGCGAAACAGGCATCCGCGTACAGTTCGCGGAAAGCAGCGTGCATGCCATGTGCGCGATCGACGCACTGGCGATTCCACGCCTGGTGCGGCACGCATCGCGCATCATGTCCCGATGCGCGTTGTGCCGTTGCCATCTCGACTGCGCGGTCGCAGCCAATGGGCACGTGGATGGCGGCAATCCGCAGGGGATTCGCGTGATGTGGCGTCCCCACACCGAAAGCCGCCCATGGGGCGACAGTCTGTGCACGAGCATCGCGTTCGTCTGTCGACATTGCGCGGTTCCTCCGGGTGTCGCACAGTTCACGTTGCCCGAAGCTGCGGCGATAGGCAACGCCACCTTCTCATTCCAGAAACGCTTGCTGGAACAGACGCGGCCGGAACCTGGCTAGCATCGGGGGAGCAAAGCCATGAGCGTTGCGACCGACATGAAAGCTCCCATAGCACTGGTTCTATGCGGCGGCGGGAGCGGCGGGGCGATGGAAGTGGGCTTTTACCGGGCCATCCGAGAGCTGGGGATAGTGGCCGACCTCGTCCTCGGCAGTTCGATTGGCGCGCTCAACGGGGCCTGCATTGCCGCCGGCATGCCTCATGCACAGATCGCCGACCTATGGTGCGCGTTCCGGCTGCGCAACGGCGTTTCCTTTAACTGGCAAGGGCTCCTTACCCCTCGGCATTACCCGGGTTGCTTCACGTTTGATCCGCTGCGCCAGCTGTTGCGCAACGTACTTCCGGCGACTCGGTTCGAGGATCTGCAGATCCCGTTGCACGTCGTGGGTACCGATCTTCAACTGGGGACCGCCGTCTACTGGAGCGGGAGTGGCGATCTGATCGAACCGGTTATCGCAAGCATGACGCTACCGGGTTTATTCCCGCCGGCAGAGATCGACGGTCATCAATTCGTGGATGGCAGCATCGCGAACAATGTACCGCTGGACCGGGCGATCGAACTGGGGGCGCGCACCATCCTGATGGTGTCGTGCGCGTGCTGTGAATTTACGTCGCGGCCATTTCAGGGGGCGCTGCGCATCCTCGCACGCAGCTTTTCCATCGCACTGGATCGCAAGTTTGCGGTGGAGCTCGAAAGCTGCGGCACACGGGTGCACATCCATCAGGTACGCCCGCGCTTTCCACATATGATCGATCTGCTGGACTTCAGTCATACCGCCGAACTGATGGAAACAGCGTACCGCCAGACGCTCGACTATTTCAATCAGCCGAACACCGGTGACAGCGCAGTGGATTCTCCTGACAGCACTGTCACCGAATTAGCCTTGGTGGCCCCTTCGGCCAAGACCTGCTGAAACGGTCTGCTTCTCCGAGTTGCATCGCCAACCTCGCCAGGCCCAATACGCATACGTCTGGCCGTCAAGCCGATACTTGGCATCCGGCTCGCCGTTCGTCGCTTCGCGTCATGGACGTGCAGAGCGGTACCCGACACACAGTGCGCTCGTCAACACGCGTCGCGCCGACGGTTATTCTGCTTGCCCGTCGTATCAGTTGCGGTGCGTCGCGTCGTAACGTTCGCGATTGCGCCGAAGCGTTTCTGTACTGGGGGGTAGGCGGTATTGTGGTTGATGAGAAACACGCCTTGTCGCTGAGCTTCAATGAGCTCCAGATAGACCTGTTGACGTGTCTTTCCGCCGTTGACCCCAGCCGGCGCAGAGGACGTTTGCGCGCCACCTCGTCGGGCTCACCGAGGATGAAGCGGGGGAGCAAGGGCCTTCACTTCAGACTGAACCACCGGGCCATGGCGGATTAGAAGGTTGTTCGTCATGTCCAGGAGGATACGGCGGCCTACAAGGGGTTGATCGATGAGGGTACCGAACGGATCCTTGGCGCACCCATCCTCGGTCCGAACGCGGAGCATACGATCAACATTTTCGCGCTGGCGATGCTGCTCGGATTAAGTGGACGATATGGAGCGATTCACGTCTGCTTTCCCCGCGGCAGAATCCAATGTCTTCCGCATGCTGGTTTAAGAACCACCTTTTCTGAAAAAGGAAGGGCGCTTTTCAAAGATGTAGCATAACACCGGATTTAAGGTTTAGAGCCTTGGTGCGACTAACGAATCGGCATGCGAAGAATACGGTCAGCGCTCCGGCGCCATTACGATCGCAGTTCGGCTCTCTTCTTAAGGGGTTAGACCTAGCTTTTTATGTCTCGCTTGACCCCGTACCTGACTCCGCACTTATGGTCAATCAAGTCATAGCGTTTGCACGACCATAGCATTAGTAGGCCTGCGCGTTCCGCCCCTAAGGTTGTCCACGTGGCGCCGGCTAGAGCTCGTAACGTGCTCAGCCGTGATCGGTCGTTTGCGATGTATCTTTTGCGAAAGCTGGCCGAATACTTTCAAAATCGTCACTTTCACTCCACCACTGGCGAGGATAAGTGGACTGTAAAGGAGCGGAACGCGCATCAATAGACGTCCCTTATACGTTGCCGGAAGCAAACAGCGCCACCCTTCTTATCTCCCGATCATTGGGCGTACTGATAGCAACGTCAGGCCTCGTTATTGCGTCACGGTCATCTCAGGAGAAAAGGTGTCGACACCAAAACTCATTCTTGAAGAACGCAGAACCGGGCCTTACGTACCGATCCGAGACTACGCGCTGATCGGTGATTGTCACGGCGCGGCGCTTGTCAGTCTCGATGGCAGCGTCGACTGGTGCGCGTTAGGACGGTTCGATCAAGCACCGATTTGCTGGCGCATTCTTGATGCCTCTCAAGGTGGGCTGTTTCAAATTCGACCCGAAGAGAAGACCTATGCCACGCGTGAGTACCTGCCCCGCACCAACGTGTTGCGCACGACGTTCACTACGGAACAGGGCTGCGCAACGTTAACGGATTTTATGCCCATCAGCAGTAAGGCAGATTCATCGCTCCACGATACGAAGATTCCCGCTGCGCCAGGTTGGCTTATTCGCATCGTCGAAGCAACGGCGGGAGAACTCGTCTTACGTATCAGATTTGAGTCGAATGCCCGTGGCTTTGCCCCTGCCGCGCAGAACGGCAGCAGTGTTCGCGAAGCGGCGCTCTACAGCGACTGCGGGTTGTCCGGTAGCGATGTTGACAATCTAATAACATTGACCGCCGGGCAACGTTACGCGTTTATCGTGGCCACCGAGCCGCCCGCTGATTGTTCGGTGAGCCATGTCGATCAGCTCCTTTCGAACACACGATCCTTCTGGGAAAACTGGGTGAGCCAATGTTGCTATAACGGCCCCCATAACGATGAGGTCTACCGTAGCGCATTGGTTATCAAGCTTCTGACTTACGCGCCGACTGGGGCGATTGTGGCCGCACCCACCACCTCCCTGCCCGAGGAAATCGGCGGGGAGCGCAATTGGGACTATCGTTTCAGCTGGCTACGCGACTCGAGCCTGATGCTCAATGCGCTGGCTGCGTTGGGGTACAGCGCGGATGCAGCCCGCTTCTGCGATTTTCAGCGGTCATGTTGTGTCGCGACATTACCTGCGCTGCAGATCATGTTCGGCATCGACGGGGCGACGGATTTGACCGAGTACACACTTGATCATCTTGACGGCTATGGTCAGAGCCGCCCGGTGCGGGTTGGCAATGCAGCTCATGCGCAACAACAAGCTGATATCTATGGTGAAGTACTTGAGTGGCTCGCCGTCATGCGCGAATTACGGGGCGAACCCGATAGCACCCAGCAGGAGCTCGTGACTCGCATTGCCGACCACGTTGCGGACCATTGGCAGGATCGGGATCAGGGGTTATGGGAAATGCGCTCTGAGCCGCGTCACCACGTTCACAGTAAGTTGATGTCGTGGGTCGCGCTGGACCGGGCGATCCAGTTGGGCGGAGATCATTCGCGCTGGCGCGCGGCACGGGATGCCGTATTCGCGGCAATACTTGAACATGGCATGGATTCAAACAAGCAGTTCTTAGTACAAGCCTTCGGCTTCGATGTCATGGACGCGGCGCTGCTGCTGGCTCCAACGCTCGGCACGCCGCTGGACCACGAAATTCTTGTTCGCACGGTCGCAGCCGTGCGTACAGAACTGGGCTTTGGCGATTACGTGCGCCGGTACATCCCGAACGATGGCGTGTCCGGTTCCGAAGGCGCCTTCCTGATGTGCAGTTTCTGGTTGGTCGATGCGCTGCTTTTTACAGACCAGGCTGACGAAGCGCGAGCCTTGTTCGAGCGGCTTATCGAGAAAAGCAATGATGTCGGCCTTTATTCAGAGGAGATTGATCCGCAGACTGACGCGTTCCTTGGCAACTTTCCCCAGGGCTTTACCCATCTCGGATTGATCAACTCCGCCATAAATCTTGCGCTGTATGAGCGCGGCGGCGTCGAGGCCCTGCACGGCACGCAGGCGCAACGTACACGCCGAGCCACCGCCGGAATTCCGGCCGCTAAACTTGCTTCATCCTCCACCCATCCTTGACACGCCGAGACGGCGAAGGAGCTTCTATGACTAAGAACTACGATCTCGTAATCGTCGGAACGGGAACTGCCGCATCGGTGGCCGCGTCGCGGTGTCGCCACGCAAGTTGGAGTGTGGCGGTGATGGATTACCTGCCATTTGGTGGCACCTGCGCGCTACGAGGGTGTGACCCAAAAAAAGTGCTCGTCGGCGCGGTGGACGCGGTCGATCACGCCAATCGGATGCGTGATAAAGGCGTTGAGGGCGGCACACCGTCCATCGCGTGGCAGGAACTCATTGCGTTCAAGCGTACTTTCACGGATCCGGTACCGCCGATGAAGGAGAAGAGTTTTGCAAAAAACGGCATCGATTTCTACCATGGTCGTGGTGAATTCTGTGGGCCGCGCTCGATCAAAATAGGCGACGAAATTCTCGAGGCGCGTTTTGTGTTGCTCGCCGCTGGCGCGGTACCCAGAGCGCTCGGCATCCCCGGCGAGGAATACGCCATCACAAGCACGGAGTTCCTTGAGTTGGATAGCCTGCCGAAACGCATCGTCCTGATCGGCGGAGGCTACATTGCGGCTGAATTCGCCCATACCGCGGCTCGCTCCGGGGCGAAAGTCACTATTGTGCAGCGGCGCGACCGGCTTTTGCCACCCTTTGACGCCGAAGTCGTTGGCTGGCTGATGAAAAAATTCGATCAGATCGGCGTCGACCTCCGTTTCAACATGAAGATCGAGCGTATCGAGCGTAGCGGCGACGAGTTCAGAGTCGCGGTATCCTCGGGCGGTAAAAATGAACTCTTGTCGGCCGATCTCGTGGTTCAGGCGGCGGGCCGCGTTCCGGATCTCGCCCCGCTGAAACTTGATGTGGCCGGTGTGGACACGGAGGATGGCCGGATCAAGCTAAATGATTACCTTCAGAGCGTATCTAACCCGGCAGTTTATGCAGCCGGCGATTTTGCCCAAAAAGGGCCGCCGCTCACGCCGGTTGCCAGTCACGATGCCAAAGTCGCCGCCGAAAACATGCTCCACGGCAATCGGCGCAAGCCGAACTATGAAGGTGTGCCCAGCGTCGCTTTTACGCTCCCACCGCTGGCGTCAGTCGGTTTGACCGAAGAGGCCGCGCGCAAGCGCGGACTGAAATTCCGCATGCAGCATCAGGAAGCCGATGGCTGGTATACGGCGCAGCATGTTGCGGAAACGGTATACGGCTTTAAGGTTCTGGTAGAAGAAGGCAGCGACAAAATTCTCGGCGCCCATCTCGTGGGGCCCGGTGTCGACGAGGTCATCAACGTTTTCGCGCTGGCAATTCGTCAGGGAGTCACGGCCGAAGAACTCAAGGCGACGATTTTTGCTTATCCGACTGGCGCCTCCGACATCAGCTACATGCTGTAACGCTTGCTAATCAGGGAGTAACCTAATGCAGGATCAAACGAAACCGTTGGAGGGGCAGACGGCGCTCGTTACCGGCATGAGTTCGGGCATCGGTGCCGAAATCGCCCGAAAAATGGCACAGGCGGGTGTTGCGGTAGGCGTCACTACCGGGGGCACCGCGAGGCCGCTGAAGAAGTTGTTAGGGAATAGCTGACCAAAACGTAAAAATAAGATTGGAAATTATCAGAGGCACGCAGTTAATCGTAACGGGAGACCCCGGTGGACGGGGCAACGCTGAAAAAGGCCATCGCCGCGCTGCCACCGGGCCGGCGACAGGCGATCGAACTTCTGAAGCAGAAGGAAATGTCGCTGAAGGAGGCCTCGGCGACGACCGGGATGAGCATTGCGGCGTTATAGGTGGCAACTCATCGAGCGCTGAAGACCCTGCGCGCCATGCTGGCCGGGACCAAGTGACATGAATACCGAGGAACTCATCGACGCGCTCGCCGCGGACCTGAAGCCGGTCCGACGCCTGTTGCCCCCAGTCTGGCGTCTGATCGGTTGGCTCGCCGTATCGCTCCCGGTCACGGCCCTCCTGGTCGTAGCGATGGGCGTACGCCCCGATATCGATGCAAAGCTCGCTGATCCTGTCTTCCTGACTCAGGAACTGGCATTGCTGGTCACGGCGTTATTGGCTGGCTGGGCCGCGCTCGTCAGTTGCGTTCCGGGCGAGCGACGCTGGAAGCTGTGGGCACCTGTGGCCCCACTGGCCCTCTGGATGGCGACCTTGGGTCGTCAGTGCTGGGACGAATGGGTGCGTCTGGGGTTGAGCGGAATGGAGTTTCATTCCGACCTCATGTGCCTGCCGGCCATCGCCATGACCGGCGCAGTTCCGGCACTGGCGATCGTGCTCGCGGTCCGGCGTGGCTCGCGTTTGTACACTCCCTATGCCGTGTTGTGGGGGAGCCTCGCGGCCGCAGCGCTCGCCAATGTGGGACTGCGGCTCTTCCATATGGAAGATGCGGCGTTGATGGTAATCGTCTGGCAATTCGGCAGCGTGCTGCTGTTCACGGCTATCCTCACGCTTTGCCAGCGCTATCTGGTGCCGGTGCGCATAGCGCGCAGTCTTCGCTGATCGGGTTCGCCGCGTGGCAGGCGATGTGCCGTCCTTGATCGCCCGGTAACCTTTTTCCGCCTCCGACAAGTCTTGGGTATCGGTCACGCATCGAGGTCGTCAACGTCACGAGGTTTGGCTAGGGACCATCGACTTTTCGCCGCCACCACGCTGTCCGCAGCAATGGGGCTGGCGCTCGCAATGCAGGGTGTGTCGGCCAGCGCACAGGAAATGAAAGACATGTCTAATGCGCCGCCGATCGTGAAAGAAAACATGGCGAGAATGCAGAAGAATCACCTCGAAAAATGCTACGGAATCAATGCGGTCGCGAAGAACGACTGTGCCGAAGGCGCCCATTCCTGCGCCGGACAGGCCACCTAGGCACGCGACACCAAATCGTTCGTGCTGCTGCCGGCAGGGGTGTGCGGCAAGATTGCGGGTGGGGAGATGACCCCGGCCTGATCGACGATTGACCCGGCCATGTGTGGGCAGCGACAAATGGAATGAACGCCCCCACCTATCGGACGTTAGGAGCTGAAAAAGTGGACCCTCACGGGCCGACGGCATCAAAAGTGCCCAAATTGGAAGATCATGAAGGTCTTCACAGGCTAACCGGAGGGTCCGAGATGAAGTATACGACGGTCGGGGTCGACATCGCGAAGACGGTGTTCCAGCTTCACTGGGTAGATGCTGACACGGGGGAGATCGTCAGCCGGCAGCTCAAACGGGCGCTGTTTCTTGAGCACTTCGCGAACCGGGCTCCTTGCCTGATAGGGATGGAGGCGTGCGGCGGAGCTCAGCATTGGGCACGGCGGTTAATTGAGATGGGTCACCAGGTAAAACTGATGCCGGCGAAGTTCGTCAAAGCCTTCGTGATTGGCAATAAGAATGATCCGGCAGATGCACGCGCGATCTGGATGGCTGCCCAGATGCCAAGTAAAGCGGTCGCGGTGAAGACCGAGGCGCAGCAGGCAGTGTTAGCGCTGCACCGGATGCGGCAACAGAAAGTCAAGTTCCGGACCGCACAGATGAACGGTCTGCGCGGGCTGCTCACTGAATACGGCGAAGTGATGAGCAAGAGCCGGGCAGCGCTCGACAAAGCGATTCCCGCGGTACTTGCGAGACTTGCCGAGCGTCTGCCGGCGATGCTGATCGAGTCGTTGCGTGAGATGTGGAATGACCTCGAGCGCCTCGATAAGCAGATCGCCGACATCGAACGACGCTTGCAGACGTGGATGAAAGAAGACAAAGCGTGTCATGCGATCGCGGCGATACCCGGGGTGGGTTTGCTCACTGCGACCGCAGTGGTTTCGACTATGGGCGATCCGAAAGCGTTCAAATCCGGACGCGAGTTCGCGGCCTGGCTCGGTCTCGTTCCCGGACAAACGGGCACGGGCGGAAAGATTCAGTTGTTGGGCATCTCCAAGCGTGGCGACACGTATGTACGTACCTTGCTGATCCACGGTGCACGCAGTGTGCTCTTCCACGCGAAGGAGCCAGGTCCGTGGGTCGAGCAGATGAAAAAACGAAGACCGCCGAACGTGATCACCGTGGCACTGGCGAACAAGATGGCTCGGACGATCTGGGCAATCCTTGCACATGGCAAGCCGTATCAGAAGGAGCACGTGAGTACCAGGCTGGCCTGATGGTCAGAGCAGAAACAGAACATTTAAACTTTGCAGGGTGACGTCAAAGGTTGCGTTGGCAACGAGTGTGATGACAAGACAGGTCGGACCGGAACTCGCTAAACCTGAAAGATGATTCGAGCTTGGAGCTGTCACGATGTCGTGCTTGACGGTATCCACATGAGCATCGCTCACGTCCCTGTTTGCACTGGTCCCGACCCGATCCCGCCCGCGGCCGGGCTCGGGCTGCGCTTTACTCATCACCAGGCGTTCGTAGGCAGACGTCGGACGATCGGGTAACGCGTGATTGTTGATACAACGGTGCAGGAGAAAGCCATTGCTTACCCGAGCGACAGCCGCCTGCTCGAGATAGCGCGTGCCAAGCTTGTGCAACTGGCGCAACGAGCCGGGCGCACACTCAGACAGACCTATGCTCGCGAAGGCCGTCAATTGCGACGCCGCGCTGGCGGCTATGCGCATGCGAAACAATTCAATCGTCTACGCGTGTCACTGACCGGCGTTATGGAGCCATTCCGGGATCGGCGTATTGGCGCCACCGGATGATCGGCGCATAGGCGCCAGCGCAGGATCGGCGTTATGGCGCCAGTCGATGATCGGCGTATAGGCGCCACCGGCCCCGGGTGTTGAACGCGATTCGAACTTTCCAGATGGGTACGCTCCGTTCTTTCTGAACGGAGTGTCCATGACCAACCGGAGGTTCGAATTGTTTGAGTACCGTCAAGTCCTTGTCCGCATGCGGCAAGGCGATTCCGATCGCGACATCGCGCGTAGCGGCCTGATGGGTCGCAAGAAGTTGACCGCTGTTCGTCGTATGGCCGGCGAACGCGGCTGGCTGAATTCCGGGCAGCCGTTGCCTGACGATACCGTGATCGCCGGCGTGTTCGGTCGCACTCCACACTTGCCGAGCACATGCGTGTCCACGCTCGAACCGTTTCGTGAACAGATCCGTGACTGGCATGACGCCGGTGTTCAGGGTACGACGATCCACCACGCGCTCAAACGCAATCATGGCTACACCGGCAGCTACTCGGCGGTGCGCCGTATCCTGCTGGGCCTGAGGGCCGAACGCGGCGTACCGGCCACAACGGTCCTCGAGTTTGCGCCAGCGGAGGCCGCACAGGTCGACTTCGGCGCCGGGCCGGTACTGGCACATGAATCGGGTGCACAGATCAAGACGTGGTTCTTCGTCATGACCCTCTGCTGGTCCCGGCACCAGTATGTCGAGCTCGTGCTCGACCAGGCCGTCGAGACATGGCTGGCCTGCCACCGTCGCGCCTTCGAGTGGCTCGGTGGCTGCCCGGGTCGCATCATCATCGACAACGCGAAGTGCGCGATCACCAGAGCCTGCACGTACAGCCCGGAGGTCCAACGCTCGTACGCCGCGCTCGCGGAGGGATACGGCTTCCGGATCGACGCATGTCCGCCGCACGACCCGCAGAAGAAGGGAATCGTTGAGTCGGGCGTCAAGTATGTTAAGAAATCCTTTGTGCCGCTGCGCACGTTCCGCGACCTGACCGATGCCAACCGGCAGTTGCGCGAATGGATCATGCAGCAGGCCAGCATGCGCGAACATGGCACGACACGCGAGCAGCCGCTGGCGCGCTTTGCCATCGAGAAGCCGCTGCTCACGACGCTGCCAGACGTTGCGCCGGTGCTGGCTGTATGGAGCGAAGTCAAGGTGCATACCGACGGACACATCGTCTACAAGAAAGCGCTGTACTCCGTGCCGTTCACGCTGGTTGGCAAGAGCCTGTGGCTCAAATCCACCGATACGATCGTACAGCTGTTCCACCAGCACGAACTCATTGCAACCCATCCGCGACTGCGCAAGCCCGGCGATCGCCATACGGTGCGTGACCACCAGCCGCCGGCGGCGCAGGCGTGGCTCGAACACGATCCACAGTGGTGCCTGGCTCGCGCGAAGGAGATCGGGCCTTCCTGTCACGCGCTGGTTCTCGCGATGTTCAACGACACCGTGCTGGTGAACCTGCGTGGCGCGCAGGGCGTCGTCCGCATGCGCGAGAAGTTCGGCGATCAACGACTGGACGCCGCATGCGAGCGTGCGCTTGCATTCGCGAGCCCGAAGTACCGCACCGTCAAGACCATCCTCGACAAGGGACTGGACAGCCAGCCCGCCGTCGCAGCAGCGGCGCAAACGTCAACAGCGCCTGCTGACACCTATCTGAACGGCGGCCGCTTCGGTCGTGACCTCCACTCCCTTCTCCTGCATTGAACATCATGAATCCCAGTCCCGAACTGAGTGCGATCCTCAAGCAGCTGCGCCTGTCGGGCGTGCTCGACTCGCTCGAGCAGCGCAACCGTCAGGCGATCGACGGACAGCTCGCCTACACCGAATTCCTCGCCATGCTCCTGCATGATGAAGTCGCGCGGCGCGACCAGAAGAAGCTCGGCGCGCGTCTCGTGCGCGCGGGCTTCGGGCTAGGCAAAACACTGGAGACCTTCGACTTCGACCGGCTGCCGAAGCTCAACCGCGCGCACATCCACGATCTCGCCACCGGTCGTTACATCGACGAGAAGGTGGCCATCCTGATGGTCGGTCAAACCGGCGTCGGCAAGTCCCACATTGCGCAGGCGCTGGGCCACTGTGCTGCGCGTCAGGGGCGCGACGTGTTGTTCGTCACGCAAACCGATCTGATCAAAAAGCTGCATGCGGCCCGCGCCACGGGCCTCTACGAACGCAAGTTCCAGCAGTTCGTTCGCGTGCCGCTGCTGATCGTTGACGACTTCGCGCTCAAACCCCTGCGTGCGCCACACGACGAAGACTTCCACGATCTGGTGGCGGCAAGGTATGAGCGGGCGGCTACCATCCTGACATCCAATCTCGATCTCAGCGAATGGGGCGACGCCTTCCCCGACAACCGGGTTCTCGGCGCCGCGACACTCGACCGGCTACGCCACGGCGCCTACCGCATCGTCATCGAGGGCGAGAGCTTCCGCAAGCCCAAACCGATGCTTGAAAACGGCGAAAACGCCGTTGCAAAATCCAGTAAAAAACCGCATTCTTGAGGCCGTTCGAATCCGCGTTTGACACCCCTTCCAACTGGCGCCATTACGGCGATCATCCCCGGCGCCTTTACGCCGATCCGTGACAACGCGGCGCGCTCAAGCGCCAGCGAACGGTACTGGGGCGGGTGCTGCGCGACATTGAGCGCAAGCTGCACAGCGCGTCGGATGAACGACAGGCACAGCTGCTCGTCTGGCTCGAGAAAGCGTGGGCCATCTGCCGTCAACGTCCCAAACATAAGAACAAGCTGTAGCACTGCACGCACCGGAAGTCGAGGGTACCGGCAAAGTGCAAGACACGCCAGCCCTACGAGTTCGGCGTCAAGGTCAGCTTGGCGATCACCGACAAACGCGAGCTGATCGTGGGCGCCCGGTCGATAGCCGGCAACCCATACGACGGCCACATGCTGGCGGAACAGATCGAACGGACGGGCATTCTGTTAGAGAACGTTGGCACGTGGTTCGCCGCCCTACCGCTTGGCTTCACGGATGTGCAAAGCGATCCTCGCCACGCGCGGCGCTAGTCCACGAGAGCGGCGCGGTCCGCCACGCTGCTCGTCGGCGGGATCAGTTCGGATGCGTCGCGTCGTAGCGTTCGCGACCGCGCCGAAGCGTCTGCGCGCTCGCTGTTGTAAAGTTGACTGCGGCGGAGCCGGAGGCTGGAGCAGTCGCGACAGGTTCTTTCCGCGCTAGCTAACGAAGCGACGTCGGAAGAAGTCGTTCCCTCATCAACGCATTTCGCGGAGGCCGTGATGTGACGTTTTCTCTTGACTCCGTACCCCAGTCCGGATCTACGGTACTTTGTGAGTAGCCGATGTCCTGCAGTACATCGGCTACTCACTTGAGATGACTGTACCCAGGCGTTCGGAGCACGCCTGTCGGCAAAGATCTCGCATGCAAAGTCGTGGCGCCCGTCGCGCGGGCCACGCTCAACCGGCGCGACGGTTGCAACTCACGTTACCAGCGAACGTAACACCTATAGCCCAGGAGACGCAGATGCTGAGCCCTCACGAATTCGCAACTCTGATGCTGGTCAAGGACGCCCCGCATCCGACTGAACTGGATTACGCCGATCTCGACGCGCTCCTTGAACACCAGCTTGTCAGCCTGGTAGATCTGGCGTCCGGGTCCCAGGCTCCCCGCATCACAACCAAGGGGTATTCCGTCCTCAAGGCGTTCGAGCGAATTCAATAGGGGATTGCAAGTGGCCTGCGGTGGGCTCGGATGACAGGCGCACGTGCCCCACTAGCATCAGACGAAAACGGAAACGGCACTATTCCTGAGCACACCTCATTTTCGTCGCGTCTACACTCGCTACGACAAGCTTGCCAGCAACTGCTATCTTGCCTTCGCATCGCTGGCATTTGCCATCGGGTCTTTGGCGAAAATGGGAACAGGGCGTCGAGGATGCGCGCGTCATTGCTGCGTGCGCCGCTATCGGCGCACGCGCGATGTTGTCCGCTTAACGACGCGGTCGACGCTCGATTAAAACGAATGTCGAATGGCGAGCCGGGCAAGGAACTGATTCGCAGTCGACGAGGGTGTGTCCGCACCTGTGATGATGGCAGTATTGAGCGGTGCTGCGCTCGCCACGCCGCCCGACACGTGCTGATACATCCCTTGCACGTAGACGTCGGTCCGGTTTGACAGCTTGTAGTCGCCCATCAGGCCGACCTGATTCCACTTGGGCTTCGAGTTGCCCGCCGCGCTGTTGAAGCGACCGAGCGTGTAGTTGTACATCGCGCCGACGAAGATGTTTGGCGTGATCTGGTATTTGACGTTCAGTTCGAAGTTATCGAACTTCAGCGAACTCGCCTCATTGGCAAAATTGCCGACGTAGACCGATCCGGTCGCGTCCGTCAGGTCGGTGTGCGAGTAGACGAAGCCGACCGTCGTCGCTTGCCCGATCGTGTAGTTGATGCCTGCACCCCACACCCGTTCGCGGCCTGCGAAGAAGCCGGTATCGTCTGTGGCAAGTGAGCCGGTATTGTTTCCGCCCGGGTTGTTGA
This sequence comes from Paraburkholderia sp. BGA-UO-ETr-F12, assembly GCF_059567945.1. Classification (NCBI taxonomy): domain Bacteria; kingdom Pseudomonadati; phylum Pseudomonadota; class Betaproteobacteria; order Burkholderiales; family Burkholderiaceae; genus Paraburkholderia; species Paraburkholderia sp. BGA-UO-ETr-F12. The sequence continues at coordinate 138,184 of NZ_JCAQOZ010000024.1, read as the reverse complement.
TCTGCATGTACGCCGCGGCGATCGCAACCGGACCGCCGATGTACTGCGCGCCCAGGCTATACGAGCGGTTGTTCGCGAAGCCGCCTGCCTGATTGCTGAATCCGTAAAGGCCACCGAAGGTGAATCCGTTGTATGTATTGCTCGTGTACTTGACCGAATTGTTCAGGCGGAACGAGTTGTCGGTGTTGTCGTTGTCGAACGGATGCGATAACAGGTATCCCGCCCAGTTACCGTTGGCGGTGAGCGGCGCGAGATAGTCGAGAACGGAGTCGTATTGCCGCCCGAGCGTCACCGTGCCGAGCGTGGCCGAACTCAGGCCGACATAGGCTTGCCGCCCGAACATCCGATGGGCCTGGTTCAACGAACCCGAATTGACGTCGAAGCCGTTTTCCAGTTGAAAGATCGCCTTGATCCCGCCGCCAAGGTCTTCTCTACCCTTCAAACCCCAGCGGCTTCCCTGTGCGAAGCCGCTTTGCAACTCCACGTTGCTGTGACCGCCGACGTTGTTCGTGTAGTTCAAGCCTTCGTCGATGACCCCATACAGCGTCACGCTGCTTTGCGCCAGTGCGTACAGCGGAAAAACGACCGCACCCAGCGAGGCGCCTGAGACAAGCAATCTTTTCATATTTTTCATATCTACCGGTCCCGTGTGTGTGTGTGTGTGTGTGTTGGAATATCCGCACCGCGCCGCGCATGTTTGCGTCCTCGAACCGCCGGATCGACGCGAAGCGCGCGCGGGCCAGCACACTTTAGGGCGGCAGAAATGCGGCTCCGCTGCAATTCAGTATTGAAGAAAAGGCGTTGCGTTCAACCCACTCGAATCTTTCGCGAAGACTCCGATTGGTGTTACGACATCTCCGGTTGCCGATAACGGGCAACGGCGAAATCGACGAAACTGCGCACGCATTGCGTCATGTAGCGACGCCCCGCATAAAGCATCCACACGGTGCGTTCGTCGCCTTCGACGTCGAAGTCGTTCAGCAGCGGCTTGAGTGTGCCGGCATGAAGTTCCGGCTGGATGAGCAACCTGGGCAGGCGCGCGATGCCAAGGCCCGCCTGCACGGCTCGCTTCACCGCAAGCAGATTGGACGAAATGAAGATCGGATGCAGGGCGACCCGATGCGAGCCGTGAGCGTCGCAGAATTCCCAGTGGCGGCTCAGTGTATCCGACGCGAGTAGAACGTCGTGGTCTGACAGATCCTGCGGGATACTCGGCGAATTGCGCCGCGCAAGGTACGCCGGTGACGCTACGATCACGTCGCGAAGCTGCCCTAACGATCGGCACACGAGCGACGAATCGCGCAGCCGGCGTTTCACGCTAAAACACACGTCATAGCTGTTGGCAACGAGATCCTGCGCGCTTTCGAAGACCGTCACTTCGAAGCTCACGCGCGGTTCGGCCGCATGGTAAGCCGCCAGCAAATCGCTGAGGTCGGTTGCGGCAAAGGACTCGGGTGCGGCGATCTTCAACGAGCCGACCGACTTCCGCGTCGCGGACGAGATATTCGCTTCCAGGATGTCGAGTTGCTTGAGCAACTCCGTGCATCCTTGCCAGTATGCGTGGCCCGCGTCGGTCAGCGACACGTGCCTGGTCGTCCGGTTGAACAAGCGTATGTTGAGGTGTGTTTCCAGCATGGCGATGCCACGTGTGACGACCGCACTCGATACGCCGAGTTGCTTGGCCGCGGCCGCAAAGTTCAGCGACTCGGCGGCTTTCGCGAACACACGCATGGCGGTAAGCTGGTTCATGGCGACTTTGGAGACAAACGTCACAGGAGCTTGCCACACGCATGACGCCATCCGAACTGTACGGGGGTACCGTCAAGATTCGGATGGACGCGTAAGCTAGCGGTCGGCAAAATCTCGCTGCACAAGGGTTTCGCGTTGGCGTAAGCTCGCCGAACTGATGTCAAGGGCCGACGTTGCTAAACTTATTTAATGAGTTGTGCAGTCCAGCTATCATGCGCAAAAAACCGAATACTGAAGCCACCCTCACATTGGCAGACACACAGTCCGATCTTGCATCCCGAATGCGCTTCAGAGGCAGCAAACGATTCGTCGCTACTTCTTCGTGGCGCGCGAGGCTTGTTCTATAGCGCGCTGAGTGGCCTCGGACGCAGCAGTAGCCGCGACATTGAAGTTGCTTTCGCTGACTTCGACCGCGCCCACGGTGGCCTTGCGTATCGTTTCATTCGAGGCATTGGTAGCGCCGAGCGCCGACTTCCACGCAGCGGCCACGGCTTCGGAACCCGTTGGAGCATTCTTTGCAAGGTTATCGACGAGCGTTTGGACCCTGCGACTCTGCGCTTCGTATTGCGCCTCGGTGACCTTCTTGAATTCCGCTTGTGCGGCCGACGCAATGTCAAACAGACGACGGCTGTACGAAAGGAGCTTCTCGGCCGCTGGCTGCATCAGGCTGGCCTGCAGCGCGAGCAGTTCCTGCGGATCCTTGACGGCCAGCACTTTCTGGGTGTTTTGCTGCGTTTCCGCCAGCGCCGATTGGATTACCTGCAGATTCAGTTCGAGCAGTTTCTGGAGGCCGTCGAAGGCCTTATTGGTCAAGCCGAACAGGATCTCGAGGTGAGCGTTCTGGGCGGCGGCGATTTGCTCGAGGGGTAACAGATTCATGATCTACTCCTGAAATTTGACCCACCGCGTACCGGAGGAAAAACCGGATAGCAATGTGCGAGCGACCGGGTCAGTGTTGAGGGGACGTACCGAACCGACCCGTGTCCGTTGCATGGGTCGGCAGACCAGGAACCCGCGACATAGGCACCGCTGGTTCGATCGTTACCGCCGCAGAGTCTGGATCTTCCGGCGGTTGAGCGGGGCGCCGGTAGGCGTCGGCGAACAGGGTAATGCCTAATCGCTGCGTTCGCCCACCCCGACGCCATCGAGAGGAACGCGCGAGGCATGCGACTGAGTCGGCGCAAGAAGTGCACGACCAGGGGGACGAATAGCTTCCGCTCGCCGCAGCCAGCCATTTCACTCATGAAGACCTCAGTGACTGCCGACGCACACCGGTGCGCGAAGCCACACTGAACCCGGTAAAGCACCCTCGTGCCAGGAGACCTGCCAATACAGCCGTGGCGTCGATGCCTGGATGATCGTCAAGAGCAGACCCCAGCGGGCATCGCGAGCAAAGCGCACCGGCAAAGCGCCAGACCGTCTCGTCGACGCGGTCAACCTCAACGCCGCCCGATGCCCCCCTCTGAACCACTAGGCAAGCTGGACCGCTCGACAAGTCCATCGCGGCAAGCGCTGCGTCGTCGTCATTGAGTACCGCGCGCCAGATCGTGTCCGCGGGATACCCGGTTCGAATGACGCTGACGGACGGGTGAGGCACAAAGCAGATCCGTGCGTAGTCCGCGGCGTGGACCGAACCCAGCGATGCAATCGTCAGCGGCGCCGCGTCGGGCGCGTGAATGGCGCGACAAACCAGCCATTCGAGCCGCGCGACGTCTGGCAGATAAGGCACCGATGCGGCCGGCGCAAACCGTTCGACAAAGGCGGCGAAATCGCCACCGAACTCGTCGAGGTAGCTACTGTGAGGCGGGTGCTGCACGACGAACACGCGCGCGGTGGCGTCGAAGAATTCGGCGCCGACCAGGTGGTCGACCGCGGGGTAGGTCAGCCGCAGCGCCTGGATCAGGGTTTGCGCGAAGGTGTTCCGGTAGACCGACAGCCGGTCCTCCGCGGCGATCCCATCGGCGACAATGTGCGCGATGGCACCTTCGTCGTCGCGCTCGACGATGCCGCGCCGCATCGCGGCCTGTAGCTCACGCAAGGACGGCATGGTCGTTCCTGTGCGTCAAGCGTGCGAGGCAGTGCGCGGCGTAAGCAGCCTCCTCGAGCAACACGTCCAGCGAAGGGATGTTGGTGTCCCATTCGATCAGCGTCGGGACAGGGCCGAAGCATGCCAGCGCGTACGCATACAACTCCCAGACGGCGGGATCGACACGTGAACCGTGATCGTCGATCCGCAGCGTCACGCCCGAGTCGAGCGTTGTCTGCGAATGGCCCGCCAGATGGATCTCACCGATCAGCGAGGGTGGAAGGGCATTGAGATAAGTCCGCGCATCCCAGCCGTGATTCTGCGCGCTCACGTAGATGTTATTGACGTCGCACAGGATCCCGCAGCCGGTACGCGCTGCGACGCTCGACAGGAACGCCCATTCTGGAATCGTCGAATGTCCGAATTGCAGGTAGGTCGACGGATTCTCGATGAGGATTTGCCGTTTCAGCCGCGCCTGGGTCTGGTCGACGTGACGGCAGACGATGTCGAGCGCTTCCTCGGTCATCGGCAGCGGCAACAGGTCTGCGAGGTACGTTTGCCCGACGACGCTCCAGGACAGATGCTCCGAAATAAGCTGCGGCTCAAGCCGCTCGACGGCGCGCGCAAGCCGGTCGAGATGGGCGGCATCCAGTCCGTCCGCGCTGCCGAGCGACAGGCCGACGCCGTGCAGCGACACCGGATAGTCGCAGCGCAACGCATCCAGATAGCGCAGCGGTGTGCCGCCGCCCATGTAGTTCTCGGTGTGGACTTCGATCCATCCGACCGGCGGACGCGTGTCAACGAACGCCTGATGGTGCGCAAAGCGCAGCCCGACCCCTGCCGCAGCCGGGATCGAACTGACGGGCACGCAGGAGGGGTTGTGGGCCAGACTCATAGCCGCATCCATCGCCGATCAGGCCGGCTTCAGGGCCCCGCCCGCGATCTTGCTGCACACCCCGGCCGGCACCAGAACGAACGATTTCGGGTCGCGCGCCTGCGTCGCCTGGCCGGAGCAGGAATGAGCACCGCCGCCGCAGTCGTTTTTCGAAACGTCATTGATCCCGTAACATTTCTCGAGATGATTCTTCGCCATTTTCCGCATGGTTTCCTTCATCATCGGTGACGCCTTCGACATGTCTCCCATCCCCTGGGCGCTTGCGGGCACGCCCTGCATAGTGAGTGCCAGTCCCATGGCCGCGGACAGCGCGGTGGTGGCGAAAAGTCGCTTGCTCATAGCAAGATCTCCTGGAGTGGTTATCGGTTTTGAGTGATGCCAGATGGCAGCTGGCCGTATCGGTCGCACAACCATCATCGAGCCGATCGCGACGCGTCGGGCACCGCTCGCCGAGTCAGGGTGGCGGGACGAGGGTCGAACACCCCGGTCGCCCCGCCTTCATTCAAGCGAGCGGAACGGAAAACGCAAAGCAACGATAAGCCCGTAGTCCGGTACGGTATCAAGTATTTTGTCGCGTTCTTTCAACGTGATCGGTGGCGGGCGGTCACTGCACGCGCGACCCGTCGGCAACCGGCAATGGCTTATCTGCGGCGCTCATGCTTTCCGGTGTTGGCCACTCGATTTGAACAATGAATGCGTGGCGGGTCGTTCTCTGCGACTTTCCCTCCCAGGGCAATATCAGCAACATTATTCTCGCGTGAGCAACAATCTATGGCGCAAACAATGCTTTTGCCCGGAATGGGGCGTGACTATATTGAAGACACCCGCTTCAGACTTCACCGTTTGTTGCGAACTAATCCAAACCAATGTAAAGGAGACTCAACTTTAGACACCGGCATCGCTCCCTCACCAGCCCCAACGCGGGCGGCGATCAAGCAATACTGACGACGAAACGGCGATGAAAGTTGAACAGCGGCGGACAGATGCAGGGCTAAAGCCTCAAGCGGGGGTCGTTGCGCTGTTCCGGGAACACGAATTTCTGGGACTTGCGGTCGAAGCCGTCGCGAAAGGCAAGTCCGGTAAATTCCATGCGCAGCCATTGCGCCACCAGACCGGCGGTGAGCGGGTGCTTCATGCGCCAGGGTGCCACCGCCTCCATCGGGAAGGCATCGCGGGCCGCCAGACTCAGCAGTTGGGCCAAGGTCCAGGCTGTCGAGCGAATCTGCATCCACAGCTCCAGCGCGGTGCGCGACTGCTGCCAGAGGTTGCTGATACCCCACCAGCGCTTCAGATTGTGAAACAGCGGCTCGATGCCCCAGCGGCGCGCGTACAGGCGCACGATGGCTTCGGCCGTCAGCTCGGTCTCCGTGGCCAGCAACAGACGGGGTTGGGTCCAGGTCTGCTTCTTGGCATCGAAGAACTGGCACCAGACGGCGCGCACGGGCGTGCCCTTGAGGAAGCGCGCCAACGCTACCACCGAGCGCAGGCGGAGCAACTGGTCCTGACCATAGAGCGACAGGCACAGCTCGGTAACCGGCAAGTGCGCTACCGCCTCGGCGCTCAGCCGCTCGCCATAGATGCGCTTGCGCCCGCGCTTGGGGGTCGTCGGTGTCACCGGTGGCAGAAACAGTGCGGTGTCGATGCGTGCCTGACCGATCACCCGCATCTGTCGGCGCAGCAAAGGCAACACCAGCCGGGCGCGCATAAACCAGGAATCGAACAGCACCCGCACCGGCTTGTCGGCCACCCCCGCCAGTGCGCGCAGCAGCGCCAGCGCAATCACGAGCTTGTTGCGGTTGCCGGTCGTCGGCACCAGGCGGGAGAGAATCGGCAGCACCAGGTTGGCTCCGCCATGGCCGAGCACGCTCACCCCGACGGTAACCCAGCACTGCGCGAGCAGGAACGGTGGCCGGTTGGTCTTGCGACTGTGGTCGTGGCGATACGCGCAACCGGGCGCCGACGCCGAGGAACGCGGCACCAGCGTGTCGTCGAGGACCAGGGTCAGCACGTCGAAGGGCAGCACCGACAGCACCAGGCGAAACAGCGCGCGGGCCAGGCGCACGGTGCGTACACTGCCGCGCTCGATCAGCTTGTAATAAGTGGTCCAGTGTTTGCGGCGCGAGATGGCGACGATGGAGCGCGTGACCCAGCCTTCTGGCGAGACGAGGCAGCCGCAGAGCAGTTCGACGAAGGTCGCGCGCGAGCGGATCGGGACGGCGGCAAGCAGGAAGCTGATCCATTCGGACAGGCACAGACGGACGAGGTTGGACAGGGACATGAGCAATCGCATGGGGATCGAAAACGATCCTCATTGGCCGCCGCGCTGCTTGCGCTAAACCCGCGCAAGCAGCGCGGCGGCCTCTCGATTCACGCCTCATGTCAAGTGCTATTTAGGATTTCATAAGAAATTTTTCCACCCCGTGCGGTCTGGCGAGGGGCGCGAATGTCTAAAGTTGAGTAAAGGAGATAATCATGAAATCGCTCATCTATGGCGCTATTGCAGCTTCCGTATTAGCTGCGCCGATGGTCTCGTTCGCTCAGCAGGCAAATGCGCCGGTGACTCGCGCGCAGGTTCGCGCCGAACTCGAAGAGCTGGTACGCGCCGGATTCAACCCGTCCGACCGCATCCACTATCCAGACAACCTTTGGGCGGCGCAACGACGGGTGCAAGAGCAGCATGCACTGGCGCAAAACGCCCCGACGAGCGCGCCTGTCACCGCCGCACAGAGCGAAAGCGCGTCCTATGGCCCTTCGACAAGCGGTTCGTCGCAGTCGGCGCCCAGCGCCGCACCCGAAGGCCTGCGGTCGATCTATTTTCACCACTAGAAAAATTTGACACGGAAGGGACGAGCCTCGCTAGGCACGCCGTAGCAAACGGCGATGCGGTTCAGCAGGTGGCCATCGGCAGCTTCGGTTCGGGCAGCGCGATGGCATGCACCGGGCGCGATCCGAAAACGGCGAACGATTAGGATTCCTGCCTCGAAGATCGCTCACCGCTGGCATCGCGCTTAAGGATGCCGTGAACAACGCCAAGAAAAAAATTAGCCCGGGCTCGGCGTGGCCGGATCACGCCGAGCGCCGTCCACGGACGCTCGGAATGCCTATCAGAGGTGCCCTTCTATGAGCAGGGAGTTTTTCGTACGACAAGCCGACGCAAAGTCCAATTTGACCACGCGTTGGATGATAGCCGCTCTTGGCGCGGAGACCAGACGAACGTGTCGTAATGCTCTGAACCGCCCGGGAGCTTTTCTGAAAAACTGACATTCACCCGAATGGTCGGTAGCGAAACCAACCTGAACTGCGGTCTCTTCGATTGAAAGTGAAGTGTGTTCGGCAACTCTCGGGCGTGCGAAATGCACTCAGGGTCAGAAATCTCGGCTTGCTCGATGTGCAAGTCCTTCAATGAACGCACCTCATCGGCAAAGAGCAGCTGCTGAAAGACCAGGCCGTCTTCCGTGGGACGAACCTGCACCATATGCGTTTTGCCCCTGGAGGCCCATCTGGCCACCGCGCAGCGACCGCTCTTGAGCATGGCTTCCCTGAGCAGGTTGTACGGCTTTCCGCCTCGCTTGTCCGGAGCCACGAAGTAGGCCTTGTCGTAGTAAAGAGGGTCGACGGTTTTCTCAGGAATGAAGGCCACGATTTCAACCACGTGACTTGCGCCCTCTTCGAGCGCCTTCAGTTCGTCTGACGAAAACACGACAAACCGGTCCTTCTCGAACTCATATCCCTTCTGCAAGTCCGCACGCTCCACGACCTGCCCGGTCTTCTCCGAGATGTACTGCTGTTTTGCGCGGGAGCCGTCCTTGCACATGTAGTTGAACTTGACGGCGGTTTCGCTCTCGGTGGCGCTGTAAAGCTTGACTGGAATGGACACCAGACCGAAGGAAAGCGACAGCGATGCGATAGAACGTCCAGGCATGACATCCTCCACACAACAGGTGGTGGGCGGGGCCGCAACCGGGGCAGGCACTCGTGCTTGTGCGACTCAGCTTAGCCTTTTCATCGCTGGCGTCAACAGCTGCCGGGTCAACCAGTAATCATGCCAGGGGTCTTCGGTCTGGAAGCTGAGGTGCTCGCGCGCTGTGGCCACGGTCCACTGCGATCCACTTTTCAGCGACATAAGTTGCTCCCAGGTCACGGGCATGGACACCCCCATGCCCGGCCGGGCCCGGGCAGAAAATGCGGCCACGGTCGTCTGGCCCATCCCGTTGCGCAGGTAGTCGACAAACACCTTTCCCTGACGATTTGATGAGCCCGACTTTGCAGTGAATCGCTCGGGAATGGTGCGGACCAGGTGCTGTACAAAGGTCTTGGAGAAACCCTTCACGGTCGCATAGTCGAGCCGCGGCGCCAGCGGCACCACAATGTGCAGGCCCTTGCCGCCGCTGGTCTTCAGCCAGGCCTTAAGCCCGAGTTCGGTCAGCAGCGTGTGGACAAGGAGTGCGGCCTCCTGCACCTCGAGCCACTTCAAATCTTCGCCGGGGTCCAGGTCGAAGATGACCCGGTCAGGCTTGTCGAGGCGCTTTACCGTTGAATTCCATACGTGGAATTCAACGACGTTCATCTGGGCGGCCGACACGAGTGCGTCCAGCGTGTCGACGGTCAGCAGCGCACCGTGTCCTGGCCACAGGTCTGGTTCGTGTGCCCTGAGCCCGGGCATCCTGGTCTCCGGATGTTTTTGAAAAAACAGTTCTTCGGTGATGCCGTTGGGCGCACGCACCATCGAGAGTGGGCGGTCCTTCAGATGGGGCAGCATCCAGTCGGCTACGCTTTCGTAGTACCGGACCAAATCGAGTTTGGTGGTGCCGGCCACCGGGTCGACGACTCGCTCCGGGTTCGTTACCTTGACCGAACTTGCCGCTGGCGCCGCGGCTGCCGTCCTGGCGGCCTCCCGGGTGATATCGCCTGCCGGCTTGTCGGTGCGCAAACCCTTGAACGAGGCGTGTCGCACGTGACCGTCAGGCGTCCACTCGGCGAACTCGACCTCTGCCACCAGCAATGGCTGGACCCAATGCGCGTTGCCCGCAGTGCGCGTGGTCCGCCGCCCTGGTTTGACCGCCTTGGCGTCGAATGGCGCGGACGCCACTTCAAGTGCGGTCAGGCGGGTCCACAGGTCCCGGGCAGTCCTGGCATCCCAGCCAGTGCCGACGCTTCCAGCGTAGCGGAGCCTGCCATCCACGTGGTATCCCAGCAGCAGGCTTCCGACCTCCTGTGATGCCGCACTTCGACTGGTGAAGCCACAGATGACGAACTCCTGGCGGAGCCTGCATTTTGCCTTTAGCCAGGTCTGAGTCCGCGTCGAAACGTAAGGCGCGTCGCGCCGCTTGAACATCAGGCCCTCCAGGCCCAGGTCACACGCGGCCTGAAACACCTGCGTCGGCGGTGCGTCGAAATGCTGGCTGATTCGAATCCGCTCGGTGGGCTCGCCGATGAGCTGCTCGAGGAGTGCTTGCCGGGAGGTCAGGGGCACCTTCCGAAGGTCCTGGCCGTCCCAGTAAGGGACGTCGAAAAGAAAGTACACGATGTTTTCATTCCCGGGCCCGGTGATGGCATTCTGGAGCGCATTGAAGTCAGGGAGTCCGTCCTTGAGTACCACCAGCTCCCCATCAAGCCAGGCCTCCGTGATTCCCAGCGTTTCGACTTCCGAGGCAAGACTCTTCAGCTTATTCGTCCAGTCGTGGCCGCCTCTCGTGAACAGGCGGGCGCGTCCCCTGTCGATGCGCGCCATCATGCGATAGCCGTCGAACTTCGTCTCCACTACCCAGCCGTCATCTTTCGGTAGGGATGTCGCCAGGGTGGCAAGCTGGGGCTCCAGCTTCGCGGGCAGGTCGGCGTTGACAGCAAGTGACAGGTCGATCTCTGGTTCCGTCACGGGTGACATCCCGGCAGTCGCTCGAGGCGCGCGCTCCTCGACGAGGCCAAGCGGCTTGCCGACGACGCTGTCGGGCAGCGCTTTGATGACATCGTATTGCGCGAGCGGTTGGGCCCATTCGTCACGCTTCTTGAAGAGCATCCATTGGTCCTGCCTGTCTTCAGGCTTGGAGATGCGCACCAGCTCCCACAGCCCCGCGAGCTTTTGCCCGTGGAGCCTGAAAATGAGCTTTCCGGCCGTCATCGCTTCATGCGGGTCTTCGACCGGCTCCCAGGTGCCGCGGTCCCAGACAATGACGGTGCCAGCGCCGTATTGCTTCGGCGGGATGGTGCCTTCAAAGTCTGCGTAACTGACGGGGTGGTCCTCCACGTGAATCGCCATCCGCTTTTCCTTGGGGTCGTAGCTCGGCCCCTTGGGGACAGCCCAGCTGAGCAGGACACCGTCGAGTTCGAGACGAAAGTCGTAGTGAAGCCGGCGTGCCCAGTGCTTCTGGATAACGAAGGAGAGACCTTTGACGGGCGTTGAGGGGCTGGGAACCTGAGGAGCAGGCTCGGGCGTGACCTTGAAGTCACGTTTCCGTTGGTAGCGGGCGAGCGGAGGGCGGGTCCTGTCGGAGCGGGCAGCCATGGCCTAGTCTACGGCGGGTCCAGCCGATCCGCCAACGACTCAAGGGTGTGGGATGCACGCGATACCTCCCACCCTGAGACGGGAAGAATATTTTTGCAGTGTGCCGCAATCATATTTTTGCACCCGTCAGGTGGCGCGATAAGGGCGCGCCTCAAAAGCGAAAGCTTGTTTGCAGGCATATGGTGGCCCCGGAGGGCCTTGTTACGCTGGCCCCGGAGGCGGCAATACTGACAAATGGAACCGCCCAACCGCCTACTGCAAGTGAAAAAGAACAAATACGGAATGTCTCTACTCGATGAGTAGAGTGAAGTTCAAGATTTCTGGTCCGTCGTTGCCGCCCCTCGATATTCCAAGGACAATTTCCAACTAACGGAAGCTGCTGGTTGGGCGAGGGGCGTCGTCGTTGAGCGGACTACAAAGTCCCTTTGACGAGAGTCCGTACAGACGCGCTATGGTGATCGGCTGGAACCGGCCAAGGGACTAAACCGCTCGCGCGGTATGCGCTCCGTTTGAAGGTGGTGGTTTTTCGTAGGAAACCAGCTCTGTTTCCTATGTTGATTGATGAGGCAATCCGCCTCATTACTCGACAGGAGCCGAGCCATGACCACCCTCAGCCAAGACATCAGTCCGCTACGCCAGCGCATGATGGACGACATGCGCATGCGCCGCCTCGCGCCCACAACGCAAGCCAACTATCTTCGTGTGGTTCGAGAGTTCTCTCTCTTTCTCGGGCGCTCTCCCGACACCGCCACAGTCGAGGACTTGCGACGCTACCAGTTGTATCTGGTTGACCGCGGAGTGTCGCCAGTTTCCCTGAACGCCGCGATCACCGGGCTGAAGTTCTTTTTCGGCACGACGCTCGGTCAAGAGGAGTTGATGGCCAAGATGCGTCCGATTTATCTTCCGCGCACTTTGCCCGTCATACTCAGCCGCGACGAAGTGGGCCGACTGATCGCGGCAGCCACTAATCTCAAGCATCAGACGGCACTCGCAGTTGCCTATGGCACAGGATTGCGCGCCAGCGAAGTGGCGGCTTTGAAGGTCGGTGACATCGACAGCCAGCGCATGACGCTGCGCGTTGAACAGGGTAAAGGCCGTAAATGTTCTCGATGACATTTACGGCCAAATGTGTTGCCGAAACTTATGTTGTGAAGCCGCCAACGTGTGCCGTGAGCGCTCCTTTTTCCCTCGCATTGACAACACATAACTTTTGGTCGTTGACTGGAGGAGTCATCTCATGTTCTGACGGAGGGTCGGCCATGTTTGATCAACTTTTCAAGCGTGCTTCAGCGGTGGCCCGTCACTCGGCGGCGCCTTTTGCTGAAGAGCGGATTCGCTATCTGGATTACTGCGTGCATCGGGGCGACTCCTACTGGTCGATACGACGCAAAGCCCATGACCTGCTATGGATCTCACAAAGGCTCCGGCGTCGAAGCAAACTTTGTGTGACGGTCGATCAGGTACGATCACTCGTTGTCGGTCGCGTCGATCGCGAGGTTACCAGTGGACCTCATCTCGACTTTCCCTCAACGCGGAGGAGACTGATCGCCAACGCTTGCACATGGCTCCGATTCCTCGGCAGCCTGCGTGAACCTGTCGAACACATACCGTTCGGCTCGCGGCTGGATGAATATGCCGAGTGGGCAAAGCAGGAGCGCGGACTCAGCAACGCCACGATTGACAGATTCGGCCGAAATGTCAGGCAGTTCTTGAAGTGGTACGGTCCCCTCGGTCGACCACTATCGCGCGTTCAGGCCACGGATATCGATGGCTATCTTGCTTTCGGGAGGAGCCGCGGGTGGTCCCGCGTTACTGTGAGCAATACAGTGGACGCCCTGCGGGCGTTCTTTCGCTTCGGTGGCCAGCAAGGGTGGTGCAAGGCGCATCTGGCAGATTCCATCCCGAGGCCCCGAATTTACGCATTGGAGGGATTGCCAACGGGACCCTCGTGGCCAGACGTACAACGGCTTCTCGCCGCTTTGAATACACTTCGCCCCGCCGACGTACGTGACAGGGCGATCCTGATGCTGTTTGCGATTTACGCTCTGCGCGAAAGCGAAGTGGCGAATCTTCGCCTCGATGATATCGATTGGCAGCATGATCAACTGCATATCCATCGCGCCAAAAGGGGTAAGGCGCAGGTCTACCCGCTTTTGCCTTCAGTCGGCAACGCTCTTGTACGTTATCTGCAGTCAGTACGCCGGAATAACAAACATCGAGAGGTATTTCTGACTCTCGTGTCACCGTTTCGCCCGCTTTCGCTGAGCGGCCTCTACGACATAGTCTCCTACAGACTGAAGTCGTTGAATATCGAGTCCCCCCATTACGGCCCACACTGTCTGAGACATGCCTGCGGAACCAGATTGGTTACAGAAGGGTTGACCCTCAAGGAGATTGGCGATCATCTTGGACATCGCCGCACCTCGTCGACCCGTACTTATGCAAAGGTTAATCTGCCCGGTTTGCGTGAAGTGGCGGCCTTCGATTTGGGAGAACTAGCATGAAACTTCAAGAACTCGTCGAGACCTACATCGCGTTCAAGGGTTCATTGGGTATGCGCTATCGGTCACAATCCGCCGTGCTCCGGGCCTATTGCCGAGCCATGGGTGATATAGACATCGAGGAGGTCAGGCCGGGCGCAGTCCTGGCGTTTACCACCGGCACTGGGCCGGTAACCAATCGCTGGCTGGAATGCTACAGGGTCCTGGATGGCTTCTACCGTTATGCAATTGGACGCGGCTTTACGAAGAGGTCTCCGCTCCCTACGGATACTCCGAGGCATCCACCGCCGTTTGTCCCATACGTATATACAGTTGATGAGCTGAAGCGGTTAGTCGCGGCAACTGACATACTTCAAACACCGTTGTCTCCAATGTTGGCTCAAACCATGCGCAGCTTGCTTCTGCTGCTTTATGGCACAGGAATGCGCATTGGCGAGGCACTATCGATCACACTGCGGGATGTCGACTTGAAGGACAGGATGATAACAGTTCGTGATGCTAAGTTCTTTAAGACCCGTGTGATTCCTATCGGCCCGCGGCTGGCAATCGTTTTGAGCGACTATCTATCATGTCGTTGTCATCTCCCCATGCCAGATGGTGACAACTCAGCGTTTCTTGCTACGCGCACCGGCCTTCACCTGGATTACAAGCGTGTGAATAAGCTGTTTTGTCGGCTTCGCCGGGCTGCACAGATTCAGCGCGAGTCTACGGCGCGTTACCAGCCTCGTATTCACGACATTCGACACGCGAGCGCCGTTCATCGGGTCATCGCGTGGTATCGCGTCGGCGCCGAAGTACAACGCCTGTTGCCGCAATTGGCGACTTACCTGGGGCACGTTGACTTGAGGTCCACCCAGCAGTACCTCAGCATGACCCCAGAGCTGCTGCGGGAAGCCAGTATGCGCTTTGACCGCTACGCGCAATCGGAGGTGTGAGATGCGTGACAATAATTCGATCGGACCATGGATACGCAGGTTCCTGCTGGAACATGTTGCCACAGACCGCAATCTCGCTCGCAATACCCAACTCAGTTACCGCGACACGCTGGTCCTCCTGCTTCCGTTTCTGAGCAAGGCACTAGACAAGCCGGTTGATCGCCTTTCGATCGATGATCTCTCGCCAGCCAGTGTGCGTTCGTTTTTGCGGTATCTGGAAAAGGAACGCGGCTGCAGCGGACCTACTCGCAATCTGCGTCTGGCGACGATCCATTCGCTTGCGAAGTTCATCGGCATGCATAGCCCCGAGCATGTGGCATGGTGTGCAGCAATACGGGGCGTTCCTTTCAAAAAGACGGCATCATCAACTCTGACGTACTTGGACAAGCCGGAAATGGAGGCGTTACTGCATACGCCTGACCTGCATACGGATCTGGGAATGCGGGACCACGCCTTGTTGCTGTTTATCTATAACACCGGTGCGCGAGCTGACGAGGCTGCACACCTGTCAGTGGGCGATATCACCTGGGGCGCCTCTCCTGCAGTACGCCTGTTCGGCAAGGGTAACAAGATGCGCTGGTGCCCCATCTGGCCGCGGACCGCAGGCGTCTTAAAGCCGCTTGTTGCCGGACGTGCGTGCGAAGAATTCGTGTTTCTTAACCGGCTCAATGAACCGCTGACACGGTTCGGTATCTATGCTGTCGTCCGTCGAACGGTTGCCCAAGCGAGTCAGACTTTGCCGTCGCTCGTGGCAAAGACCATTAGCCCCCATTGCCTGAGGCATTATCTAACCTTCCTGATTATGTCTTGTAACCGCGCGAGAGCCTGCTTTTTTGGGTAAATGCGTGACGCCGGGTAGAGATAATCTTGATTCCTTCAGCCAGCCGTCGGAGTCGGTGAAAGAGTCCATCATTACGTACGGCATCCTATCTATGCCACTCTCTCACGACCGACTGAAAGTCCTCTCGCGCCCTTGAATAGACACTTGCGATGAAGGTGCAGGCCCTTGCGAAGGAATCCCCCCACTCTGCAAACCAGGATGCTATCAACCGGCAAACCAGCTCTTGGGCTTTGTCGAACAGAGAAAATTATGTCGGGCTCCTGTCGAGTAACGAGGCGGATCGCCTCATCAATCAACATAGGAAACCGAGCGGGTTTCCTATGAAGAACCACCATGTTCAAACGGAGTGCATACCGCGCGAGCGGTTTAGTCCTTCGACCCGAAGCAGCCGGTGGCAGCGCCAAGTTGATTGTCCGCTAAGGATACCGAACCAGACGAACTGATGCCGACCGGGCGATTCTTGAAACGTCGATGCACCCAGTAGTACTGGTCGGGTATCGCTGTTTCTTTCCTTGGCCGCACGCTATTTCGCCCGCCGCTCGGCTTAGGGGTAATCGTCCTTTTCGTGCAAAATCTGGCGGTTTCTCCTAAGCGCCTTTATTTATAAGGCTCTCCGGGCAATTCGGACTATCGTCAGCAGACTTTGGCAAAGTCCGCGGTAAGATATTTGCCCGCGATTTCGGATCGCGCCACCTTGACGGGAGGCAGGAGATGCCGGGCCTGGAGTTTCGCTATGTGGGACAGGGCCGCCTGCCCACCCGGTTGTCGGAATTTGATGTGGAGCGCTACTTCGCGCTGACCGACAACGATATCGCCGCGATCAACGAATGCTTCCGGCGCGATCGCCGGGCTGGCGCCGCCATCCAACTGGTCTTTCTGCGTGCCTGCGGTCACACGCTTGACCATGTCGGCACCTTGCCGCGCCAGCTGCTGCGGTACGTCGGCGAACGGCTCGGTCTGTCCACACCAACGATCGCCTCGCTGCGTACGCTCTACCAGCGCTATAAGACGCAGTACGAACATCAGGTCTGGGCTTGCGAATACCTCGGCCTGACGTCGGTCAGCCCCGACCAGCGGGCCGGACTGGAAGCCTGGATGCGGCAGGATGCCGCCGAATCGCTCACGCTCGACGAACTGATCCAGCACGCGCACTACTGGCTGTACGAGCGCCGACTCCTGATACCCGCCGAGCGGACGCTGAGGGATATCGGCCGGGCGATCTGGTCGGACATTGAGCGGGGCCTACTCGCGATGATCGAGACAGCCGTTCCGCAAACACAGCTGGTGCACGCCGACGCCGTCCTGTCCACCCAGCACGGCACGTCAGGCATGACCGTTCTCGAATGGCTCAAAACACCGCCGGCACGGCACAGCCCGACGACCATCACCGAAACCCTTGCGAAAATCCGTTTCCTCAAGGAACTCGGGGCACATACGTGGGCACTGGATGCTGTAACGATCGAGAAGCAGCGTGCCTATGCGCAACGCATTCAGGCCCGGCGGCCTGCAAAGATCCGTGAACTCAAGACGTTCACGCGCACGATGGAGCTGATCTTTTTCCTGCGCGTCACCTTGCTGGAGCTGACGGACGCGCTGCTCTATCAAACGGGGCGCCGCGTTTCGGATCTCGTTCGGCAGGCCTATGATCGAACCACAGTCAGGCAGGCCCGCTCGGCAGTCGAGTACCGGCAGCAACTGATCGCGATCAAGGCACTCGTCAACGATACCGGGCGCTCCGCGGAAGAACGTCTTGCCGACATCGGCAAGCTGCTTGTGGATCTGCCGGACAAGCCATCGGCCAGTCATGCAGCCAGCGTACGCGAAACGCTGACGGACGATCATCACCGCATCCGCAATCTGCTGGTGCCGTTGCGCGAGCTGGAATTCGCAGGCCGGGACGCAGAGCCGAGCCTGAAGCAGCTCGAACTCATTGGCGCGCTGCATGACAGCGGCGCAACCGAATTGCCGGCTGACTGCGATGTGCCGGTGAGTGCCAGCTGGCGCGACATGGTCAACGGTGAAGACCGCGCGCGGGCGCTGCGTGCGCTGGAAGCGTCTGCGGTTACGGGGTTGCGCAAGGGGCTGCGCCGCGGTTCCGTCTGGATCAGCCACAGCCTGTCATTTCGCGAGCGCGACCAGTTGCTGATTCCGCCTGCACAATGGGAAAGCGAACGCGACAGGTACCTGTCCTCACTCGGTTTGCCGCGTACGGCCGAGCCGTTCCTCGAGAAGCTGACCGGTCACCTGAAGGCGGGCCTTGCCGCACTGGATGAAGCCCGTGAGTCCGGGCGCGTGACGATTGGCACTGATGGCGCGCTGCACCTGTCCGCGATTGAGGCCCTGCCGACGGACGGAGTACCGAAACGCACACGGGATCTGATGTTCAGGGAGATAGGCACCACGCAGTTTGCCGACATGATCATGGAGATGGATGCCCGCACGGGCTTCAGCGAAGTGCTGCTGTCGCGCAAGGCGCGTGACGCAAACGAACTTGTTTCGCTGTACGCCGCACTGATTGCACACGGCACCGAACTTGATGCCAAGAACGTCGCCACGATGATTCCGCAACTGGACCCGGCGCACATCTCAACGGCGATGCGCTCGCTCGAAATGCCCGGGAGGTTGCCTCGTGCGAATGAGCGTGTGGTGGAGTTCCAGCGTACGCACCAGATCACAGAACTCTGGGGAACCGGGCAGCAGGCGTCCAGTGATTCGATGAGTCTGGATACCTCGCCGCACCTCTTTTACGCGCGGGTCGATCCGCGACGTCGTACCCACGCGGTGGGCATGTACACGCACGTACTGGACCAGCACGGCATCGTCTACAACCTGCCGATCGTATTGAACGAACGGCAGGCGGGCGTGGCGATCGAAGGCGTGATCCGTCATAACGCGAATCGCGACGACGGCGGGCTGCTGCGGCTTTCCGTGGATACCCACGGGTACACGAGCGTAGGCATGGCGGTGTCGAAATTACTTGGCTTCGACCTTTGCCCGCGCCTGCGCAACCTGTCCGAGCGAAAACTGTATCTGCCGAGAGGCCTGGCTGCGCCCGAGGGCCTTGCGTCGGTCATCGCCTATGACATATCGCTTAAGGCGATGCGCGACGGCTGGGATGAATTGCTGCGCCTCGTCGCCTCGATCCATTCGGGGCGGGTCAGCGCGATCGTCGCACTGCAGCGGTTCGGCAGCGCCGCACAGGGTGACCCGGTGCATCGGGCGGCCGATCATCTCGGCAAGCTGCTGCGTACGCTTTTCCTGTGCGATTATTTCAGCAACGCGGAGTTTCGTCGCGAAATGCACACGCTGCTCAATCGTGGCGAATCAGTTCACCAGCTCCAGCGTGCAATCTACACCGGCAAGGTTGCACCGGAGCGCGGACGGCGCCGTGACGAAATGATCGCGATTTCCGGCTCGTTGACGCTGCTGACCAATCTGGTGATTGCATGGAACACGCAGCGTATGCAGGCGACCGTCGACACGTGGCGCAGCAAGGGACAACAGATCGACGACGACTGGCTGCGTCGCATGGGACCCGCGCATTTCGCGCACGTGAACTTCCGGGGGACGCTGAGCTTTCCCATCGACGTGTACCGCGAAATGCTGCTGGATGCAGCACGGTGGCAGCGCGGAACGGGATCGTGAAGCGCGCCGGAAAAGGAGAGGTGATGGATATCGACACAGAGGCTATTGACGAGGTGGTGCTCGCACTATTTCACCTGAATCTGTGCGACCGTGATTGTGCCTGGAAAAGCTTCGACTGGGCCACGATGAACCGGCTGCACGAAAAGGGATTCATCCGCGATCCGGTCAATCAGGCGAAGTCTGTGGGCTTGACCGAAGAAGGTCTGCGCGAGGCCGAGCGGTTGTTCACGAAGTACTTTGTGCGCCGAGGCGGCCTGCAGCCAAAGGGCAGACTGGAGTAGTCAACGCCAGTACGTGTTGGTGAGCGGGTCGTGTAGCACCGCTTCGGCCATACAGTCGCATAGCTCCGCCGTCGAGTGAATTTCACCAAGCAGTTCTTCGATTGCGTCTTCCAGTTCCGGGCCGTGCGCGAAGGGCATGGCGATTTCGTAGCGTGTGCGCTGCCTGTTGATGCTGCGCATCGGGTAGTGGGACATGCAGAAGTCTTCGATCCAGCGCCGGGCCTTCGACATGCCGCGCACGAATTTACTGTTGCGCTCGATGACCAGATGGAGGTTCAGGCGCGTTTGCGGCGTCGGGGGTAACGAAATCGCCTCGTCGGGTGGCGGCGTTCGCGCAGGCACGGCGATCGCCGGCGGCGTTTCGGGTGTTGGCGCCGCCGCGAGCGCTGATTCGATCCGGTGCTGCGCGAACGGGTCGGCCGCGTCGATGTAGCGCATTGCCGAGCGCACGTCCTTCCAGCCGACGTACTCCATCAGCATCTTGAGATCCCATTGGTTCGAATTGGCCCAGGTCGCAAAGCCACGCCGCAGCGAGTGACTGCTGTAACTGTCGGGCGCCGCCACCCCGGCCGCACGGAGCAGTGCGCGCAGCAGCGGCACGAAGCTGCCGGCGTGCAGGCCTTCGTCGCTGACGTGCCCCCAGCGATCGATGCTTCGAAACACCGGTCCTGCAGTGAGGCCGGACGCCGCGACCCACGCCTCGTAGGCGGCTACCGGGCACAGGCGTGAGAGCGCCGGCGCCCTGAAGGTCGTGCCCAACTGCGCGCGATCACCCTTGGTGCGCGGCAGGAACATCGTCATGCCGCGCCCGGGCTCAACCACGACGTGCCCGATGCTCAGGCGGCTCAGCTCGTCGGAGCGGAAGCCCCGCCAGAAGCCAAGCAGCACGAGCGCCTTGTTGCGGATATGCGTGGTGCCGGTTCGCGTATCGCCCACCCTGGATGCCTGCGCGATCTGCGCGTCGAGCCACGCGACCAGCCTCTCGAGCTGGGCGAGTTGCAGCGGCTTCGCCCGTTTCTCTGTTACGGGGTGCAGCGCCGCGATGCCCTTGAGCACCTTGCGCACATGCGGCGTCTTCGTTGGATCCGGAAAGCCCTGCGTCTGATGCCACTGCGCAAGCGCCGCAAGCCGCGCACGCAAAGTATTGACCGACAGGGACTGCGCATGGTCGGCGAGATACCGCGCGACGGCATCGGTGCTCGCCGGCAGAAAGCCGCCCCATTCGACCTCGAAATGGCGAATCGCGGACTGATAGCTGCGCCGTGTATTTTCGCGTGTGGCGGCTTCGATGTAACGGTCGATGTCAGACATGGGTACCAAAGCGGGGCATCGAATGCAGAAGCATTCAGTTATCCAGCGCACTGCCAATCAGCAAGACAGCAAATGTTACAGTCATTGACAAGAATTTCATTTTCGTTTTCCTGACAACGCATATTCGCCGTTCACGCCTCGCAGGCACTAACCACCTTCGGATGATCCGCACGCGACGGACGGCGCGGTATAAGGCGTTGGATACTCCGAGTTTGGCCCGCTAAGCAAACGCAGGGGCTGTGTCGCCAGCACGTCCGCTTGGGTCCGCTCGCGCACGGTCAGAGGCGACACGGATATCCCGGCGACGTGCGGGTCTTCGTTGACCGCGCACCGCAACGTGATGCCGTCCGACAAGCGCACGTCCGTCACATACGCGTAGGGTGGCTGGCCCGAGGCGTAAGCCACATTGGCTACCGCAGCCGCGGTCAGCATGACCACCTTCAGATGGTTCATTTCCGGCTCCTTCGAGCGCCGATGAGCGGCGCTCGGCGTGACCCAGTCAGGCTCGGGTGCGGGTTTTTCCCAGCCCGCTCACATCACAGCACCGAAACTTCTAGTGCCCAAAATAGATTGACATCGGGCTCTCGGGCGCGGCGCCGCCTGACTGTGATGAGCCACGGACCTCCGGACCATAGCCGCTGGTTGGGGCTTGCGCTTGCGCCATCCCGTTTCGGGCGGCCACGCGTGCCTCCGCGGCCTGGATATCGGCCGGGTAATGCGGATCATTGGCGCGGCCCGGGTAATAGCCAGCCTGTTCGATCTGGATGAGTTCGGCGCGGACCTGGGCGCGCGTCACCGGCGCATTGACCTGCTGAGCGAACGAGACCACTGGTGCAGCTAACACCGAGATGGCCAGAACGCCATAAATGAGCGATTTCATGATTACCTCCTTCACATTGTTGTCCATTGGTCAGTCTGCGACCAACGCCATAAGCCGGTGATTCCAATATAGTCACACCGGACTTTCGGGAAAACCGTTGTTTGAACTATAGATTCTTGCGCAAATGCAAATAATCTGGGGGGATCGCAGTCCCGGAGACACGTGCAGAAAAGAAATCAGGAGACCTTGATTGAATCGAGCACAGAACCGCGGAAACCATGCTTGGCACCCGAGGCGGGTCGTCGCTCACGGTCAGGTTGGGTCGCAATAGAAATGCTTGATACCGTACCGGGCTACGGACTTATTGTTGCTATGCATTTGTGGTTTGTTTGAACGAGGGCGAGACACGGGGCGTTGAACCGACACCCTGCGCACTTGCTCGCGGCTGTCGCTATCGTGCCTGATCAGATCGCCATCGATCGCAGGACCGGCGCAGTCGGTCGCCATTCCTAATCATTTGCAGTCCGCCAATAACCACTTCAGGAGATTTTGCCATGAGCAACCGACTCTTCGCCGCCACCGCCCTGTCCGCCGCCATGGGACTGGCGCTCGCCATGCAGGGCACACCGGCAAGTGCCCAGGGAATGGACATATCAAAGGCGTCGCCGATGATGAAAGAAACCATGCAGAAGATGAAGAAGAACCATCTCGAACAATGCTATGGGATCAATGAGATTGCGAAAAACGACTGCGGCGGAGGTGCCCATTCGTGCGCCGGACAGGCGACCCAGGCACGCGACCCGAAGTCATTCGTTCTGGTGCCAGCCGGCGTGTGCAGCAAGATCGCTGGCGGAAGCGTGAAGCCGGTCTGATCGACGATGGATGCGGATATGAGCTTGCCACGCAGCCGCCGCGTGCCGGCCGGCTCGATCCCGGCTGCGGCAGGGGTTGGGCTGCGCTTTGCGCACCATCAGGCGTTCGTCGACACGCGTCCTTCGGTTGGATGGCTGGAGGTCCACACCGAGAACTACATGGGCGGCGGCACGCCCCTGCGTTATCTGGACGCGTTGCGCGGCGACTACCCGGTGTCGCTGCATGGGGTCGGTCTGTCGCTCGGCAGTGCGGACGGACTGGACGCCGCGCATCTCGACCGGCTTCTACGCGCAGTCGAACGGATCGAGCCGCACCTGATTTCCGAGCATCTGTCGTGGAGCGTTGTCGGGCAAACGTATCTCGCCGACCTGTTGCCGCTCCCAATGACCGAGGAAGCACTCGATATCGTCTGCCGTCACGTCGACCAGGCGCAGGCGCGGCTGGGTCGGCAGATACTCATCGAGAATCCGTCGACTTACCTGCAGTTCAGCCATTCGACGATTCCCGAATGGGAGTTTCTATCCAGCGTCGCCACGCGCACCGGATGCGGGATTCTGTGTGACGTCAATAACATCTATGTGAGCGCCCAGAATCACGGCTGGGATGCGCTGACCTATCTCCAGGCGCTTCCCCCAGCCGCGATCGGCGAGATCCATCTTGCGGGTCATTCCGTGACGACGCTCGATTCGGGCGCCACCCTGCGGATTGACGACCACGGCTCGCGTGTCGCCCCAGCGGTCTGGACGCTCTATGAAGCAGCGCTGGCCCGCTTCGGCGCGGTCCCGACGCTGATCGAGTGGGACACCAACATCCCGTCACTGGACGTGTTGCTCGACGAGGCTGCACACGCCGGACGCTACCTCGCACGCTTGACGCAAGGGAGCGATCATGCCGTCCCTGCGTGAGCTACAGGACGCCATGCGGCGCGGTATCGTCGACCACGTCTAAGCCGGCGCCATCGCACATATCGTTGCCGGTGGGGTCGCCCCGCAGGACCGCCTGGCGGTCTACCGGAACACCTTCGCGCAAACCCTGATCCGGGCGCTGCGTCTATCCTACCCTGCGGTCGACCGTCTGGTCGGCGCCGAATTCTTCGACGCCACAGCCCATGAGTTTATCGTGCGGCACCCGTCCCGCAGTAGCTACCTTGATGAGTTCGGTGGCGATTTTGCCACCTTCCTCGACCAGTTCGCGCCAGCCGCGTCGGTGCCTTATCTGCCCGACGTAGCGCGGCTCGAATGGGCCGTTAGCGGCACCATTCACGCCCCCGATGCGCCGGCGCTGACGATCGCGTCCCTGACGGCGGTTGACGCCGACGATTACGCGCGGATCTGTTTCGAGCCACACCCGTCCGTCAGCCTGGTTCGAACCGGATATCCTGCCGACACGATCTGGCACGCCGTACTGAATGACGATGACGCAGCGCTCGCCGCGATCGACTTGTCGAGCGGTCCGGTTTGCCTGGTGGTTCAGAGGAGGACATCGGGTGTCGCGGTCGACCGCGCCGACGAGACGGTTTGGCGCTTTGCCTGCGCGCTGTGCTCGCGATGCCCGCTGGGGTCTGCGCTCGACGATCATCCAGGCATCGACGCCACCGCTGTATTGGCCGATCTCTTGGCACACGGGTACTTTGCCGGGTTCAGTGTGGCTTCATCAACCGATCCGCATCGGCAGTCACTGAGGTTTTCATGAATCGAATGCCTATTTGCAGCGAGCGGAAGCTGTTCGGCCCCTTGGTTGTGCGCATTTGCACCGACGCAATCGCGTCCCTCACGCATTCCTCGCGACTGCGTTTGGAAGGGCGATCGCAGCGGTCATCCATCACCGTGTTCGCCGACGGAAACCGGCGCTCGGTATAACCGCCGGAAGCGCTCCGGCATGCGGTGAGTCAACTTTCAGGAGCCGATCATGAATCAGTTTTCCGCCGAACACGTCACTACCGTCCAAAACGCTCAGCTCGAGGTCCTCTTCGGCCTGACGAACAGCGCCTTCGACGGCGTCCAGAAACTGTTCGTCCTGAATCTGCAGGTGTTCCAGTCGGTGCTGGCGGAAACGCACCAAAACGCCCAGAAAGCCCTGATCGCTAAAGACGCGCACGAACTGCTCGCGCTTCAGGCCGGCCTGATGCAGCCAGCCGCCGAGCAGGTCCTGTCGTACAGCCGCCGTGTGCTGGAGATCGCCTCGGCCACTCAAGCCGAATTCACCAAGGTCGCGGGGGTGCAATGCGACGCGCAGAATCGCAGGGTCCAGGCGTTCGTCGATAAGTTGGCAGGGAACGCGCCAACGGGTTCCGACGCTGCAGTCGCCGCGTGGAAGTCGGCGCTCGCCACCACCCATGACTTGAATGAGACCGTACGCAAGGCCACCGAGCACGCGGTTCAGGTCGCCGGGAGCAACTTCAATGTTGCGGCTGCGGCTGCGTCCGAGGCCACTCAACGCGTTATCGAACACGCCTTGCGCGGCACGAAAAAGTAGCGACGTGACATCTGCTGCCTCCGACGCTGCAGATACATTGTCAGGATAGCGTAATTTTTGGAGGAGCACGAGGCCCGTGGCAGACGACAGGACTTGTTCTCCGCTTTTGGGTTGCCCCGGTGTCGTATCGACCTTCGACTCAGGGGAACCGATGTTCTACTTTTGCGCGATGGGGCCGTCCGGTGCGGCTGGATTCAATGGTTATCCATGTCGGCCCTATGTGGAGATCGGCGTGCGCACCCACATCAATGGTGCCCCGGTAGCGATTAGCGCGGCGTTATCGGCCGATGCCGAGATCGACGCGGCGATCGATCGTTTGAAAGACGAGCTTGAAACGGTCCGGCGAGACGCCAAGGCAATGCTTTGTCCGCAGCGCGAACGTCACGCCATCGGAATTGCCGTGCCTCGACTCATCGGGGGAACGCGAAGCAATTCCGACTGAGTCAGCTCGATCGAAACGTCGTGCCTGGCATCATTGTACGGTCCGGCTGGCTTCATGCGGCGGCAGCGCTGTTCGCGTGTCCGGCGCATGGCACCATCTGGTGCACACAATTGACGCAAATCATGCTTCCGGTGACACGCGAGCCAGCCGGGTCGACGCCTGCTGCGCACTACCGGAACTCGAGCGCCTGACCAGCGCGGCCTGACCGTCCAACGGTTTTGCTCCATCTCGCAGTGCAGCGTTTTCCGATCAGGGTGGGTTACAACATGTAGCCGATATCCGAGGCGCCCGTCGGATAGGCAAAAATCGTCGCTTTCAGATCAGTGGCGGTGATCCCCTGGCGAACCGCTAGTGCAAACACATTGATCACTTCGTCGACACGGGGACCCACCAGATGTGCGCCCAGGATCCTGTCCGTAGCCTCCTCAATCAGGACCTTGAAGCCGTAGACCGTCTCCGCGACGTGTCGGGCGGTATACCAGCTGGCGGCTTCCCGGTGCTGCATGCGAAACTTCAGTCCGCGCGCCCGGGCAGCCGCTTCGGTCAGACCGACTGACGCAAGTGGCGGGATGGTAAAAGCGACGCTGGGTACCCCCTCGTAATTGGGCTTGCGTCGATTGCCGTTCAGGATGTTTTCGGCGACGACCTTTGCATCATGGGCGGCGACCGGCGTGAGCGGCGGCCCTTTGGCGGCAAAATCGCCGGCCGCATAGACCGCAGGATTTGACACGCTTTGCAGATAGTCGTTGAGCCTGATTCGGCCATCCCCGATCTCTATGCCCGCTACATCGAGTTTTAGCCGGCCGAGATCGGGAACGCGTCCCGCGGCCTGAACCACCAGATCGGCCGCCAGGTGTTCGTCCCTGCCGCGTGACGATACCGCGACCGAGAATTCGTCGCCGTTCCGATCGATCCGGGCAACGTTTGCCTCGAGCCGAACGTCGATCCCGAGTTGGTCGAATTTTTTCATCAGCCAGCCGACGACCTCGGCATCGAACCGTGGCAGCAGCCGGTCCCGGCGCTGCAGGAGGGTCACTTTTGCGCCTGCGCGGGCAGCGGTGTGGGCGAACTCAGCCGCGATGTAACCCCCGCCGATCAGGATGATCCGTTCCGGCAACCGGTCAAGTTCGAGAAAGCGGGTACTGTCAATCGCGTGCTGTTCGCCGGGAATGCCCAATGGCCTGGGTACCGCGCCGGCGGCAAGCACAACAAAGCGGGCCTCGAATGTCTCGTTGCCGATCGTGACCGAACGGGGCCCACAGAACTGGGCACTGCCGTGGTAGAAATCGATGCCGTGGTTCGCGAAGCCTTGTTCTTTCATCGCTGGCACAGGATCCGTGAAGGTCCGCTTGAATGCAATGAGCTCCTGCCACGCGATCGACGGTACGCCGCCTTCGACACCTTTACCGCGCATCCGGCCGACGTGATCGTGGGCGTCGGCCGCGCCAACCAGTACCTTCTTGGGATCGCAGCCACGCAATGCGCAAGTGCCGCCAAACGGCAAGTAGTCCATGACCGCAACGCTCCAGCCAGCCGCCCGGCAGCGCAAGGCTGCGACGGAGGCCGCGGTTCCGGTGCCAATGACGATCAGATCGTAATTCCTGGCCATCTTCGCTCCTGTGTGAAATCAGATCGTGTTGCGCGTCTGACATGCGACGCCGCCGTGGCCGAGGGAGATCGTCCGGCGGTGTGCCCGCGACCGGGCGATGAGGTTGGGTAAGGTGCGCTGATCGCACGGGCCCACCGCAGCCCACCCGCAATCCGTTACTGGAGACGCCCGAACGCCTTGAGGACGGAACATCCCTTGATTGTGATGCGCGGCGCCTGGCGCCCGGACGCGAGCTCTTCGAGGCTGACAAGCTGGTGTTCGAGCAGGGAATCAAGGTCGGCGTGATCCAGTTCAATGGGATCGGGGGCGTCCTTGACCAGCATCAGGGTTGCGAATTCGTGAGGGCTCAGCATCTGCGTCTCCTAGCTTGTAGGTGTTACGTTCGCTGGTAACCTGAGTGATAGCCGTTGCGCCGGGTGAGCGTGGTTCGCCCGGCGGACATGATGATGCTGCGTCCGCGGTCCCTGTTGACCGCACGCTTGCGGAACGGCCTGCGGACGGCCATCTCAGGTGGGTAGCCCCGGGTCCGGCAAGACAGGGCTACCCACGAAGTACCGTAGCCCCGGAGCGGGGTACGGACTCAAGAGAAAACCGCACGGTCCCCCGCAAAATACGTTTGTGACGGAATGACTTCTTCGGCGGACGTTCAAGTCTAACTGGCACCGAAAGCTACTGTCCAGCCAGTTGCAAGCCTCTGAGCCCGCATCGCCCGGCCACAACGTCCGTCGCTCCGACTGGGTGACGCGTTCGACGTCTGCGTACCGGTCCGGGCGACGATAGCGCTGCAGGTCAGGCAGGAAGACCCCTCAGCTGGTCCGGGCTGGAGGGGACGCCACGGCCGATCCGCCGACCGCAGCATCGAGTGCGGACTCGCCGGTGTTCGGCTGGTTGAAATAGTCGAGCGTCTGACGGTACGCCGCGTCGATCAATCCGGCGGTATGGCCGAAGTCCAGCAGATCGATCACATGCGCAAAGCGCGGCCGCACCTGATGGATGCGCACCCGTGTGCCACAGCTTTCGAGTTCCACCGCAAATTTGCGATCCAGTGCGATCGAAAAACTGCGTGCAAGGATACGCAGCGCTCCCTGAAATGGTTGCGAGGTCAATTCGCAGCACGCGCACGACACCATCAGGATGGTGCGCGCGCCCAGCTCGATTGCCCGGTCCAGCGGCACATTGTTCGCGATGCCGCCATCGACGAACTGGTGGCCGTCGATTTCTGCCGGCGGGAATAAACCCGGTAGCGTCATGCTGGCGATCACCGGTTCGATAATATCTCCTGTCCCGCTCCAGTAGACGGCGGTGCCGAGTTGAAGATCGGTACCCACGACATGCAACGGGATCCGTAAGTCCTCGAAGCGGGTGGCCGGCAGTACGTGGTGCAGCAGCCGGCGCAGCGGATCGAACGTGAAGCAACCCGGACAGCGCCGGGGTGCCAGGAGCCCCGCCCAGTTAAGCGAGACGCCGTTGCGCAGCCGGAACGCACACCACAGATCGGCGAGCTCCGCGTCAGGCAGCCCGGCGGCAATGCAGGCCCCGTTGAGCGCGCCAATCGAGCTGCCGAGGATGAAATCGACCGTTATCCCCAGTTCCCGGATGGCCCGATAAAAGCCGACCTCCATGGCCCCGCCGCTGCCACCACCGCACAGCACCAGGGCGACGGGAGCCCGCATATCGCTTGCGACCTTCATGTTGCTAACCGGTCTGCGGCCGCGTCTGTCCCAGCAGGCGCCTCTGGAACGAGAAGGTGGCGTTGCCGATCGCCGCGGCTTCCGGCAACGTGAATTGCGCGACGTCCGGCGGGACGGTGCAGTGCCGACAGACGAACACGATGCCCATGCACAGGCTGTCCGCACACGGGCGGGTCCCGGCGTGTGGGCGCCAGATCACGCGGATCCCCTGCGGGTTGCCGCCATCGACGTGTCCGTTGGCTGCGATCTCGCAAGCAAGATGGCAGCGGCATAGCGCGCATCGGGCCGCGATGTACGACGTGCGGTGCGTCAGACGGGGGATCGCGAGCGCCGCAATCGCGCACATCGCATGCACGCTGCCGTCCGCAAACTGCACACGGATGTCTGTTTTGCGGTCGCTAAAGGGGTAACACCCGATGCCATGCGCGTCGATCACGACCGCATCGATGTCAATCAATGCCCGCAGCAGCGTTGGCGCGACATCCAGCATCGCATCGGACGAGCCTTCCTGCACCCAGTGGGCCAGCACACGCCGATACGCGGCCTGGACCGCGGGCTGCGCGCGCTCAATGCGTGCCTGCAGTGGAAACGCGTTCCGCAGTCTTTGTAACGTGTCCAGCACCACGCACCTACGTTCATTTCGATGTTCTCTCAAACCGGAAGCCATGACTCGTCCGTACTGTGCGAAGGGATGACCCGTGCCCGTAATCAGGTTGAGGCCGCGATCAGCCGGCGCGGTCGCTCACGTTTCACGGTTGTCGTCTCCGGGAAAAATGCTTGTGCTGGCGCGTACGCAGAACTTCGCGTAGCACTCCGCTCCGCAGAAATGCAGCACATATTCCGTGCCCTCGGCGCTGAGCGCCGCAGAAACTGGCACTTCGGCGCAGCACTCGGCGCAGCTCAGCAACTCGGCGTCGATCGGTTGCGGTTTGTCCATGATGCCTTCCTCCAGCATTGGGCCCGCCGGTGCAGACTGATCGGTCACCCGGCGCAGCACGACAGCTGCTTTACATCCATCGTGAAGGTCTGGGCGCACAGTTTCAGCCCTTCGACCATCGTCAGGTACGGGAACAACTGATCCGCGAGATCATGTACGCTCATGTGGTTGCGCAGCGCGAGTGCCGCCGACTGAATGATCTCGCCGGCCTCGGCTGCCAGAACATGCACCCCCAGCAACTGCCCGGTATGCCTGGCCGCCACCAGCTTGATGAAGCCGCGCGTATCGAAATTGGCCAGGGCGCGCGGCACATCGGCCATGGCCAGGGTGCGCGTGTCGGGGTCGAGTCCGCGGTCCTTCGCTTGCTGCTCGGTGAGTCCCACCGACGCTACCTGCGGGGACGTGAACACGACCGCGGGCATCGTGGCCAGATCCAGCGCCGCGACGCCCCCCGTCATGTTGACCGCTGCGCGCGTGCCGGCCGCCGCCGCCACGTACACGAACTGCGGCAGGCTGGTGCAGTCGCCCGCGGCGTAGATATGTTCGACCGAGGTGCGCAGGTGATCATCGATCGCGACGGCGCCGGAGCGATCGGTCGCGACGCCGATATCGGCAAGCGCAAGACCGGCGGTGTTGGGCCGACGCCCGGTAGCCACCAGTAACCGGTCACCTGTCACCGTTTGCGCGCCGGCCTCCAGAATGAACTGGCCCTGCTCGAAACGGGCATGCGTGATCTGGGTCTGCGTCAGCACGCGGGCGCCTTCATGTTCGAGGATCTGTCGCAGCCCGGCGCCAATCTCCGGTTCGAATCCGGGCAGCAGCGAGAACAGTTCAATCACGGTGACCCTGGCGCCCAGATGGAGGAATGCCTGGCCGATCTCCAGCCCGACCACGGAGCCGCCCAGCACGATCAGATGCTCGGGCACGGTCTCGGCGACCAGGGCTTCAGTCGAGGTCCAGAACGGCGTCTCCTGCAGGCCGGGAACAGGCGGGATCGCCGGTGCGGCGCCGGTGGCGATCAGCACACGATCCGCCAGCAGACGTGCCTCAGTCCCGTCCGGGCGCGTCACCAGCAGGGTCGAGGCGTCAACAAATCGGGCGCTACCGCGCAGCAGCGTGATGTTCGCGTTGGCATCCACAATGCTTTGGTATTTCGCCTGGCGCAACTCGTGCACGCGCGCCTGCTGCTGGGCGACCAGTGCGGCGCGATCGAGGGCGGGCGTCCGGTGCTCGATCCCATCAAAGGGATGGGCTGATTGCAGATGGGCCACATCCGCGCCCCGAATCATGATCTTCGAGGGCACGCAACCAACATTCACACAGGTTCCGCCGACCTCGGCCCTCTCGATCAACGTCACCTGCGCCCCCTCGTTGGCGGCACGGATTGCGCAGGCAAAGGCGGCGGAGCCGCCCCCGACAATGGCGATATGCAGACCGTGAGCGCCGCGCCGCCTTACTGGCTCTGCGACTGCGCTTTGCTCCTCGAGCAGCGTGGCAACATAGGGCGCGGGAATCGCTGCGATGAGCTTGCTCACCCCCACGTCCGAAGGACTGCTTACCGAAGCCAGGCCCTGCTCGAAAGAAACCCGGGCGGAGACCCCTGACACGGCATTCAGCGCCTGCTCGACGGTGCGCGCGCAGTGGTCGCAGGTCATGCCGGTAAGGCGGAACGTACGTTGGATCATGTCGCTTATCTCCTTTCAGAGCCGCAGTCGTGGCACCAACCTGTAAATCAGGTGCCGGAAGCACAGCCGACGACGCGCGGCCACAGTCGCGGGCACACGGTCCGGGCCGGTGCGCGAGTCAACCGGTCAACGTGACGGTCGAAAGACAACAGACCACGACAAGCACAACGAAAAGCACAATTGCGGCTGGTATCACGAGTTTGCTCATGAACTGTTCCCCTGTGTGATTCCCGCGTAGCGCACGACCGTGATCATGGCGCCATCGGCGGGGAATGGCTTATTGCCAGTTTAGATGCGTACCTTAGTACGGAGTCAAACGGTATATCTGCCAGTGTGGTCCGACGCGGCGTGTGGCAGCATGGCCATCGATGCTTAGCTCTCCGCACGAGCCCTCAGCGCCCGCCAGGCGATAACCAGTAATAACAGGAACAGCAGCGCGAACACTGCGAGCGCGACGCCCATGTGCGCGCCCAGAAAGCCGCCCGCCACCGTGCCGGACAGCAGCACGAGCAGCAGCGGTAGGTGGCATGGACAGGTCAGCACCGCGAGGACTGCCGCCGCATAGCCGCCGATTCGGTGGCGACCAGGCGAACCGGGTTCGATGGACCGTCTCATATATTTCTCCTTCCAGGGCTGCGGGTTGTGCGTGTCGGCCGCACACGCAAAAGGCAAGGTCATCCGGGGCATAACGCAGATCCCGGCTTACGTGGCCCGTTCGAAACAGGGGGGCAACTCCAGTGTGGACGCGTGACCGAGTTCATCAAAGTGTTGGTCAAGCCAATGATCGGCTTGCTCGCGACCAAGGTCTCGAAGATGGTGGAGAAACGCCGGGCGGGTATCGAACCTGGTGTGCCGGCCCAACCCCTGAAACACCTGGTCGGCGGCGATCCGATGGAGATGGACGCACTGGTAGCGCGGATCCTTGACAACGCCGGCTTCGATCAAACCGGTGAGGTTGGGGTCGTCTCAGAAAACGGAAAATAAAGCACGTTAAGCTGGTTGCAGCGGCCGTAGCGACCTGAACTTGCCCGCGCCGATCTTGGCGTTGCTGCGCCAGAGGTAATCGCCAGTCAGGTTGATGTGCTCCCAACCCAGCGGCGACAGATACTGCAATAGAGNTGCAAGAACCGGCGCAGACGGGCGTGCAGGGATTTCCGCCGCAGCAGTTCTCGGTCAGAAAGGGGTCGTCTCAGAAAACGGAAAATAAAGCACGTTAAGCTGGTTGCAGCGGCCGTAGCGACCTGAACTTGCCCGCGCCGATCTTGGCGTTGCTGCGCCAGAGGTAATCGCCAGTCAGGTTGATGTGCTCCCAACCCAGCGGCGACAGATACTGCAATAGAGAATCATCAACGGGCTTGCCGTGGCCACGCAGGGCATTCGCGGCCCGTTCCAGATAAACCGTGTTCCACAGCACGATGGCTGCCGTCACCAGGTTGAGGCCGCTGGCCCGGTAGCGTTGCTGCTCGAAACTGCGGTCGCGGATTTCGCCCAGGCGGTTGAAGAACACGGCACGGGCCAGCGCGTTGCGGGCCTCGCCCTTGTTCAGTCCGGCATGCACACGGCGGCGCAGCTCGACGCTTTGCAACCAGTCTAGGATGAACAGCGTGCGCTCGATGCGGCCCAACTCGCGCAGGGCGACGGCCAGACCATTCTGGCGCGGATAGCTGCCGAGCTTGCGCAGCATCAGCGAGGCCGTCACCGTGCCTTGTTTGATCGACGTGGCCAGCCGCAGGATTTCATCCCAATGGGCGCGGACGTGCTTGATGTTGAGCGTGCCGCCGATCATCGGCTTCAGCGCGTCATAGGCGGTTTCACCCTTGGGAATGTAGAGCTTGGTATCGCCCAGGTCACGGATGCGCGGCGCGAAGCGGAAGCCCAGCAGGTGCATCAGCGCGAAGACGTGATCGGTGAAGCCCGCCGTGTCGGTGTAGTGCTCCTCGATGCGCAGGTCGGATTCGTGGTACAGCAGGCCGTCGAGCACGTAGGTCGAGTCGCGCACGCCGACATTCACCACCTTGGTGTGGAACGGCGCGTACTGGTCGGAGATGTGGGTGTAGAACGTCCGTCCCGGGCTGCTCCCGTATTTCGGGTTGATGTGGCCGGTGCTCTCGGCCTTGCTGCCAGTGCGGAAGTTCTGGCCGTCCGACGATGACGTGGTGCCGTCGCCCCAGTGCTCGGCGAAGGGATGCCGGAACTGTGCGTTGACCAGATCGGCCAGCGCCGCCCCGTAGGTTTCATCGCGGACGTGCCAGGCTTGCAACCAGGCCAGCTTGGCGTAGGTCGTGCCGGGGCAGGACTCCGCCATCTTGGTCAGGCCCAGATTGATCGCGTCGGCGAGGATCGTGGTCATCAGCAGGTTCTTGTCCTTGGCCAAGTCGCCGGATTTCAGGTGCGCGAAGTGCCGGGTGAAACCCGTCCATTCGTCCACCTCCAGCAGTAATTCGGTGATCTTGACGTGCGGCAGGATCATTGCGGTCTGGTCGATCAGGGCCTGTGCGGTGTCGGGCACTGCCGCGTCGAGCGGCGTGATCTTCAGGCCCGACTCCGTGATGATGGCGTCCGGCAGCTCGTTGGCCAGCGCCATTCGGTTGACGGTGGCAAGCTGTGTTTCCAGCAGCGTCAGCCGGTCGTGCAGGTACTGGTCGCAGTCGGTGGCCACGGCCAGCGGCAATTCGCTGGCCTGCTTGAGGCGGGCGAATTTCGCGGGCGGCACCAGGTAGTCCTCGAAGTCCTTGAACTGGCGCGACCCCTGCACCCAGATGTCGCCGGAGCGCAGCGCGTTCTTCATCTCCGATAGCACGCACAGTTCGTAGTAGCGGCGGTCGATGCCCGCGTCGGTCATGACCAGCTTCTGCCAGCGCGGTTTGATGAAGCCGGTCGGCGCATCGGCGGGCACCTTGCGGGCGTTGTCGATGTTCATGTCGCGCAGAACCTCGATGGCATCAAGCACGTCCTTGGCGGCGGGAGCAGCCCGCAGCTTGAGCACGGCAAGGAATTCCGGCGCGTAACGGCGCAAGGTGGCGTAGCTCTCGCCGATGCGATGCAGGAAATCGAAGTCATCGGGCTGCGCGAGCTTCTGCGCCTCGGTGACGCTCTCGGCGAAGGCATCCCAGGACATGACGGCCTCGATGGCGGCGAACGGGTCGCGGCCCGATTGCTTGGCGTCGATTAGCGCCTGACCGATGCGCCCGTACAGGCGCACCTTGGCGTTGATCGCCTTGCCGGATGCCTGGAACTGCTGCTGATGCTTGTTCTTGGCAGCGTTGAACAGCTTGCCCAGAATGCGGTCATGTAGATCGATAATTTCATCGGTAATGGTGGCCATGCCCTCGATGGCCAGCGCCATGAGGGTGGCGTAGCGCCGCTGCGGCTCGAACTTGGACAGATCGGCGGGCGTCATCTGGCCACCCTCACGGGCGATCTTGAGTAGGCGGTTCTGGTGCACCAGCCGCTCGATGCCAGCGGGCAGGTCGAGGGCCTGCCAGGCTTTGAGGCGTTCGATGTGTTCGAGCATGTGGCGGGAGTTCGGTTTGGCGGGCGACTGGCGCAGCCAGGCTAGCCAAGTTGTCTTGCCGTTATCGCGGCGTTTTAGCAGATCGTCGAGACGATGACGGTGCCCGTTCGACAACGGTTCGGCTAGGGCATCGTAGATGCGCCGGTTGGCGCGGGTGATGGCCTCGGCACTGGCGCGCTCGATGGCGTTGAGAGCGGGCAGGATGATCGACTGCCGCCGCAGATGCTCAATCAAGGCGCTGGCCAGCACAATGCCCTTGTCGGTCTGCATGGCCAACTCGGTCAGCAACTGAACAGCCTGCCGGTAGTGGCTCATGGTGAACGGCTGGAAGCCGAACTCCATTTGCAGCTCGACCAGGTGCTCGCGCCGGGTCTGCTCCCGCTGCCCATATTCACCCCAGCTTTCGATGCCAATCTTGAGCTGGTCAGCGACCAGTTTCAGCAAGGGCGGAAACGGCGGTTCATCGGCGCCAAGGATGACGCCGGGAAAGCGCAGATAGCAGAGCTGCACGGCGAAGCCAAGGCGGTTGGCCGGGCCGCGCCTCTGCCGGATGCTGGACAGATCGGTGTCGCTGAACGTGTAGTGACGGATCAGCTCTTCCTTGGCGTCCGGCAATGCAAGCAGGTTGTCACGCTCGGCGGCGGACAGGATCGAACGGCGTGGCATGGATGCTCTTTTTCTTTCTGTGGCCGAGTAAATCCAGTTCCACTAAAAAAAGGCGCGGATATAGAGCGGTATCCCGATGACCGCACTCAAGAGAATAGCCATACGCCAAGCCGCTCACCCTTCTTTACTCCAATACTGCATGTCCGCAAACAGCGCTCCGCTCGCATCAAGTGAGACTCAGGCGAAGAGCTAGCGCAGCTAGTGTCACTGCCAGTACAGGAACAGTTAGTACAACACCCACCTTGAAGTAATAACCCCAAGTGATCGTCATGCCCTTGCGCGCCAGCACATGCAACCAGAGCAGCGTCGCCAGCGATCCGATGGGGGTGATCTTCGGCCCGAGGTCACTGCCGATCACATTGGCGTAGATCATCGCGTCCTTGACCACACCGGTTGCACTCGTGGCATCAATGGAGAGTGCACCCACCAGCACCGTAGGCATGTTGTTCATGACCGACGATAGCAGCGCGGTGAGAATGCCCGTCCCGAAAGCTGCGCCCCATACGCCTCCTTGTGCGAAGTAATCGAGCAGTCCGGCGATATGTTCGGTGAGACCCTCGTTGCGCAGGCCGTAGACCACCAGGTACATGCCAAGTGAAAAAATCACAATCTGCCAAGGCGCTTCTTTGAGCACCTTGCGGGTGGAGATCACATGGCCGCGCGCCGCCACACCCAGTAGAATCAGCGCTCCGGCTGACGCTACAGCGCTGATCGGCACGCCGACATGTTCCAGCCCGAAAAAGCCAACCAGCAGCAGCGCCAATACCCACCAACCGGCCTTGAAGGTGGCGCTGTCAAGAATCGCCTCACGCGGGTTTTTTAGTTGCATAACATCGTAGTCTTTCGGGATGTCGCGGCGAAAGAACCACATCAACATCGCCAGGGTGGCAGCGACGGCGACGATGTTGACCGGCACCATGATGGCGGCATACTCGGTGAAGCCGATCTTGAAGAAATCGGCTGAGACGATGTTGACCAGGTTGGAGACGACCAGTGGCAGGCTGGCGGTATCGGCAATAAAGCCAGCCGCCATCACGAAGGCCAGCGTCGCCGCTGGACTGAACCTGAGCGCCAGCAGCATCGCCATTACGATCGGTGTCAGGATCAGCGCCGCGCCGTCGTTGGCGAACAGTGCCGCCACGGCCGCGCCCAGCAGCACGAAAAAGGCGAACAGCCTGCGTCCGTTACCGTTACCCCAGCGTGCCACATGTAGCGCCGCCCACTCAAAAAAACCGGCTTCATCAAGCAGCAGGCTGATGATGATGACGGCGATGAAGGTGATGGTGGCATTCCAGACGATACCCCAAACCGTTGGAATATCACCCAGATGCACCACGCCGGCTAGCAGTGCCAGTGCGGCGCCCAGCAGGGCACTCCAGCCCACACCCAAACCTTTCGGCTGCCAGATGACCAGTACGATGGTGGCGATAAAAATTAAAAAAGCGGTCAACATTAGCTCAGTCCTTGCTCATGGGGTTGAAGATATCCGCGGTTGCTGGCCAGTCGCTTGATCAAATCGAAGCGCGAGATGATGCCGATCAGCCGCTCGTTTTCGATGACGGGCAGAGACTTGATGTTGTGATCCGCGAGCAGACGCGCGGCCACGGTGACATGGTCTTCGGGCGCCACGGTAAGGACTTCCCGCGTCATGACCTGCGCGGCCGTGCGGCCCTCGGTCTTGTCCGTCTCGGGTGTGCGCCGGCGAAACACAGAGCGGTAGAAGTTCTCCTTCCAGACCGATTCGCGCGGCTCCAACCGCTCGTCGGCGGCGCGATGGACCAAATCACCCTCGGTCACGATGCCGAGCAGACGTCCCTCAGTATCGGTGACCGGAACGCCGTTGATGCGGTGTTCAATCAAGATGCGGGCGATTTCCGCCACAGCCGTCTCGGGCGCGATTTGTATCGGGTTTGGGGTCATCAGGTCGCGAACTTTCATGGTGTGCTCCTTCCTAAAATTTGTGGGTCGATGGGCGGTGAACAACTTGCCACTTCGTTTTTCATCACGCTCGTCCAGGCCTGCGCGCCCATCTGCACCGCGTCCCACGGGCTGCCGAAGGGCGGTGTGTAGCTGAGATCGAGATCGTTCAAGTCTTCGACGCCCATGCCGTGGAACAGTGCCGTTGCGAACACGTCGATGCGTTTCGACACCTCCGAGCGCCAGGGGCCGAGGATCTGCGCGCCCAGGAGCCGGCCAGTCCGGCGATCACCGGTCACCCGGACGCGGAGCTTCTGCGCTCCAGGGTAGTAGGCCTTGTGATCCCAGGTTTCAGTCTCGATGGTGACGGGATCAAAGTCGGCCGTGCGCGCCTCGGCTTCGCGCAAGCCCGTCCGTGCGATTGCCAACTCGAACACTTTCACGGTTTGGGTGCCGACCGAGCCCGCGAACAGACGCTCCCCGCCTACCGCGTTCTCGCCGGCCACACGGCCCTGTTTGTGCGCGGTCGTCCCGAGTGGCAGGTACGCTGGCCGCTGGAGTATCCGATGCCAGGTCTCGGCGCAGTCGCCGGCGGCCCAAATGCCGGGTAGCGTGGTTTCCATGCGCTGCGTGACGCGGATGGCGCCAGAGGGCCCCAGCGCAATCCCCGCAGCGGCGGCTAGGGTGGTGTCGGGTCGCGCGCCGGTGGCGACCAGCACCAGATCGGCAGAGGCGGTAAACCCGCCCGAACCCGATACCGTGAGACCACGCCGGTTATCGGCGGCTTCGATTCGTTCCACGGTGCAACCGACCACGACGCGCACGCCATGCCGTGACAGCTCCTCCCCGATCAGCCTACCGAACGACGGATCGACGCTTGGGAACACGGGATCGGTATGGCTTACGAGTGTGACATCGATCCCTCGATGCCGCAGCGCGTCGGCCATCTCCACGCCGATGTAGCCAGCGCCAATAATGATGGCCGAGCGTGTCTCGCCGCCCATGAGACGGCTATGGACAGCGAAGCCATCTCCCATGGTGTGCAGGAGATAAACGCCGGGGAGATCGAGGCCGGGCAACCCTTGGGGACGGACTGGGACGGCACCGGTCGCGATGACCAGGTGGTCATAGCGCAACGTCTTCACACTGCCGTTCGCCCCGCGCACGACATCGACCGTCTTGGCCGCTGGATGAACCGATACGGCCCGATGGTTCGTCAGGATTTCGATTCCGTCGAACGCGGTGCGATGGGCAAGCTGCCGGTGATCCGGCGTCTCGCCGCTGAGGTAAAAGGGCAGGCCGCAGATGCTGTAATTCGGGTACTCGTCGGCCAGTAGAACCGATACCTCGGTTTGGGGATCGAGCTCGTGAGCCCGCAGCGCCGCGCTGATGCCCGCATCGCTGCCGCCGATGATGAGCAGACGCGTCATAGCGCCACCTTTTGATGTTTCGCGCCGCCAAGGCCGAACCCGTTCCGCGGCTCGACCAAGGCTAGCAAGGGTTCGATGCCAATCGGTTCTTCCGCCTGCATCGGCACCAGGGCGACGCGTTTGGTGTAGCGGGTGCGAACCGCCTCGATCTGGGTCAGCTCAAACGCGGCCCGCCGCTTCAGCAAGGGTGACGCGGTTGGTGCGGCGGACAGGCTGTTGTTGATCAGCCAGGCCCACGGCTCAATGCCAGCGCGGCGCAGGTCTTCCTGTAAATTGGCTGCTTCCAGCACCGGCGTGGTTTCCGCCAAGGTCACAATCATCACCTTGGTGCGCGCCGGGTCCTGCAACTGCATCATCGGCGTGGTGTAGCGCACGTTCGACTCGGCGTGACGGGCCACTTCGCGGTGATAAGCCCCGGTGGCGTCGAGCAGTAGCAGGGTGTGGCCGGTTGGTGCGGTGTCCATCACCACGAACTTTTTACCGGCCTCGCGGATGACGCGCGAGAACGCCTGG
The DNA here is from genome assembly GCF_059567945.1 of Paraburkholderia sp. BGA-UO-ETr-F12. Taxonomy (NCBI): domain Bacteria; kingdom Pseudomonadati; phylum Pseudomonadota; class Betaproteobacteria; order Burkholderiales; family Burkholderiaceae; genus Paraburkholderia; species Paraburkholderia sp. BGA-UO-ETr-F12. Next base: position 98,926 of record NZ_JCAQOZ010000024.1, on the reverse strand, counting down.
AACACCGCGATTTCTTCGGTGCAGGGCGAGCGCAAGTCTTCTTCCAGCATGGCACGGCCTTCGGCATCGAGATCCTTGCCTTTGGTGACCAGCACATGCTGGCGATAACGTTCGGTCTCCGCCTGGGGGTCGATGCGGCTGACTTCCAGGTTGTCCAGCGAACCGGCCAGCGTGTCGGTCAGGTGTGCGGCGGGGTCAGAGGTTGTCAGATGCACGGGCAGGCCGCGTTCGGCCAGCGCCACCGCCACCGCAGCCGCCAGGGTGGTTTTGCCGACGCCGCCCTTGCCCATCATCATGATCAGGCCATGGCCCGTTTCAGCGATCTCATCAACCAGCGTCGACAACGGCGGAAGGTCAACGGGTTTGGCAGGCGCACCGGCGACGACGGGCGCAGCCTCGTCTCGATCGGAGAAGAGGCTGCTCAGCGCCTCGACACCGACCAGGTTGAATGCCTTGAGCGGCAGTTGATCGAGGGGCAGGTCGCGCAGCACGGCGGGCATGTTGGCGATGGCCTCCTGTTCACGGCGATGGATGGCAGCGGCCAGCGCGTCGTGAACGGCTTCGCTTTCCGGCAGCACACCGTTGATGACCAGGTTCTGCCTGGACAGGCCGATGGCGGCCAGTTCCTCGTGCGTGCGTGCGACCTCGTCCAGCGTGGTTTTCTGCGCGCGGGCGACCAATATCAGGCGCGTGCGCTCAGGGTCGGACAGCGCCTTGACCGCTTCAGCGTAACGCTGGCGTTGCTTTTCAAGACCTGCCAGCGGTCCCAGGCAGGACGCTCCTTCCGGATTCTTCTCGATGAAGCCGCTCCACGCGCCCGGAAGTTGCAGCAGACGGATGGTATGACCGGTCGGCGCCGTGTCGAAGATGATGTGATCGTAGTCGGCAATCAGTGTCGCATCGGTCAGCAACGCGGTGAACTCGTCGAAGGCCGCGATTTCGGTGGTGCAGGCTCCGGAGAGCTGTTCTTCGATACCTTTGACCACGTCGTCTGGCAGAGCGCCGCGCACCGGGCCAACGATGCGTTCGCGGTATTGCTGCGCTGCCTGCTGTGGGTCGATTTCCAGGGCTGATAGCCCCGCTACGGTGGAAATGGTGGTGATTTTGTTGCCGATTTCCTGGCTGAATACCTGACCGACGTTGGACGCCGGATCAGTGCTGACCAGCAGTATTTTCTTGCCCTGCCCGGCCAGATGAATGGCGGTGGCGCAGGACAGCGAGGTCTTGCCGACGCCGCCTTTGCCAGTAAAAAACAGGAAAGCGGGTGGGTTTTGTAGAAAAAGCATGATGAAGTCCTTTTAAATAATGAACCAATGATGAACGGGGTCAGCAGGTGCGGCTGCCGCCACCGCAGCAGCCGCCAGACGGGGTTTTCATGGACGGCGCAGCCGCCAACCCAGCCCAGCGGACCAGCTCATCGCGGGTGGGGTAACGCCCTGCGAGGGCCACTTCACCATCGACCAGGATCAGTGGCAGCGCATCCTGACCGGAGCGCTGCAAAAAACCTTTTACGGTCGCATTTTCGGCAAACATCTGTGGCTGCTGCGCCAGGTTGTAGCGTTCGATGTGCGCGCCGTTCTGCTTCGCCCAATCAACATCAGCAGCAAAAGTCACCGAGGCTTGGTCAACCTCCACGCCGCAGACGCCGGTGCTGCAACACAGCGATGGGTCAAACACTTCGATCTTCTTCATTTAAACTCTCCATCAAGTATTCAAATATAAGTCAAAAAAACTACGCCGAAAGCACCCCAATCCGATCCAGTTCCGCCTTCAAGCGTGTCCGGTCGTGCGCAAGTTGCGCCAACGGCAGCGCGTGGAAGGCTTCGATGCGACGCCGCAAGATACGGTAGGCCGTCGTGAACGCGGCTTCGATTTCCGCTTCGGTCCCTGTGGCATGAGCGGGATCGTCAACACCCCAATGCGCACGCAGTACCGAGCCAAGATACGCCGGACAGGTTTCCCCAGCAGCATTCGAGCACACGGTGATGACCACATCCGGAGCCAGCGGCAGGTTGTCCCACGATTTACTGTGCAGTCCGTTCGTGTCGATACCTTCACGCGCCAAGAGCGCCAGGGAACGCGGATGGACGGTCCCGGTCGGCTGACTTCCCGCACTCATCGCTTTCCATCCTGTCGGAGCCAAGTGGTTAAAGGTCGCTTCCGCCAATATAGAACGGCAGGAGTTACCGGTACAAAGAAACAGGATATTCATGTTATCGCTTTCGTTGGAGTGGGTGACAGGGCGGGCAACAGTTCCTTGGCGCAGTTCGAGGCAGCAACCATTTCTACGCATTTAGCGGGACTGCCAGTGCAACACTCATCCGTGAGGTACGCGATCAGATCCAACATCAACGGGATGTCCGCTCGGTAACGCTGGAAACGGCCCTCTTGCTCAACCGTCACCAGGCGAGCTTGTGACAACGCCTTCAGGTGAAAGGAGAGGTTGGCCGGCGGTATATCCAGCGCGTTAGCAATCGCGCCTGCCACCATGCCGTCCGGCCCCTTCTTGACCAACAGCCTGAACACGTCCAAGCGCAGGCCCGATGAGAGGGATTCGAAAATTGATGTTGCGGCTTGCTTTTCCATATTTAAATAATACTACAACCATCAAAATGATGCAAGTGCGTTGACCTGTCTGCTTAGACTATGCCCTAACCGGACGTCAGGACAGCCTACCCAGAAACGTCCGGATAGACTCCATCGCTTAATTTATTGACACAAGCTGCGCAAGGTCATAGATTTATTCCTGACACTTTTCTGTTTGGGGGCATCTTGCAAGGTCAACGTATCGGCTACGTCCGGGTCAGCAGCTTCGACCAAAACCCGGAGCGGCAACTGGAACAGGTCGAAGTCGGAAAGGTATTCACCGACAAGGCATCGGGCAAGGACACCCAGCGCCCGGAACTTGACTCGCTGCTGGCCTTCGTGCGCGAAGGAGATACGGTGGTGGTGCACAGCATGGATCGCTTGGCCCGCAACCTCGATGACCTGCGCCGCCTTGTGCAAAAGCTGACCAGGCGCGGTGTGCGCATCGAGTTCGTCAAAGAATGCCTGACCTTCACCGGTGAGGATTCGCCGATGGCGAACTTGATGTTGTCGGTCATGGGCGCGTTCGCCGAGTTCGAGCGAGCATTGATCCGCGAACGGCAGAGGGAAGGCATCGCGCTCGCCAAACAGCGCGGAGCTTACAGGGGCCGCAAGAAAGCGCTTTCGCCCGAACGCGCCGCTGAACTTCTGCAACGCGTCAAGGCCGGCGAACAAAAGGCAAAGCTGGCCCGTGAATTTGGCATCAGCCGCGAAACGTTGTACCAGTACCTGCGCGAAATTGGAGCTTAACGTGCTTAATTTTCCGTTTTCTGAGACGACCCCAGAAAGGCCAGCAGGTCGTTCATGGCCGCGTAGTTGGCCGAATAGATCATGAAGCGGCCACGCTGCTCGACCGTGACGAGATTCGCGTAGGCGAGCTCTTTCATGTGAAAGGACAGTGATGACGGTGCGATACCTAGGCGCTCGGCAATCTGGCCTGCAGGCAGGCCACCGGGGCCGGTTTCCACCAGAAGCCGAAAGACGGCCAACCGGGATTCCTGAGCCAGGGCGCCAAGAGCGCGGACGATAGAATTAGTTTTCATGTTTCAATGATAGTAGAAACATGGAAGATTGTATAGACTCACATGCAAGTTCGATCGAGCACCGTGCGACGGTCGCGGCGTCGACCTCAAGGAAGAACGGGTGACGTTCGCACTGCTTGCACGGGATCGTGACGATGTGCGGCCTGACACGGCGAGCGGAAGGATGCGCAACCTGATCCGGCAGTCACGCTCGTGCGTGCTGCGATGGACCTGAGATGCAGGAGGCCGAATCTGGAAGGCCTCGGCCGATACCCGTCGAAGCTTGCCTGCTCCCCGGCAGAATTTCTGATTCGCTTTGTCGGGACGCACAGGAACCATGAACCCACGGCAATTCTTGTCGCACTGCCACCCGAGCCTCACCATTCCTCATCCTCGATGAAAGTAAGCAGGGCTACGACATCTTCACGATGTCCATGACATGCTGAGGCACTAATGAAAGCAGACGCTCGGTGTATTCGGTCGAGAATTTCTCGTCAACGCCGCGACATAGCCAGTTTGCCTTCCGTTCATTCAGGATCTCACGCAGTGCCACCGAAAACGCCGGCAAATCCTGCACGAGCGGCAATGTAGCCTGGAGCACGGTTTCGACCGCCTCGGTCTGTGCCTGCATGAGATTGATCCGCTCCCAGAGCTGGCCGACTTCCTGCTCGATATCCTTCAAGGCCGTTCCCTCATTTTTCATGGATCGTCGCGCCACCATCGCTACCGTCATTCAAGCCGGGAACTTCTTTCATTGAGACCCGGGTGATGCTCGCGTCAGCATGCCTCTCGGGCACAATAGACTCGTTGACCTGGATCAAGTCATCTCGTGGCGTCCGCCGACATCATGGTACCGGCATCAAGGCACGCGCAGCGCCGGGCGGGGACTCCAAGGCATTACGTAGCACCTCATCGAGTCAAGCCAGGGAACCGTTTCGCAAGGACTTACCCAGCGCGATTGGTGATCGGCGAAACCGGAACGTTGCCGCGGTACTGCGGCGCGGAGACACGTCAGTCTTTAGACGCGCGCCTTGGGCATAACTAAGCCAGGATCAGGAGTATGTTCCGATGAGCGAAATACAGCGAAAGATGACTTTTCTGGTTCACGCCCAACGCATCGACGCACACGGTAGTGTCGCGCATTGCAAGCAGGCATCGATCACCCTCGACACGGACCTGGGCGGTCGCGAAGACGCGCTGAATCCGGCTGAGTTGCTACTCGCCGCGCTGTCGGCGTGCATGCTCAAGAGTATCGAGCGCGTCGCCCCCATCATCAAGTTTCAGCTACGCGGCGTCGAGGTGCGTGTACGTGGAGTCCGCCAGGATAAACCGCCCCGTCTCGAATCCGTCGACTATGAAATCGTCGTCGACACGGACGAGGACGATCGGCAACTCGATCTGTTGCATCAGAACGTGAAGAAATACGGAACCGTCTTTAACACCATCGCCCCGGGCACCGCTTTGTCCGGCACGATCCGGCGCGCCATGTGATTTACGCGCCATTACTGTCAGGAGCAAGTCCATGAGCAACATAGAGGTCGTCTTGTGCAGCCCGGTCCGCACCGCGATAGGCACTTACGGCGGGGCAGTCAGGGATGTGCCAGCACCAGCGCTCGGCGCTGTCGTTATCCGCGAAAGTCTGAAGCGTGCCGGACTGTCCGCGGACAAGGTTCAATCGCTCGTCATGGGCAATGTGATTCAGGCCGGGGTAAAAATGAACCCGTCGCGGCAGGCAGGTATCGCCGGCGGGCTGCCGGTCGAAGTTCCTGCGCTCACCGTCAACCGCGTCTGTGGCTCGGGCGCGCAGGCGATCGCTAGCGCAGTGACGGAAATCTGGGCCGGCATGATCGATTGTGCGATCGCCGGCGGGATGGAGAACATGGATCGCAGCCCTTACCTGTTTCCGCAGGGGCGTTGGGGCGCCCGCATGGGCGACGTGACCTTGTTCGACAGCATGCTGATGGATGGGCTCAACGACGCCTTCAGCGGCCAGCATTCCGGCTGGCATACCGAGGACCTGGTGACGCAGTGCGGCATCTCCCGGGAAGACCAGGACCGCTGGGCGCTGCGCTCACAGCAGCGTTTTTCCGAGGCCCAGGCTGCGGGCCTGTTCGACGCCGAGATCGCGCCAGTCGAGGTGCCCGGTCGCAAGGGACCGACTGTATTTGCCAGGGACGAACACAATCGGCCTGAGACCACAGCCGGATCGCTCGCCGCGCTTAAACCGGCCTTCCGCAAGGACGGCACTATCACGGCTGGCAACGCGCCCGGCCTGAACAGCGGAGCCGCCGCGATGATCGTTGCCGGGCGCGGCTGGGCTGAGCGCAACAGCCTGACCCCGATGGCGCGGATCGTCAGTTATGGCGTGGGGGCCGTCGAGCCTGGCTTCTTCGGCCTGGGACCCATTCCCGCCGTGCGGCAGGCCATGGATCGTGCTGGCTGGTCGGTGGCCGACGTGGACCGTGTGGAAATCAATGAGGCATTTGCAGCGATCGCGCTGGCGTGCCTGCGTGAGTTGGGGTTTGCGGAAGACATCGTCAATACGGAAGGCGGTGCGATTGCCCATGGACACCCGATTGGTGCAAGTGGCGCTGTCCTGACGACCCGTCTTGTGCACCAGATGCAGCGGGGCGGCGGACGACGTGGCATCGTTACGCTATGCATCGGAGGCGGTCAGGGCATTGCGCTCGCGCTTGAGGTGTTGTGATGTCCGCGCGAAGCGAAAGGAAGCGATGGCCTTGAGTCACGCCCACGACCACGATCCCCCGCCGTCGAGCTTTGGCCGCGCGTTCGCGATCGGCATTGCGCTCAATATGATCTTCGTGGTGATCGAAGCGATTTTCGGCTGGCGTGCCGGCTCGCTCGCGCTGCTCGCTGACGCGGGACACAACCTCAGCGACGTGGGCGGGCTTCTGCTGGCGTGGGCGGCCCTGGCGGCCGATCGTCTGCGCCCGAATGACCGCCACACGTACGGCTGGCGCCGTGGCTCCATCATGGCGAGCTTTGCCAATGCCGTGATCCTGCTTGTGGCGATGGGTTCGTTAGCGTGGGAAGCGGTGCAACGATTACACTCGCCCGCTCCTGTCGAAGGCACAACGGTGATGGTGGTTGCCGGCATCGGCGTCGCCGTCAACGGCATTACGGCGGCGCTGTTCATGGCCGGCGGGAAAGAGGATCTGAATATACGCGGCGCCTTCCTCCACATGCTCGCCGACGCGCTGACCTCGGTCGGCGTGGTATTCGCAGGAGCACTCTATGTCTGGCAGGGATGGACCTGGATCGACCCCGCTGTAAGCCTGGCGATTGCGGCCGTGATCGTCGTCGGCACCTGGTCGCTCCTGCGGCAATCTTTGCATCTGCTGTTTGACGGCGTCCCCGAACATGTCGACCTTTCGGCCCTGCGCCAGACTCTGCTGGCACTGCCTGGTGTTCAGGCCGTGCATGACCTTCACGTCTGGGCAATGAGCACCCACGAAGTGGCCCTGACCGCGCATCTCGTGATGCCGGACGGCCACCCCGGCGATGCGTTTCTTCGCGAACTCGACGAAACGCTGCACGCCCGCTTCAGCATCACGCACCCTACGATTCAGGTCGAAACGGGCGCGATTGAGCATGTCGACAGGGTCTAGCGGCCGAGCGCCTGCCAGCTTTCTGTGTGTTTCCCGTATCGCCATTACCCTTGTCGCAAGATCAATCCATCGAACTGATGCGTCATCGTCCCGTGTCGACTCAACTCAATCGAGGGCGGCCTGCTTTGCCTCCTGGGTCCGAACCGGACGCCGTCGTTGTCCGGCCGGGGCTTATGTCTTTTATGTCTTGCCCACTCGCTGCGACGGGATTGTCGCCGGACTGGCCATCCGCGCTGGTATACACCGGTGCGAACCCACCGCCCGGTGTTCGGAAATTCGTGGTTTGGCCCTGATACAGGCGAGCCGCAACCCATTGAACCGAGCCGTCGTATGCGTAGTTGCGCAAATCGAACTTGAGCGCCTGTGCCACGTCGTGGTGCCCGATGATCCGCAGGCCAGGCGCAACCATGGTCTGGGCCACATAGTCACCCGCGAGGATGTCCTGCCATACGCGCTTCGTGACCTTGTCACCACGATACGCGGCACGACCGCCGAATCCCGCGGTCGGCTTGAAGAACAATGTACGTCGCTCCGTCCACAAGCGTTCGGCATGCGCGACGTCAACAATTTCCGTGTGCGGGATGCTGTCCAGCAGCATCGCTCGCGCGGACGGCGATACGCCAAGTTCCCGAAGGCTGCTGGCATCGCTGAGCAGTGCGAGGTTTCGCTTGTCCGCGTACAGAGCATGAGCTCGCGGATGCGGCGTGAGCACGACGCTGCGTTGAACGTAGGCCTCCCGCAACGGCGCGCTGTTGGGGTCCGCCAATGCGAAATCCGTCAGCCGGTTATAGACAAGGTCGACTTCCGTCCCGTTGTGCCAAAGCGCACCGGCCCGCAGCACCAACGCGGCAGGATCGGCGATCATGGCCGAGATGCCGTGGCGCTCGAACAGGCGCTGGAATAGTATGAATTCCGGATACAGATATTGCTGCTCCGGCGCTTCGTCAACGATTGCGATAGTGCGCAGCGGTTGCGTGCGTCCTGCCAGTCGCCATTCACTGAGAAACATCGCGACGATGCCACGCTCGAACGCGTCGATGGACGCTGGAGACGGAACCATGCCTGCCATTGCGGGGCAGCAGGCGCGCTGCGCCCGGGCCAGGACGGCATTGAGCAACGCCCCACCGGCGTTGGTATTGATTTCGATCAGTCCCAGGGAGCCTTGGTCCAGATGAAAGTCATAGCCGTAGAACACCCCCCGGTTGCCCGGCTCGTGACGAGCGATGACCGGGGCTCGCGCCAAAACTTCCTGCTGGTACGCCGGCAGTGCGACCACCGATTCGATAGCCTGCACCACTTGCGCCATGCGCTGCACGTGAACATTGGAGATGAAAACTGGCTGTGCTGCAAACAGGTAGGGGCAGCGCTGCCTGACCAGTTCATACAAGCCAGGCTGACCCAACTCCGATTCGAGCGCACGGTCCAGCGCCTCGGCATCCAGACTGATACAGAAGCATTCACGGTTCAGCGCTTCGCTTGTGGTTCTTTCGCTATCCAGGTGACCAGCCGTGACGACGGATGCATCGACATCACTCGCACGCGCGAGCGCGTCATCAGGCAATCGTGGTTGTGTCATAGCCTCTCCATCCGCCTTCTCAGCAGAGCAACCAGCACACCGCCCGCCACGAGCGCGGCGCCGACAGTCCAGGCCAGTACAGCGCCCAGTTCGGTACTGGTAGAACCAGGTGGCAAGGCCAGACGCGATAAAACCAATTTCCGTCGCCCCGAACACGACCGTCAACCAGAACTGCAGCTCGGTCATGCGCAACTGGTAGCGCGTCGTGAGCATGAAGCTCACCGTTTCAAGACGTTCCATCACCGCATCGTAGGCGTCCACGATACCGAGTATGCGCTCGCCGTCTTCTGCCACGGTGTCGCCGAATCGTGTCGTCGCGATGGTGGCGCCGTAATATTCCTCAAGGCTGTCGGTAACCTCCCGCCTCAATTCCAGCAAGCCGCCAATCGTCGTCGGCCCGGTGCGAGCCAGGCGTTCGTCAAGCTGCACCAGTACCGCGCGCTCGGTCAGCAGCAGCTCCAGCGTGAGGACAAACGGCATCGCGCTGCGCGGCGGCACGCCGATGTCGAAGGCGGGGATGGTCGCGTCGTCCTGCCTGTCATGGATGTCGAGTGCCGCACGGCGGCCGAGCAGGGTAATGCCACCCTCGCGGGCACAATAGTCCCGCGCCAGTTCGGTTTCCACCACCGTCTGTTTGAGCGCCCGGGCGGACCGGTCGCGCCACAGCAATCGCACGATATCGTTTGAGAACCCGTCCAGGAAGGCGTCCAGCGTTTGATCCTCCAGACGAAGTACACAGCAGGGCAAGTACTGCCGGTAGTGATCCGATCCGCCCAATTCGCGGTTTAACGGTTGCAGTACCTGCCACATCCTCGCCGGAAGGCCCTCGGGCACATCATCATCATCCAGCCACGCTATCCAGCGACTGACATCCAGTCCCTGCCGCGGGCCAGGTAACCAGACCTCCCAGAGCGCGATGCCTGCGACATGCGTGTAAAGATGCACGTCTGCCACGTTGGGAGTCTCGGGCGTGGCACTATCCACATCGAACAAGATGCGCCCGACTGGCCAATGCCGTTGCCGTTCCGCCGCGAGGAAAGGTACGCCGAGAACGTGGGCTTCGGTCTCGGCGCGAAGAGTCTGATACGCCGCCAACTGCTCTGCCGTGAAAGGCGAGCTCGGGGCATCGCGCTCGAATCTTTCAATACGCGAGCCGACGTCCTGCTCTCCGGTCAGCGTCCCCAAAGAGACAGAAAAACAGCAGGATGAATCCCGGCGTCACCGCCGGTAATGCGGCGCGCGAGTCTGTACTCGCCGGGAGCGTCAGCTTGTCCATCAGATCAGAGCCTGCCTCTGAAGCCTGGTTGCCAGAATCATCTTTATGCCCCGCCTGACGTGGATGCCGGTCCTCAGGACACGCTGGCCAGCCAACTTTCCACCTGTGCCCGGCTGGGCACGCCGCCAGCGTGCATCACTTTGCCGTTCACCACAACGCCGGGCGTGCCCAACACACCGTATTTCATGATGCCGGGGATGTCTTCCACCTTTTCTACTCTCGCCGCGATACGCTTCGCCGCGAGCACATCTTCGATCAGCTTCTGCGTAGCCTTGCACTTCGAACAGCCTGTGCCAAGTACCTTGATTTCGATCATGATCCTTTATATGAACGTCCCCCGTTTGCGAAGGTTTTTCGGGTGTTCCGACATAGACAGGATGGGTTGCAGCTTTATATCCGGCCTTCTTGCAGCCTGATACGCTGCGGGCCCCTATGAAATCCGCTGACTCGCGCCTCATTTCTCCGACGAGCTTGAAGCTCGTATGGTCATGCAGGTTTGGCAAGTCCCAGTCCTACCTGTTTAGTCATCACATACGATCGCCACCGCAACCTTTCGACGTATCATCCTGTGTTAAAAGTTAATCTCTATGGAGTGCAAATCGCTCAAACCGACTTGACACTCACATGCCCTTTTTCATACGGCCGGTCATGGGCCAGCACCGCCCAGATCGTCCGGGCCATCTTGTTGGCGAGCGCCACGGTCACCACATTCGGTGGCCGGCGCTTGCTGATCTGTTCGACCCACGGACCAGGCTCCTTCGCGTGTGTCAGCACGCTGCGGGCACCGTGAATCAGCAACGTGCGCAAATACGTGTCGCCCCTTTTGCTGATACTGCCCAACTGGACCTTCCCGCCCGTTCCTGTCTGCCTGGGCACGATTCCGATGCAGGCAGCAGTTCACTTTGGATCCTCCGGTTTGCCTTGGGAAATCGCCATGATCTCCCACCTTGGGCACTCTGATGCCGTCGGCCCGTGAGGATCCACCCTTCCTTCACTTCCCCACCGGACTTACGGGTGGGGGACGTTCATATCATTTCTCCTGTGGATAAAATTGCGGCTACATCACAAGATTGAAAACGTAGCCAACCAGAACGATGCCGATCGCCACCACGGCGGCGAACAGGGCGATCAGCCTGGGTTGCATCACCTTCTTCAGTATCATGAACTCAGGTAACGACAGCGCGGTCACCGACATCATGAACGCGAGCGTCGTGCCAAGCGCCGCGCCTTTGCCAAGCAGCGCCTGTACCACGGGAATGATCCCGGCGGCATTGGAATACATCGGCACCCCGATCAGTACCGCCAGCGGTACGGACCACCAGGCGCTCTTTCCCATCAGACTCGCCATGAAGTTCTCGGGCACGTAACCGTGGATCCATGCCCCCACACCCACACCCGCAACAATGTAGGGAGCCACTTTCACGACGATCTCCCGCACATGCTTCCAGCCTTGTGCGAAGCGCAGTGCCCAGTCGAGTCCGGCCTCGTCAGCATTGACGGCAGGCATGTCGAATACCCAGGGCTCGACCAGTTGCACCGGATTCATACGCCCGATGACAAGTCCGGCGACGATGGCGATTGCCAGGCCCAGGCCGAGATACAACGCGGCGATCTTCCAGCCGAACATGCCGAGCAGCAGGGCGAGTGCAACCTCATTGACCATCGGTGCCGACACCAGAAACGAAAAGGTGACGCCGAGCGGAACGCCAGCGGTCAGAAAACCGATGAACATCGGCACCGCCGAGCAGGAACAAAAGGGCGTGACGATACCGAGTGCGGCTGCCAGAACACTGCCCAGCGTCTGACGTTTGCCTGCCAGAATCGCGCGGGTCTTCTGCGGGGTGAAGAAACTCTGGAGTACGCCAACAACGAAAACGATCAGCGTTAGCAGCATCAGCACCTTGGGCACTTCAAACAGGAAGAAGCTCGTTGCGCCATACAGACGTGAGTCGGACGCCATGGGCAGCAGGTGCATCACCGCTCCCGTTGCCGGTTCGAGGACGCTGTACAGCAGGCACCAGGCCAGGATGAACAGGATCGGCACCAGCCACGCCCGCCAGGCTGGTCGGTGCCCTTTTCCAGCAGGGATGTTCGAGGTTTGCGTTTGCGTAGTCATGCCATATTCTCCAGAGCACATCTTCCTGGCTTCAAACCGGGCTCACACTGAGCCGGGTGAGGTAGAAGGGTTCCACTGGACCAACTTCCACCATCGCGCCGACCGGCGCCGCTGCGGCCCTGAAGCGCGCGTCAAGATGCGAATTTTCGTGATCCCACACCGACTCCCAGATACCGTGCATGAGATAGGCGCGTAGCGCCCCATCGGGCCGGATTTCCCGGAGGATCTCCGTGCTCACCGCCTTGCGATAGAAGCGGTTGTCGCGGCTGCCCGGCATGCCGGATCCACCGGCCTCACCCTCGGGCTGGCAGGTTTGTTGAGCGACCTCCAGCAGCGGTCCAATCCGGTCATCAAACTCAGGCACGCGTTTCTCCGCAACAAACACGTGATTGGCGACTGTCACCCACTCGCCAGGCGCGGCATGTACGGGGCGCCGAAGGAAATGCAGCAGCGCATCGCGGCTGTGGTAAATACCGTCGCGATCGCCGGCTACCCGCGTTTCGAATATGCGGCGATAAACGGCCATCGGCGCGGAGCCTGGAGTGGTTCTCCCGTCCCTGGCTGAGACCGGATGCAGGTGGGGCAAAAGAAACTGGTCAAACGTCGTATCAATTCCGGCGGCCCGCAATTCCCCCAGGCTGGCAAATCGTGCAAACAGGCTGTAGAACAATGGCAAGGTGCGCGCCTGCAGCCCGTCCAGATACGCCGTGGCCAGCGCCCCCTTGGAGGACTCTGGATAGTTCTTGACCATGGTCGATTCGCCGCTCATCTGCTTGAGGGCCGCATTGAGAAAGCCGGGCTGGACGCGCACACGCTCTACGAAATTCTGCATGGCGGCATCGAATCCAGCCTTGATCTGGGGCATCACGCGAAGCTCCGCGTAAAAAGTCACCGGCCCCTTGACTGTGCCATCATGGACGAACTGGACCGCACCAGTGCCTGCAAGAGCGCTGCCGGCAACCAGGGCAGCGCCGGCAGCAGGCGCCGCGGCAAGAACATGGCGACGCTTTGCGGAAAAAACGGGATTCATTCCAGTGCTCCAGATCGATGGCTTCTTACAGGAGACGAATGGGCGCCGAAAAGGATGCAGCCCTCGGGAAGAAACGATGTCGCGTTCATTTCGGTTCGCGTGGCACATGACAGCAAACCCGACCGCCCTCATCAAAACGGACCTGGCAGTTGCGCGTCAAAACGTCGCGCATCCGTTGTCGTGCCCGCTGGACGCGGGATTTCGCGCCCGGCAGACTGAGATGATGCGCGTCGGCGAATGCCTGGAGTTTCATGCCTTCCAGATCGCAGCGCTGGATGATCTCGCGGTCTTCATCGGACAGTTCCGTAAGCACGCGATCAAGACAATCGGTCAGGGCATCGACCGGCGCAATGTCGTCGCGATCTTCAATCAGATCGTCGGGTAGCGGTACCGCGTTCTTGCGCAGACGGCTGTGGTCGACCAGTGCGTTGCGCGCAACCTGGAACAGCCAGGCGCGCGGATTGTCGAGTGTGCAAAATGCGCCACCCTGCTGCATGGCCTTCAAAAAAACATTCTGCAGCACGTCTTCGGCCAAAGCGGGGTCCCCGAGACGGTGGGTCAGATACCCCTGGATCTCGGATCGATACTGGTGCCACGCACGCTGCGCACAGGCATTGGGTGATGTGGTCATTTGAGCCTCACAGCCATGTTGATGTGCCTGGTTTTCTTGCAGTCCGATATCAGCCTGACCCGATGTATCGTCGGCCTCGTCGGCTGCAACTGCAGCCACAGATCGACGGCAGTAGTCGACGTCGTATCCTGGCGGACAATGTTAACAAGGACTGGCCACTGACGATTTCTCCACCGACTGCCATCGCCCTTTCGCCATCTGCCGAAAGTCGCCTGGCTTTCCCGGCCATCGGCATGGTGGTGAAAAGTGTTATGTCACGATGCGACACCGTAGTGGTGACCGGGGCGAACTCAACTACCGCGCCGGACAGTGCCACTGCGATACAGGAAGCGGCGACGTCCAGACACCGCCACGATACCCACGGCGACGCCATCTAACCTGGCCTCGCCTTCAGCTTCGGATCGTCTACAGCAACGCTTCCGGCACCAGCGCCCCCACCAGACGAGTCATCCAGCGACGCCATTCGCCGGCTAACGGCTCGTGGCGATAACGCACGGGGCGATCGTTCTCGATGCAGTCCCAATGCAGCGATGCATTCGCATTGCCGGCTTCATCGAGTTCAACGCGGAACGCCTCGTCCGGAGCGGTAGCGTCGTCGAACAGGGCTGTCAGTTGTTTTCCTAATTCTCGGCTCTCGATTCTCAGCGCCACCTCTGTATTCAGGTGCTTGGATCGGGGGTCGAGATTCATCGACCCGAGGAACACATCCTTGCCGTCGACCACGATTGCTTTGGTGTGCAGACTCGCGCCAGAAGACAGCCCCGTGCGTGCTGGCCTGGTATCGGCTCCGCTGGGTCGCAGCTCATACAATTCCACGCCACAAGCCAGCATGCGAGGGCGATAACGCGCGTAACCCGCGTGCACCACCGGAACGTCGGTGGACACCAGCGAATTGGTGAGGATGCGCACCCGTACCCCGCGGCGGGCAATCCCGCATAGCACCTGTAATCCGCGTTCGCCAGGCACCAGGTAGGGTGTCACCATGATTACTTCCTTCTGGGCGTTCTCGACGGATTGGTGCAACACCGAAAAGATCGGCCCCTTCGTTTCAGCAGCGTCAGTACGTTGAAGGCCTGGCACGTTGTAGAGAGCCTCCGCGGGTGCCGTGATCAAGGGAACCGTCCCCGCTCGCACAAGGCGACCGAATGCTTTCTCGCGCAGCGAGCGAACATAGTCGCCTTCCCGGAACCGGTTCGCGCGCTCGGCCATCTCGCTCCATGCCTGCTCCAAGCCGGCGTTCATCTTCGGAGGACCGGTGATCGATTCGATCGGCAGCGCCCATTCGCTGTTCCAGAATTGGTCGAAACTGCTGGATACCTCACTCACGACGGGCCCGGCAGCCAGCACATCGAGGTCGCCAAAGTCTCGCTCCGGCGCCGCGTTGAAATACGCGTCCCCCAGATTGCGCCCGCCGATCACCGCAACCGCGCCGTCGGCAATCCATAGTTTGTTGTGCATGCGTCGGTTCAAACGATCACTGTCGCCGAGCAACTCAAGCGCGCGCGACAGGCCGAAGCCGCCGCGCAGCGCAAAGGTATTGAACAGTCTCACCTCCACATTGGGGTGCTGGGCGAGGATCGCCAGATCCGACTCGTGATCGACGGCATTCATGTCATCGATCAGCAGGCGCACACGCACACCGCGCTCTGCGGCCCGCAGTGCGGCGTACAGCAGCATCGTGGCAGTCGTGTCCTGTTTGACGATGTAGTACTGCAGATCGAGCGTGCGTTGCGATGATTCTGCAAGAGCGGCGCGCGCAGCGAAGGCGTCCTGCCCGGTGACCAGCAGGTAAAAGCCCGATTGGCCCGGCGTGGCCGCCAGTTGTGGCAGGTAGCTTTTCCCCAGCACCGTCAGAAGCGGCTGGTCGAAAGCATACGACGGCGCTCGCGGCACGGCGAATCGAACCGACGGGCAGCCGGCGAAGAGCAGCGTCAGCGCAATGGTAACCACCCATCGGCGGCAGACTCCGCATTTCAGATTGGCGATTACGCCATCGAATGGATGGATCACGGCATCCTCACCGATGGTTCAACTTTGTGGAACAAGTCACGGCGACGGGCTCGACGCATATCTAAAGAACCGTGTTCCACCCGATGACCCCATGTCATCGGGCACAAGAGGTCATCGGTGAGCAGAAGAACTGGTTGCGCAGCCCGCCGTGCCAGGTCGTGCATCTGCCGGTTGATGTGTTGCACGAATGCGCCGCGAATGTTGCAGTTGACCTCGCGATCACGCATGAACAGCAGCGCGGTGGCCGTCTCGACGGCGATGCCAATGTCCGCGCCTTTCATAATCGTGGGGCGGTCACGGAGCCCGGGTGATCCAGACCGATCCGCCACTCCCCTGGCTAGCGAAGCCGTGGCACCAACCATAGCAGCGCGTTGAAGAAGGCGGAAGGCATGCTGGTGAATACGGCGGGCGGTCAGAACGCAACTAAGCTGCCAGGCACCGCAGGCCAGCACCAGGCCATCGACGTTACTCGAATTGTGACCGGCATCGGCCAACAAGATCACGGAATCCACCTTCACCTTCGGGCCATAAAAAGCTTCGACGGCACAAGGACGACGGTGAGCATCATCGCGAGTGGCAAATGTGCGATCGCCTCCTGCACCTATTCCTCGTTTTCTTCTAGCCGACGAGGTAGACGGCCGGGAATACGCGTAGCTGATCCCACCAATCGGCCCTGTGAGTCGCGCGGAACGGCTAACTCCTGCAAAAAATTTCGCATCGTTCCGCTGTTGGGAAGTTCTGGCATCAAATACCAAAATACCCAAACAACAGGGTCTGGATATGACCCTTGACTTGGCGTGCAGATAACCAGAGCGAAAACGCTATGCGAGTTCAGCGCGACAGGGACGATCTTCGTCCCTGCGATGAGTCAACAGAAACGTCGGTCAAAGCTGAGATTCGCAAATAGGTCGCGAGCATCGCACCGCGAAACAGGCAACCAAGCTAGCGCATCTACGCCTGGCAATACGAGAGGGATATATGAGGCTTTGCCATCATCGGTCCCTAACCTCACAGAGAGCGCAGGTTCTCTAATACAATCCGCGCAGCAGCTATTCACCGTATGAATCCGCCAGTATCCGCTCACGTGGAACGCCCAATGCGGCAAGGGTGCGGATCGATTCGTGCATCGTCTTTGTCGGACCCGCCATATAGACGTCCCGCCCAATTAAACGGTCGGTGGTCCGCGCGAGAGCATCATAGACCGTCCCCTCCGCAAAAGTCATACGTGGCGGGGCAAGGAATCCAGGTCGAGTCGCACGTGCAGTGAGCGTGCACCGGAAATTCGGCGCGCTTGCCATCCAGGCTCCAACAATATCGAGTTCGTAAAAGTCGGCAGTATCCGTCACACCCCAGAAGAGCTGGACGTCACGGCTTCCGTTAATTGCCAGAACCTGCTCGATCATGGCCTTTATTGGCGCAAAGCCCGTCCCGCGCGCTACAAATAGCAGGGGTGTTTCCGGTGCTGAACGCAGTCGGAAATGGCCAATTGGACCCCGCCCGGTAAGCACTTGTCCAACCTCTGCCTTTTCAAAGGCCCAGGTGCTGAATCGTCCACCTGGGACTCTGTGAATCTGAACTTCCAGGCTTCCGTCTGCGCGCGGTGCATTGCCAATTGAGTAAGCGCGAGACAGCCATTTGGCTCCAGGCGCCCATATTTCAACGTAGTCGCCAGCGGCGAACTGACACATGCAGTCATCAGGCAACTTCGCCCCACGCAGGGTAATTACGCGGATGTTGTCGCCATACTCGACGATCTTTTCTACGACCAGGTGAACCTGTTTGTCAGGATGCGGCAAGGCGTCGTTGAGCTTAAGTTCATCCGCTCTGGCCAGAAGTTTGTCCTCCACCGCCTGATGGACCTCAGGCCGGGCAAGGGCGGCCTGAACCTCTTTCGGGTTGGGAAAGGTGATCGCCTGGGCTGGACAAAGGTTGCCACACGTGGTGCAGCCGACCATACAATAGGTCGGATTTACGACGACCGCCTTCTTGTTCTCAAAGTCGAACTTGTAAACGTGCCTGCCGCAAGTCGTCACGCATGTCCCGCAGCCAATACAGGCCGATTCGTTAACCGATGGATTCCATGAAATCAACTCCCTGGGAATGGCAAACCAGGGCTGTGAAAAAGGGGATGCGACCGGGTTGGCCGTCGTGGGCAGGTTCGGCATCATCTGTGTCTCCAATTGAGGTTGAACTGGCGCGAGTGGTGCGCGTGGCGCGAGTGGTGCGCGTGGCGCGAGTGGTGCGCGCGGCAGGAGGTCGGCTCACTGTCGGACCTGACGCGTCACGCCCACCCTTATAGCCACCTGGCAACATGCTGTGATCGCAGCGCGCCGTCTGACTGATCACGGACCTCGCCCCAGAATCTCTCTGCAGCATGCGCGTGACAGGCATGTAGCCGCTTGATGCACGTCAATAATGTGTACCCTGCCCGAGGACGTTTGACGTATGCTGCTCATCACTACGGGAGTCACCCGAAGAAAAAACCGTGCGCTCAAAACCGTCAGATTAACGTGGTGATGGCGAGACAAGTTAGTCACCGCCCCCGTAAAAGCCGTCCATGCGCTCCATCTCGCCGCTCTTGCGAGCTTGATCGAGTTCCTGTCTGACCTGATCACGCGTTTTCCCAAGACGCGCCGGCGCACCCGCTGCGCTAGTGCCCGCAGGCGTTCCGCCCACAGAGGTGGCGGCGGCGTTCGGCGCGGCAGTCAACGCACGTTGCGCATTCTGTACGTCCACCGGGTAATTTTCGCCTTCGCCGCCAGGACGATAGCCGGCGCCCTCAAGTTGTTGCAGTTCGCCGCGAACTTCCGCGCGCGTTTTGCCAGCCGCCTGGGAAGCGTCTGTACCTTGCGCATAGAGCGTGGTCGAGCAGCCGAGCGTCAACGCGAACGTTACGCCAAGACCGAGCGATTTGAGATTGAGTCTGGTAAGCATGATCCTTCTCCTGTCAGGCAGGCCAATCGGCGATATGCCGGTCCCTGATAGACAAGTTACTTGATCGCTCAATGGACTTCTTGACTCATGTCAAGAGCGGCTAACCGCGCCCTGGAGCCCAAGTCTGTCCCTATACGCGCGAGCGTGCCGGCCTCACTCCTGATCTCGGCGCATGCCTGGATATCGTCGTTATCGGCAAAGTCGATCACTGAGCCATGCGCACGAAAGAATGGACAGAAACCGGTATCGCGAATGCGAAGCCGTCGGCCGGGCAATCCACAATGCACCCGTGCAGACCCTCCTGGCGAGCGTAAGCAGTCGAGTGCAGAACAAGATCCAGATGCCCCCAGTCTCTCGCGATACGTTTGTAGACTGGCCCATATCTGATCTTGAACCGTGACGTCACATGGCGTCACGATCGAGCTTTGCAGTGCCGTTGCCAGCGGCCGCACGAAGCGCTCAGCCTTGTCATGGAGACGCCGACGATGAGCCCCTTCTTGCCGTCGAGTGCATGCATGCGTGTTTTCCTGCAGTTGGCCGCCGGTCAACGCCCGGCGCAATGCGGCGCAATCCTGCCGGGGTGAGGTGCCTGCGTCGCGTTGCCCGAGCGGCCCGGTACCGTACATCCTCACGCCGACGTTGGCGACGAACCATCCGGCGAGCGCGGCATTGTCCCGTGAATCCGTCCTACCGCTCCAGGATATAGCGCCCGGGTGCCGGCCCAAGCGCCGGGTACCCTTTCTGCGCGGCCCCCAGCGACGGTGGGGCGACGCGCTCGCTGGACTTCTGTTCGAGCCACCCGGCCCAGGCCGGCCACCATGAACCTTGGGTAACCGGGGTCGCGTCGATCCAGGTTTGTGGATCAAGATACTTTTCGGCTGCTGCTCGATGGGTCATGCGGAAGTAGCGTCCACCGTGCCCCGGCTCACTGACGATCCCTGCGTTATGACCACCGCTGGTCAGGACATACGTCACGTCCGTGTCGCTGACAAGATTGATCTTGTAAACCGAGCGCCATGGCGCCACGTGATCACTCTCGGTAGATACCGCAAAGATCGGCGTACGAATGTCGGAGAGGACGATTGGCCGGTCATCAACTTTGTAGCGCCCCTCGAACAGGTCATTGTCCAGAAAGAGGCGCCGCAGATACTCGCTGTGCATGCGGTACGGCATGCGTGTGGCGTCGGCGTTCCATGCCATCAGGTCAGTCATCGGCGCACGCCGTCCCATCAGGTATTCGTGAACCATTCGTGACCAGATCAGGTCACTGGAGCGCAATAGCTGGAAGGTGCCTGCCATTTGCCTGGTGTCAAGATAACCCTGGTCCCACATGAGGTCTTCGAGGTAGTTGATCTGGCTGTCGTCAATAAAAAGCATCAGCTCCCCCGCTTCAGTGAAATCCGTCTGGGCGGCAAGCAGCGTGACCGAATTCAGCGCCGCGTCATCTTCACGCGCGAGATAAGCTGCTGCGATCGACAGCAGCGTTCCGCCGAGGCAGTAGCCGACAGCGTCGACCTTGCGATCCGGTACGATCGCGCGCACCGCTTTGAGCGCATCAAGGACACCTGAGCGCAGATAATCGTCCATCCCCAGATCGCGGTCTTCGGCATTCGGGTTGTGCCACGAGATCATGAATACTGTGTGACCGCGCTCGACCAGATACCTCACCAAGGAATTGGCTGGCGACAGGTCGAGGATGTAATACTTCATGATCCAGGCCGGCACGATCAGCACGGGCTCAGCGTATACCTGATCCGTTTGCGGCGAATACTGGATCAGTTCAATCAGCTGATTGCGATAGACGACCTGACCAGGCGTCAAGGCCACCTTCTCTCCGGGACGGAAAGCGTCCACCCCTGACGGGGCCTTCCCGCCCATCGCGCGTTCCCAGTCCGCGAGAAAGCTGAAGGCGCCCCGCACGAGGTTCTGGCCACCTTCACGCACTGTGGCTTCGATAACCTCTGGATTCGTTGCGATGAAATTGACAGGGGAAGCCATGTCGAGCAATTGCCGCGCCATGAAGGAGACCACCCGTTCGTGATGCTCCGAGACGCCGCCGAGGCCGGTCGTCGCGTTGTGCCACCATTGCTGGTTCAGAAGAAAACCCTGATAGATCACGTTGAACGGCCAATGCTGCCAGGCGCCGCTGAGAAAGCGTTGATCCTGGGGCAGCGGCGCAATGCATCGCGGACAGCTTGGGTCGGAGGCGATCTGCATCGCGTACATCGCAAGTCGAACCGCCTTGCGCACCGATTTTTCCGCCAGCCGCTGCCATTTCCCGGGCGAGACCGCGAGATGAAACGCCCAGTCAGCGTAGGCAAGGCCAAGCGCCGCAGGAGACAAGCCCAGCGAAAGCCGTCCCATCACGGCGTGCAGCAGACGGTCGCCGCTCGTGGGCGGCTCGATCTCTTCGCACACTGTCACTGTTGGCGGTACCTCGCTACGGCCCGGCATGGCAGGGCCGTCACCGGGCTGCAGGTATCCTCGCGCGAAGCGCAGCCACTGCTCGGTCAACGCGGCCATCGAAGCATTCCCCGTCGGCAACATCCAGAAGGGCGGCTTGCCCGACGGGTCGGCGGTAGCGGCCTGCCGCTGCTCGTCAACGTGCAGATGATCGGCGCTAGCCGGACGCGATGCGAGCTCCGGGTCCGGGGTGTCCTGCGTTTCTGAACGGTGCATGGTTGGGTCTCTCGCCTGGGTTGGGTTGAGCAGAGCTGGAGCTGCTTTCGGGCTCACACGACGCACCGGCGGCGCAATATCGCAAGCATTGGAGACGCGCGACTCCGAACGCCTTGAAGCACCTGAGGGTTTGAAACGCCTCACCGGGAAGGCGACGCCCCAATGACATTGACGATCAATCGGCTCACGCTGTGCCGCCTGGCCCGGCGCACTGCATAGGCGCCGGCCCGGTTTGCGTCGACCGAGCCGTCGGTTGCATACCAGAAGCTGCTTCGTGCCCCCTGAACGGCGCCTGCGAGGCGCGGTCATTCGGATATGCCTCATACACTAACGGGCGCTGTGCCAAACGCCATTGATCTGTATCAAGAAGGACTGGTCCACGCCTCGGCCGGCGGACGAGTCGCC
The DNA here is from genome assembly GCF_059567945.1 of Paraburkholderia sp. BGA-UO-ETr-F12. Classification (NCBI taxonomy): domain Bacteria; kingdom Pseudomonadati; phylum Pseudomonadota; class Betaproteobacteria; order Burkholderiales; family Burkholderiaceae; genus Paraburkholderia; species Paraburkholderia sp. BGA-UO-ETr-F12. The sequence goes on along the minus strand of NZ_JCAQOZ010000024.1, from coordinate 77,032 downwards.
GACGGGGCGGGCAAGCCGTATTTCCGGAATCGGCGGCGTCGCGCCGGTATGGTCTTCAACAGCTTTCGTGGCCGGGATGCCCGCGGTTGCAACGCGCATCGCCCCGACCCGCTCGGGCGGAACAGAGGTACCCCGCAGGTGAACAACACCGTCGCGCGCAATGAAGTTGCGGGCAAGCGTCGCAGTTGTCCCCTATCCGTCATTGATGCAGATCAAGAGCGCATGCTGCGTGCGCTCGTAGGGTACAGGTATCCACAATCGAGACGAAGCGAGGCATAAGGTGAACGACTCCGACAAGCCAGCCGCTCCTGCAGCCGACCGGCGCGGCTTTCTCCGCAGGGCGCTCGGCGCCACTGCAGCAACGGTTGCCGCTGCGGCTGCAGCCGATCTGCCGGCAGCGCTGGCACAGGAGGCCAGGCAGCCAGGGGACGACGCCTTTGGCGACCCGCCTGCGTCGCTCACCCCAGCCGGCACCGACTTCGAAATGGCCCACGACCGCTCGGTGTTTGCCTATACCGTCAAAGACGGCAACCTCGCGAGAGACGGCTTCGAAGGCAAGCGCTGGGGCATGCTGATCGACCTGCGCAAATGCATCGGATGCCAGGCCTGCACGGTGGCCTGCAAGGTCGAGAACAACATTCCCACCGGGGTGTTTCGCACCTGGGTGCCGGATGTGGAACTGGGCACTTATCCCGACACCAAACGCGCCTTCTTGCCGCGCCTGTGCAACCATTGTGAGCGGCCTTCGTGCATCGAGGTCTGTCCGGCCGGTGCCACCTGGCAGCGCAAGGACGGCATCGTCGAAATCGACTACGACCTATGCTGGGGCTGCGGCGCCTGCGTAAATGCCTGCCCGTACGACGCGCGATTCATCAACCCCATCACCAAAACCGCCGACAAGTGCACCTTCTGTTCGCAGCGGGTCGATCAGGGACTGCTGCCGGCGTGCGTGGAAACCTGCGTGGGAGGCGCGCGCCAATTCGGCGACCTCAACGACCGCAATGATCCGATGACCCGACAGGTGTTGAGCGGGATCATCCAGCAACTCAAGCCGGGCACCGGTAACGAGCCGCGTGTGTTCTACATCGGGCTCACTACCGAGTTGCAGAACAACCCTCCCGGACTCCCCACGCAATGGTCGCTCGAGCAGCAGGACATCGGCCGCAACGACCACGATTGGGACGTATCCACGAGCAGGGAAGCCAACCATGTCTAACCCTCTGACCACCCCGCAATTCGTGCCTCCGCTGCGGCAGCTCCATGAGTTGTCCAACGTCGTCCACGACCGGCCGTTTTCCATCCTGTTCGCCAACTATTCCTGGCTGCTGGGCGTGGCCGGTGGACTCGCGCTGATCTGGGCGATCAACGCCTGGCGCGGCCGCACCGGGTCGGTGGAGCACCGCTTCACCATGCCGCTCGTGGTCGCGCTGATCCTGGCGGGTTTCGTCAACGTGCTGGCTGAGGTGAACCAGCCCGGCCGGCTCGTTTTCGGCTACTTCCTCGGTTGGTATAACTGGGACACGGCCATCATCAAGTACGGCATCATCCTGCTGCCACTGTTCATGATGCTGGCGTGGTGGTTGAGCTTCCAGTGCATCCCGCGAGCGCGCCTTGGGGTCGAGATCGAAAAACTCTCCGGGATCTGGCGCAAGCTGGCCGATATCTTCAGCCTGTGGAGCCGGCATTACAGCGTCTTCGAATCGGGTTGGCTCAAGCCGGTACTGATGTTCATCGTGTTGCTTGGCCTGTTCGCACCGCTGTATTCCGCCGTGTTCCTGATGAATGAGCATGGCATCCCGGTCTGGAACTCGCCGGCCGAAGCCCTCCTGTTCCTCGCCAGTGCCATCGCTGTCGCGGCGCTGGCCGAATTGGTGGTGATTCCGGCGCTGGCGTGGGCGGTGAGCGCCACCCGCCCTCAGGCGCAGCCGGGCCATCGCACAACCGCAGCGGTAGCGCTCGGCGTTTGTCTGGTGACCTGGTATGGCTGGATGTGGTGGCTTGGACGCTTCGGATCCGTCGAGGAACAGCGCGCAGCCAACCTGTTCGCAGGTCCTTATGGCGCCGGGATTACCTGGAACTGGACCATCATCGGCCTGCTGATTCCGCTTGCGCTGCTGCTCCTGCCTACCGGGCGCCATTACGGTGGCCAGTTGCTGGTCTTCCTTGGCGTGACCTGGGGCTCGTACGCCACGCGTATCGGCATCGTGCTCGGCGGCGAGGCTATCAACCGCAGCGGCGCCGGCTACTACACGTTCCATCTGAATTTCGAGGAACTCTGGTACAGCGGGGTCAGCCTGCTGCTGTTCATGGGCATCCTGGCTGCGCTGCTGGCTGCCATGCCGCGCGACACCCAATCGGCCCCCTTCTCCGCTCCGAAAAAGGTTTGACATCGTGGACATCTCACGTCGTGGTTTTCTTGCCCTGAGTGCGATCGCCGGTCTGGGCGCAGGAACGCTCGGGTTTTCCCGGCGCCTGATCGATCTGGTGCCGCTGACCAACCGCGGCCGCAAGGCTCTGCACCCGGTCTACGGCAACTCCAACTCCCCGGAATGGCTGCGCGACACCACCACAGGCAAGCTGGTGCCCAATCCGCAATGGACCCTGCACCACACCGTCGATCTGCAATGCCACAGCGAATGCGGGCTGCGCGTGAAAATTGATCGCAAGACCGGGCGCATCCAGCGCATCATCGGCAACCCCTACCACCCCAACACATTGAGCGAATATACGTCGGTCAGCACGCCGCTGATCGACACCGCGCGCCTGCCCGGTACGGTGTGCGCGCGCGGCAACACCGGCATCCAGTCCACGTATGACCCGTATCGGGTGCTCGTGCCGCTCAAGCGCGTCGGACGGCGCGGCAGTGGCCAGTGGAAGCCGATCTCCTGGGATACGCTGGTCAGCGAAGTGACCGAAGGCGGCAGGATCTTTGCCGACACCAACGACCCGGCCAGCAAGGATCTGGAGATCCTCGGATTTCGCGGCCTGTATGCCAGGCGCCATGAGCCAATCGACCCCCAAGCCCCGGAACTCGGTCAGCGGACCAATGGCTTCGTGCTCCAGGGCGGGCGCCTGGTTGGCACGCGCATGACTTTCGCCGAGCGTTTCGTGCATACCTTCGGCAGCGTCAACGTGTTCGACCATGTCAACGAGTGCGAGCTCAGCCACCATATCGCACACCAGCATGTGTATTCGGGCATCAACATGACCCAGCCCGATGTACGCGAGGCCAAATTCATCATCTACTGGGGCACGCAGCCAGGCGACGCCAATTTCCCGATGCAGACCCAGGGCAAGTACGTGGCCGAAGCGCGCTCCAAACCCGATGGCTTGAAGTACGTGGTAGTCGACCCCAAGCTGAGCCGCGGTGGCGTGGTGGGCGACCGGGCGAGCTGGCTGCCGATCAAGCCCGGCACCGACGGCGCCCTGGCCATGTCGATGATCCGCTGGATCATCGACAACCAACGCTATAACGCTCCGTATCTGTCCTGTCCGACGTTGGCTGCGGCGCAGACTGCGGGCGAACTGTCGCACACCGATGCCACGCATCTGGTCATCGTCGATCCCACGCATCCGCAGGCACGGCATTTCCTCACGGCCGGGCCCGCCGGGCTGGGAACGCCGCAAGCCCAAGGCGACGACGATCGCGTTGTCGTCGACACAGTCAGCGGCAAACCCGCGCAAGCCGCGAGTGTCAAGGCGGCTCAGCTCGACTTTGCCGGCGAGGTCAACGGCATTATGGTGAAAACGGCCTTCCGCCTGATCAAGGAAGCTGCCGAAGAACATACGGTCGAACAGTACGCGGCGATTTGCGGCATCGAGCCGCAACGCATCGTGGAAGTGGCGCGGGAGTTCACGAGCCACGGCCGGCAGGTGGCCAGCACCATGTACCGGGGTGTGGTCAAACACCCCAACGGTTATTACAACGGCGTGGCGGTGCTGCTGCTCAACCTGCTGGTGGGCAATATGAACTGGACCGGCGGCCTCACTGCCGGCGGCGGTGGCTATCCGGTGAAAAAAGGCCGCTACGACATCGAAAGCGTGCCCGAGGCTGAGGGCCTGGCCAAGGGCGTGATCATCAACCGCGAAAAATTCCACTACGAAGACACCAGCGAGTACAAGGCCAAGGTGGCCGCGGGCAAGAATCCCTATCCACCCACGCGGCCATGGTTTCCGCTCAGTTTCGCGATGTACAGCGAAACGCTGCCCTCAGCCATCCAGCGTTACCCCTATGGCGTGGATATCCTGCTTTGGCAGAAGGCCACGCCGCTATACAGCGTACCCGGCCAGGGCAACCCGGAGTTTCTGGAAGCCATCAGAAACCCCAAAAACATTCCGCTCATCATCGCGTCGGAAATCGTAGTGGGCGACTCGAGCATGTATGCCGACTATATCCTTCCGGATGTGTCGCACCTGGAAAGCTACGATCTGATCGATACCTTTCCGACCACCCTGACCAAAGGCACCGGCGTGCGCTGGCCAGCGGTCAGCCTCACCTCGAGGACATCCGACGGCCGCCACATCTGTCTGGAGGAATTCCTCATCGACGTGGCCAAACGGATCGGCATGCCCGGCTACGGCGAAAAAGGCATTCCCGATGCAAGCGGCAAATACTGGGCGTTTAACCGCCGCGAAGACTTCTATCTGAAGGCCGTGGCCAATCTGGCCTACGCGAAAGGTGTCGGCGGCGACGAAGTGCCGGAGGCCTCGGCTCTGGAGATCACGGTCACCGATCTGGACGATTACCACAAGCAGTTCGCCGACTCACTCAAGCCCGACGAATGGCCCAAGGTCATGGGCGCACTGGTGCGCGGCGGCCGCTTTGAACCCTACACCGGCGCACGCAGGGGCGATCAGCTCGCACACCAGTACACCAAGCCATTGCACTTCTACGCGCAGAAAACCGCTACGACGCGCAACAGCATGAACGGCGCGTTTTTCCACGGCACCACGCGCTGGGTAGAACCCACGACGGCACTGGGCAAGCATCTCGACCAGCTCGACGACCCGAAAGACTGGCCGCTGACCATTATCACCATGAAGGGCGCACTGCAGTCGCACTCGCGCCTGGTATCGAACTACTCGCTGCGCGAGATCAACCCGGGCAACGGCGTGCACATGGCAGTCGAAGATGCGAGGCACATGGGTATCGCCAATGGCGACTGGATCTGGGTGGTCACCCCCGAAGGCAAGCGCCGCGGTCGCGCGGTGGTGCTCGAAGGCATCCGTCCCGGCGTTATCCTGTTCGAAGTCGGCTATGGTCACTGGGGCTATGGCGCCAGCAACTACCAGGTGGGCGGCAAGCGCGTGCTCGGCGATACGGTGCGCCGGGCCGGCATTCACCTCAATCCCATCATGCGGCTGGATCCCGACGTATGGCAGATGCCGCTGATGGACCTCACCGGAGGCAGTGTGGTGTTCTTTAACACCAAGGCCCGCCTGGAAAAGGAGACGGCCCATGTCTGATTCTGCCGAACTGGCACGCCTCGCCAGCGCAGCCTCGTATCTGATGCTCAATGCACCGGACGCGCGAACCCTGGCGGTGCTGGAAGCTGCGTCGGGCGAGCGGTTCGATGCTGCCCGGGCCCGCCAGGACTTCTACGACTTTCTGTGCATCCCGCAGTCGGGCTGCTTCCTGCCTCCCTTCGCGCATGTGTTGAGCCGGGCGCAGGAAACCCCCGATTACTGGCACTTCCCAACGCCGAAATTCGATGGTGGAGACGCGCTGCTGTCCTGGTACGACGCCGCCGGCTTCGACACGAACACGCTACCGGCCGATCCGATCCTCGCGGCGGCCAGCCGACCGCTCGATCATGTGGGCGTGCTGCTTGCCTTCCTTGCGCTGTTGCTCGACGCGGCGCAGGACAGCGAAGTCGACCGCGCGGTGCTCGGTGAATTCCTCGGCGAACACATCCGGCCTTGGGCCGACATCTTCGTTCGCCTGCTCTCCCAGGCCGGTAGTCCTTACATTGCGCTGCTGGGCCGGACGCTGGGCGATCTGTTCGATGCCGTGTGCGAGGCTTACCCGCCCGTGGCTCCGGTCCAACATCAAGGGCCGCCCAGAACGATCGCGATTCAGCCGGTGGCTTGAATGCCGGGCCACCTTTCATTCTGTTCCTGCTTGGCAGCGTCTGGACGATCTCCCGGTTGAATCCCGAACAGGAACCGTCCGCCGGGCGCGGTGAATGGAACGGGTGGGCCGACAGAGCGGCCGTCGTCAGCGACACCCGCGTGCCATCGGCCGGTACCAATCACAAGGCGTGACGCCAGCGATTCGCTCAAGGCGTTGACCCCGCCCGCGCCGCGAACTGGTCGACGGCTTCGAGGGCCTCTGCCGCGTACATCACCGACGGCCCGGCTCCCATGTAGATCGCCATGGCCAACGTTTCGGCCACAGCTTCGCGCGAGGCACCTCGCTTGACGGCGCCTTGCGCATGATAGGCGATGCAAGGTGCGCAGCGGACGGCGACGCCGATCGCTAGCGCGATGAGCTCCTTTGTCTGGCTGTCGAGCGCGCTGCCTCCATGCGCGGCGACCGCCAGTTCGTTGAACGTCTTCATTACATCCGGCGATGCGCGGTGCAGGTCACCCACTGCGCCGTTCATGCTGGTGATCAGAGCCTGCCAGTCTTCAACCATGGTCGTCACTCCCCATTTTCTGGTGTGTGGTGGCACTGCCACCGTATGCGCTAATAAATGCGGCGCCTGAACAGCCACGCTGCCGCAACGAGAGACACCGCGCCGATGAGCGCCATGGGCCAGTACTGCGGCAGCAGCGAACTGACTGTGGCCTTTTCCAGGAACACGCCGCGTACGACGACGAGGAAATATCGCATCGGGTTGGCCAGCGTAAGTTCCTGGATGAATGTCGGCATGTTGCCGATAGGCGTGGCAAACCCGGAAAGAATCACGGATGGCACCAGGAACAGGAATGCGCCGAGCAACGCCTGCTGCTGGGTGACCGCAAGAGACGAGATCATCAGCCCGACCCCGGTAACTGCGATCACGAAGAGCAGAAGCCCGAGATAGAGCGGCAGCAGGCCGCCGCGCAGCGGCACGTCGAACCACCACACGCCCGCGAGGATGATGACCGTTGCCTCGACCACGCCGATCAGGAGGCCCGGCAGACCCTTTCCCAGCAGGATCTCGACCGGACGCATGGGCGTGACGAGAAGCTGGTCGAAGGTGCCTGCCTCCCGCTCGCGTGCAACGGTGAGTGCCACCACCAGCAACGTCACCACCTGGGTGAGGAGCGCCACGATCCCAGGAACGATGAACCATTGGGAACTCAGGGAAGGGTTGTAGCGCGCACGGACATCGAGCACCGCAGGGGCCTCCTGGGTACCATGATCGCGCATCCAGTCACTGCTGAAGCCGGTGACGATCGTGTTCGCGTAGCCCAGCGCCAGCAGCGCGGCATTGGAATTGCGGCCGTCGACGATGATCTGAACCGGGGCCGGGTGGTGCAGGAGCAGATCACGCGTGAAGCGGCGATCGATGACGAGCACCAGCACTGCGTCGCGCGAACTGATCAGATCCGCGATCTGCCGGTCGCTGTCGAGCGCCGCGATCTGCCGGAACGCCGGCGACCCGGCAAACCGGGCCACGAGGTCGCGGGAAGGCAAACTCCGGTCGTGATTGAGCACGGCGAAGGGCACCTGATTCAGATCGAAGGTCGCGGCATAGCCGAAGACAACGAGCTGGATCACGGGCGGCCCGATGAGGACGAAGCGGCTTTTGCCGTCCTTCAGGATGGCCAGAAGCTCCTTCACGATCAGCGCGAGAATCCGTCGCCACATGGTGGGTCAGTCCAGCCGCTTGCGCGCGAACATCCGCGCCGCGCCGAGAAAGAGCACTGCCATGACCGCCAGCGCCACCATGTTTGGCGCGATCACCTGCCATACGTCGCCAGCCAGAAACACGCTCTGCAGGATCGCGACGAAGTAGCGTGCCGCGATTACATGAGTGATCCACTGGATCGCAGTCGGCATGCTGCCGATATCGAACAGGAAGCCCGACAGGATAAAGGCCGGCAGAAAGGTAGTGATGATGGCGATCTGCCCGGCGACGAACTGGTTTCGTGCGAAGCTCGAGATCAGCAGCCCCATGCCGAGTGAGGCCAGCAGGAACAGCGCGGACGCACTGGTGAGGACCGCGAGGGAGCCTTGCAACGGCACGCGAAACAGCCAGACCGCCATCGCCACGGACGTCATCATCCCGCCCATGCCCAGCACGAAATAGGGAATCAGCTTGGCGACAAGGATCTCCCGGATGCTGACGGGCGTAACCATCAGCGCTTCCATGGTTCCGCGCTCCCATTCCCGCGCGATCACCATCGCGGTCAGCAGCGCGCCAGTCAGCGTCATGATCATCGCGATCAATCCTGGCACGAGGTAGTCCCGGCTGCTGACGGCCGGATTGAACCAGACCCGCTGCTGCACGTCGACCGGCAAGGCCGTCTGTGATTCCCCGGCTCTCGCCTTCGCTGCAATCCAGCCCGCCCAGATCTGCTGGACATAGCCCTCGATGAGACGGGCATCGTTGGCGTCGACGCCGTTCACGATCACGCCGATGGGCGCGCCACCCGTTTGCAGCCGGCGGCTGAAATCGCCACGCAGCCACACCACGCCCTGCACCTGGCGAGCGGTCATGGCTTTCTCAGCCTGCTGGATCGTGCTGAATCCTTGCGGCCGGAAATAGCGCGATTGCGCGAATCGCGCCGTGAAGCTTTGCGAGTCGGCATTCGGCGTCTCGACCACGAGCGCGATCGGCACATTGCGCGCATCGAGCGACACGCCATAGCCGAAGATCAGCAATAGCATCACCGGCAGCAGGAAGGCGATGGCGATGCTGGACGGATCGCGGCCGATCTGCAGGAATTCCTTGCGCATCAGCCCGCGCAGCCGGCGAGAAGCGCCCGTGCTCATGCTGCCCCCGGCTCCGCCGCACTGCTGCCGATCAGCGCAATGAAGGCATCTTCCATGGTCGGCTCGGGCTGGTCGACGCTCTGGAAGCGTGCCTTGATGGCCTCCGACGTGCCCTCGGCCAGGATACTCCCCTGTGCCATGATCACCAGGCGATCGCAATACTCCGCCTCTTCCATGAAATGGGTAGTGACAAGGACGGTCACGCCTGACTCGGCGAGCAGGTTGATCCGTCGCCAGAACTCCCGCCGGGCCAGCGGGTCGACTCCGGAGGTCGGCTCGTCGAGGAAGATGATGTCCGGCTCGTGCATCAGCGTACAAGCCAGCGCAAGACGCTGCTTGTAGCCGAGCGACAGGTCCTTGCTGGTCGCCCCGGCAAAAGACCCAAGCTCGAACTCGTCCAGCGCCCAGGCCATCCGCGTTCTCTGCCGGTCGCCGTAAAGACCATATGCGCTGCTGAAAAAGCGCAGATTTTCGCGCACTGACAGATCGCCATAGAGCGAGAATTTCTGCGCCATGTAGCCGATGTGTCCACGCGCGGTCGCCGGGGCCGCCCGCAGATCGAAGCCGGAGACGCGCAACGTGCCAGCCGTGGCGGGCAACAGCCCGCAAAGCATGCGGAAAGTCGTGGATTTCCCGGCGCCGTTTGCGCCTAGCAGGCCGAAGATCTCGCCTTTGTGGACGGCAAAGCTGACGTTTTTCACCGCGTAGAAGGCACCGAAGCTGCGGGTGAGATCCCGCACCACGATGGCCTCGCCCGCAGTTGTTGCCGGCACCTTGTCCGACACGTTCGCCGTCCCGGTCACGCTCGCCGCCGGGGACATCCCCTGCGCCCTGAGAAGCGCCACAAAGCTGTCCTCGAAGCGAGGCGCGACCGCCGTGATCTCGACACGACCCACATCGGGTCCCAGTGCGTCCAGTACGGGCGCAGCCGTTTTTTCGCTGACGATGCGCACATGCGCCCCCTGGATAACGGCATCGAGCACACCCGGCGTCCTGGCAAGACGTTCCTGCAGGAGCCGCTTGCCGATGCCCTGTGCGCTGACGTGGAAGCTTCGCCCCGCCATCTTGCCGGTGAACCCGTCGGGCGCGCCCGCTCCGATCAGGCGCCCCTCATGCATCAGCAGCACCGTGGCGCAGCGCTCTGCCTCGTCCAGATAAGCAGTGCTGACCAGCACCGTCATGCGCTGGGTCCGGGCCAGCCCGTCGACGATGGCCCAAAGTTCGCGCCGCGACACCGGATCGACGCCGACCGTCGGCTCGTCCAGCAGCAGCAGGGTTGGAGCGCGCACCAGCGTGCAGGCGAGGCCAAGCTTTTGCTTCATGCCACCGGAGAGCCTTCCGGCAAGGCGCGCCGTAAAGGACTCGAGGCCGGTCATGTGCAGGAGTTCGGCATAGCGCGCATGCCGGTCCGCTGTGGGCACGCCTTGCAGATCGGCGTAAAGATCGAGATTCTCGCGGACCGTCAGATCCTCGTAGAGTCCGAAATGCTGGGGCATGTAGCTGATGCGGGCCTGCACGGCCAGCGGCTCCTTGCCGACATCAATGCCCAGCACCTCGATGCTGCCCCGATCGAGCCGCAGCAAGCCTGCCACCAGTCGCATCAGGGTGGTCTTGCCAGCGCCATCGGGCCCAACAATGCCGGTGATGCTCTCGCTTTCGATCCGCGCGCTCATCTCGTCCAGTGCGGTAATGCTCCTCCCGCCCGCGCTGAAACGCTTGCCGACCCGATCGAGCAGAATTGCCGGGGCGCCGTCATTGCCCGATCGCATGTGATGCTCCGCATCCAGAAGCGCCGTTTTGCGTTCCGGCTGGTTTGGCCTGCGACAGATCGATCGTGACGGTTGCCGGCATACCCAGGCGCAAATCGTTGCGCGGATCGCAGACATAGACGCGCAACTGATAGACGAGACTGGTCCGCAACTCCGCGCTCTCGATGGTCTTGGGGGTGAATTCGGCGGATGGCGACAGGTAGCCGATCCAGCCCCGGTACGTGTGGCCGGGGGCGCTGTCCGTGCTGATGCCCGCGTCCATGCCCAGCATCACCTTGCCGAGTTCCGTCTCGGGAACGTAGGCGCGCACCCAAAGCGGGTCCGTGAGGGCGATGGTGTAGACGGGGGCGCTCGGCGAGGCCATATCGCCGGGTTCGAGGATGCGGGCCTCCACGATGCCTGCGGCGGGCGCGAAGAGTTTCGTGTCGATGAACTGCTGCCTCGCGAAGGCGAGCGCTGCGTCGGCGGCCCCGGAAGCCGCACGGGCCGCGGCGATGTCCTCCGCGCGCGGCCCCTTGACGGCAAGGAGATGGGTCTGTTTGGCGGCCTCGTAGTTGGCTCTCGAAGAATCGCGTTGCGCCCTCGCGCTGTCGAGCTGCTGACGCGAGGTGATGGCGTCTGGCGCAAGCGCGGCCACCCGCTCGAAGTTGATCCTCGCATTATCGTAGGTCGCTTCGAGAGACTGCATTGCGGCCCGGGCCTGTGCGATCTCCTCCGGGCGGGAGCCGTTGAGCAGTTTTGCGAGGACCTGGCGCTGGTTCTGCGCCTGGTGCGTCGCCTCGGCGAGCGTGGCCGCGTAGCGCGCATCGTCGATCTCGGCGATCAGTTCGCCCTTGTTCACCCGATCCCCTTCCTGCACGAGCATTCGGGTGACGGGGCCGCTGTCGTTGAAGGCAGTCGCGATCTCGCGGATATCGACGTTTCCATAGAGGACGAGAGGCCGTTCGCTTGCCTTGTCCCGCCGGAACATCCAGAAAGCAAGGCCTGTGGCCACCAGGGCCGCGATGGCGAAAAGCAATACTGCCCGCAGGATGCTTTTGCGTGTCATCGATCAGTGCTTGCGATGAAGCGATCGCAAGCCGCCGTGGCGGCAATCCAGATCGAGCGAAGCGATAAGTATCGGGCAGGCATCTCTGGTCGTCCTGAAGAAACGGGGAAAGCGGCAATACGCTCTTTGTAGCGCCGCAGCGGTCCGCAGGCCTTGACCTAGATCAATTGTGCCGCCGCACACGCCTTGCACAATCCAGTGGCAGGAAAGACAAACGGGGGCCGGGAATATCCGTCGATGAACAAGCGGTCTATCGGCACGGTAAAAGTCCCGGGGAAACGCCGCTTCGGTACACTTCGGTACATTCAGGCTCGCCGGGACGCCGCAGCAATGCTGACTGGGTGCAATCGAGAGACGGAGGCGTGGTGACCTTTTCCATTCGTCGGCGAAGCGTGTTCAATCTTGTCGCTGGACTGGTGGTGCTCGTTGCCGGTTGCACGGTCGGCCCCGATTTCCGTTCGCCCAAGGCCCCTCTCACGCCCGGCTATACCGCGCCCGGCGAAACAAACCTGCCGGAATCGGGCAGCGGCGAGACGCCGCAGCATCTCGCTATTGGCAGGAAGATTTCAGGCGACTGGTGGCAGCTGTTCCATTCCCCGGAGCTCGACCGCGTGCTTCAGCAGGCAATCGCGGACAATCGCACCCTGGCTGCCGCCCGCGCCACCCTGGCGCAAGCCCGGGAAGCAGTCAGCCAGGAGACCGGCGCGATCTATCCGCAAGTCAATATCGGCAGTACCGCGGCCCGTCAGAAGTTCGACTACCAGGCCTTCGGCATGACACAGCCGAGCAAAGTTTTCAACCTCTACACCGTCGCGCCCAATGTGAGTTATGCGCTGGATCTTTTCGGAGGAACGCGCCGTCTGATTGAACAACAGGCTGCGCTGGCACAATATCAGGACTACCAGCTGGCGGCCGCCTATCTCGCGTTAACCGGCAACACCGTGACCCAGGCCCTCTCGATCGCCTCGCTGCATGCGCAGATTGCCGCAGTTCAGGACATTATTGCTGACGACAGGGAGAATTTGCGGTCGGTACAGCAGGAGCTCGCCGTCGGCATGGCCAACCGGCTCGACGTCGAGACGGCGGCGAGCCAGCTCGAAAACGACCGCACGCTGGTGCCACCGCTCGAACAGCAGCTAAGCGTGGCTCGCCACGCGCTGTCCGTGCTGGTCGGTCATGCACCGGCCGACTGGACCCCACCAGAGTTCGAGTTAAGTGACTGGACGCTGCCTGCAGAATTGCCGGTGAGCCTCCCGTCGGAACTGGTGCGACAGCGGCCCGACATCCTGGCGGCGGAAGCACGCCTGCATGCGGCCAGTGCGGCGGTCGGCGTCGCCACGGCCCGTCTCTATCCCAGCTTGACACTCTCGGCCTCACTGACCCAGGAAGCCCTCACGCCCGCCAAGGTCTTCGATAGCTATAACAATGCCTGGTCGCTTGTCGCGAGCCTTACCGCACCGATCTTTAACGGAGGGGCTCTCCAGGCACAGAAGCGGGGAGCCGTGGACGCGTATCACGCCACGGTCGCCAGCTATCAGCAGACCGTCCTCGAGTCCTTCGGTCAGGTGGCCAATGTACTGGAAGCGCTTGCACACGACGCCCAGCTGATCGCAGCTCAGCGCCGCGCGCTCGACTCGGCCCAGGCAACGCTTGATCTCACGCGCAGAACCTATGCTGTCGGCAACGTTGGCGTTCTGCAACTGCTCGACGCGCAACGCTTTCTCGCGCAGGCTCGCCTCGGTTACGTGCGCGCCGACGCCCAGCGCTACCTCGATACGGCACAGCTCTTCGTCGCCATGGGCGGTGGATGGTGGGAAAGGGGGGAGGTGATGGTCTCACCGTAGCGCAACGCACGCGCTAGCGCTGGCAAGACGTTGATTACGCGAGCCGGTTTGCTTTCATCACCAACGAACCGCGTGCACTCTGGCTGCTCATCCCGCGTCGTTTTCCGGAGAAGTCACACGGATTGCTCGTCATTTGCCAAACACTGGATTTTGGTTCGGATATCCCGACAGTGCAGAGACGGGCGGGCGTGTATCGCAACCTGACCGCTTCCAGATCCCTATCCATCTCCACTGCGGCGGCCTCAACCTGTCCCCATCAGCGGCCTTAATCCACACACGAGGGTCCGAGGAACCAAAAAAAGGCCGTCCGTTGCATCGCACGGCTCGTATTGCTTGTATGTTTGTGAGGTGACCGGCAGGACCGAGCGCCAGGAGGGGGTATCAGTTTTGCGTGCCCGTGGCATTGGTGCCCGCAGCGGAGGCTGCTTCCTGCCGCGCCGCGTTCTTGCCGTGGTGCTTCAGCTTCGTATGCAGGACCTTGTTAATCTTATGCTCCTTCACCGGGGCGGGCGAGCTTGCGCCGGCGTCGGAGGCTTGCGCAAACGCCGCAGCGGGAACCGACACGAGCAGCGTAACGAGAACAGCGATGCGAGCAGATTTCACTATCTTCTCCTTTCATTAATCGGTGAGCGAAGCATTCGGAAAAAGCATACAGAACCACTTTGTCGACGCTGATTTTCGACACGGCGTCGCGACCGCAATATCGTCAACCTGATCGCTGCGCTAGCCCCGAAGCTGCATTGGCAGCATGCGCCGAAAGGCTGTGCCGGAGCTTGAGATAAGTCAACGTGCTGATGGCAATCTGTCTCGAGTATTCCGTAAATGACCATTTCACCTATGCCCAACTCAAAGACATACGTTCGCGTCGCCATTGATGTCGTCGTCATCGGAGGCGGCCAGTCGGCGCTGGCTACCGCGTACTTCTTGCGGCGAGCCGGGATCGAATATTTGGTCCTGGACGAACAGGCGGCGCCGGGGGGAGCATGGCAGCACACCTGGGACTCGCTACACCTCTTTTCCCCTGCTCAGTGGAGTTCGCTTCCTGGCTGGCAGATGCCGCCCGCGCGAGACGAGTACCCGCCTGCCGGCCATGTGGTTCGCTATCTGGCCGAGTATGAGCGGCGCTACCAGATTCCGGTACGGCGCCCTGTCCATGTCTCGTCCGTGTCACGCAATGGTGACCGGCTTCTGGTGACAGCGAACCACGGCGAGTGGCTTGCCAAGGTGGTCGTGAGCGCGACTGGCACGTGGGACTGCCCGTACATTCCGGCGTATTCCGGACAGCGTGGCTTCAGGGGAGAGCAGTTGCACTCAGCCCAATATCGGAACCCCGACGGCTTGCGCGGGAGAGATGTGCTGGTGGTTGGCGGCGGCAATTCAGGCGCACAGATTCTGGCCGAGGTATCGCAGGTCTGTAACGCGGTCTGGGTCACGCTGGAAGTACCCACATTCCTGCCGGATGAGGTCGACGGCCGTGTTCTGTTTGAGCGCGCGACGGCAAAATGGACGGCGCGCGGCGAAGAGGAAACTGGCCCTGCACCCGTCGGGAGTCTCAAAGACATCGTCATGGTGCCGCCCGTTCGCGAGGCGCGTGAGCGCGGCGTCCTGAAGTCGGTTCGCCCATTCATCGCATTCGAGGCGGACGGCGTCATCTGGGCAAATGGCTCACACTCCCACGTCGACATCGTCATTTGGTGCACTGGCTTTCGCCCGGCGCTGGACCATCTCGACGCGTTGGATCTCCGGGACAAGAGCGGGATGGTGCAGACTGATGGCATGCGAGCCGCGGGGGAGTCTTGCTTGTGGCTCGTCGGATATGGGGATTGGTGCGGCTACGCGTCTGCGACGCTCATTGGAGTCATGCGCAGCGCAAGGGAAGCCGTAAGCGAAATCCAGGCGTATCTGTCAACCCCGTGAGAACGGCCTCCTTTCTGTTCTCGCATGAAGATTGTGACCGTATCGGGAGCGTCAATCCGCCGGCACTGCACAGCATAAATTGCGAGCCATGCCGATCACGGTCAGGATGTCACCGCCCTCGTTATGGAGAATCTCAGGATGGACGCGAGCAATCAGTACCTCCTCATAGTAGGATTAACAAGCTGCCTGCGCTAACGCGTTTCCGTCAGCCCTTCCAGAATCGGACAGTCGGGACGCGAGTCACCCCGGCAGTGCTCGGCGAGATACTGAAGCGTATCGCGTTCCGTCAGGTCCTGGATGCGCCGGCTCCGCCAAACGCTTGACTTCGCGGCTGGGGCGGTTGCGGTCTTCCCACAGGCTGAGCAATGTGGAAATCTGTTTCATGGAGAAGCCCAGCCGACGTGCCTGATGAACGAATCGCAGCACCTCGACGTCCTTGTGCGTGTACATACGGTAATTCGACTCGGCGCGTGCGGCGGCCTGAATCAGCCCCGCCTGTTCGTAGTAGCGAATCATCTTGGCCGATACACCGGAAGACCTGGCTGCTTCACCGATGTTCATAATCAACTCCTTCCTACCATTTTTATATTTTGAACCTTCCGGCAATGGCAAGGTCAAGCTCCCGCCAAACGGACCCGCAGAGTCCGTCGGACGCCCCGGGGCGCCAGCCTTCGATAGTGTTGAACGAAACGGGCACTTCGATACCTTGCGTGTCCACGCGACAATTCGACTTCGTACAGGGGCCTTGAACCAGGTGTTCATCCCCAGGCCATCCAGGTGATGCTGCCACGCGCGCTAATCGGCAAAGCTTGCGCTCCCGTGCTGACGCAGCGCGTCCAGGAACGCGTGCGGGAGGCCCTGCTTTTTCATGTACGCGAGCGCCTCTTCGTTGATCTGGTAGTCGCTACGGCCCGCACGCAGCAACTCCAGGAAATTGATTCGGCTTTTCGAGCGCGTGCTCTGGAACCAGGCGAAGTGCTCGTTACCGATGTGGGTGACGTAGCCGTTCTTGCCCTGATGCCGCGTGCCGGTAGCGGCCCAATCTTCCTCCGGTCTGAAAAAAGAAGCATCTGGCCACAGCATCGCATTGCCGTCAAACGCGTCCCATGTTCACTTCACGAACGCCCTTGACATCGCGCAACGCAATCGCGGCACGGTTGAGCTCGTCGCGCAGCTGCTCGGCGTGCTTCATGCCCGACAGACGCCACACCGGATTATTCGAGTCGCTCGTCATCACGACCACCGCGCCGATGCCGAATAGGCGCTGCCACCACGGATGCACGGACGTGACATCCTGAATCCGGAACAGCTCGATGCTCGACACCCGGCGGTTCAGGATGCCTTGCCGGCACGTGATGCGCTCGGTGTCGATGATGAATTCGGTGAAGGCCGTTTGCAGGTACACGAGAAGCATGCTGGCACCCACGAGTAGCAGCGCGAGCGCCGGCGCGAACCACGGCACCGGCCAGCGGTTCAGCGCGAACACGTAGCCGGCGACGATCAGCGCGCGGCCACCACGAGCCACCTGATGAACGCCGGCAGGTTCACGACCTGTGACGGCGTCCCGCTGAAGATGACTTCCCGTGCGATTTCCGCCCGGGCAACGATGCCGTACCGCGCCATGATTTGTTTCCTCCTTATCGGTCGATGTCAGGCCCGCGCTCCGGAGCATCCGGACCCTCTGGAGCACCAGGGTCCTCGCGATCGGGAACCTCGGGTTCGCTGCCCGCTCCGCCCGGATCCGGCGCGCGCAGTATATCGCGCAGCCGTTCACGCTGCTGTGCCTCGCGCTCGCGGTCGGTGTCGCGCTGCGCCGTGCGACGGTCGGTCGCTTCGGCATCGAGTTCCGCGCGCCGGATCTGCCGGATGCGCTCGATCTCGGGCTCGGCAAACTCGACGTGCATCCGGGTTTCGGCTGCCACGCGCGCGGCGGCCGCCTGAAACGCCTCCGGACCGGTGAGCGTCAGCAACGGGCCGAACTTCTGCTGCGCGAACCGCAGCGCGATTTCCAGCGCGTCACGCTCCCTATCCCACAGGCGCAGCGTGCGCCCCTCGTCGACAAACAGCGCGGCACCGTCCTTGCGGTAATCCACGTTGCCATTGACGAGCACTTCATAGGTGATCGACGGTCCGCGATAGATGATTTCGTTCCGCTCGCCGGCACCCGCCGGGCGGAACGCCACCGCGCGTGTCTCGTCTGTCGCCCTCGCGAGTTCCGACCGCAGCCGTTGCATTCGCCGCAGTTCGCGCAACGCGCCTTCGTCGCCCGCCTGCGCGCGCTCCTGCAGGAAGTCGCGATACTGGTCCGTCAACGCTCGCCGGGCTGCGCCCTTCAACGCATCGCGCTCGCGGGTGACCTGCTCCCGCAACGCCGCCTCGGCTTCGAGCCGTGCAACGCGGGCAGCGGAGAGCGCGTCCTTGCGCTGCGCCAGCGACAGGTCTGTCCGGTCGGCGATCGCGCTGCGTTTCCCGTAGAACGCTGACTTGATGGCCGTCCGCCGCTCCTTCTCGTGCAGCCCCTGCGCGGTCCATTCGCGGCGCAATGCATCGCGGTACGCCGCGCGCCACGCCTGAAACGCGGCCCACAGATCACGCTCCGGCGTGCGCCGTGGCGCGTGTGCCGGATCCCGTCCGGTCTGCGCCCGATAGGTATCGCGCAGCAGCTGCGCCGCATCGGCCCACGACAGATTCATTTCCTTCGTCAGGAAGTCCGACACGTTGAGATTACGCGAGCCTGCCTTGATCCGGTCGGCACCGTCGCGGCCCTTGCCAATCTGGTATTTCTCGACGATCAGACCGTGCGAGTGCGCAAGAGCGGCGAGTAGCCGGCTGGCATCCAGCGTCGCGCGGATCTCCGCAAATTCGCTGCGCTCGTCCGCGATGCCGGTTGCGCCGCTCCTTGCCCGTGCCTCACTCAGGTCCCGCGCGAACTGGTCGCGAACCGTGTCCGATTCGCGCCCCGTCGCCGCCCTTGCCCGCCCGTTGAACCGCGGTGCAATCGCGTCCGGCGACGGCCCCGCCTCAAACGGCAGGGACGCGATCGCATCAAAGGATTCGATGTCCGCCAGGCTGCGCGCCTGACTCTCCAGGCCGAACTCGCGCGGCATCCTGCCTCCACCCAGTGCCCGGTTCATGCCGAAGGCGTCGCGTGGCCCGAACGGACCGCCGCGGGCCATGAACTTGTCGGCGCCGGTTCGCGCGAGCCTTGCGCGTTCGGTGGCATCGGCCCGCTCCCAGGCCGCGTACATCCGCCGCGCGGTCGTGCGCCAGTCGGGCGCGCCGACGTCCGCCGTCAGTCCTCCTTCTCGCTCGCGATCGCCAGACCATCGCAATGCGTCAACTCGTTCGGCTTGCTGGTTTCCCAGCTCCAGTAATGCATCAGGCGGCAGAAGCATTTGACGTCGCGCGGCGTCGCCATCCAGACGGCTGCCGGGCACACCTCGCACACGGTCGAAGGATTCGGCCGCCGGGCCGGATCGATCGAAGCGAGCGTCAAAGTCACGATCCGCCCCGGCTCGCCACCGCCGGGTGATTTCTTCGTGTTCCCGCTCGAGCGCTTCCCAGCCGGTTTGCCCCCGCTGCGGCTCTCTTCCGGCTCCGGGTTCCCGCTCGTGGCCGCGAGTTCTTCCCAGCCCCCGCCAATCTCGCCAGTTTCCGGGTCCACCGCTTCGGCGTCGTTCGATTTCGCGTTCATCCAGACCTCCAGTGCGTTGATAGAAGCGCGTCTCACGGTGTGCGAGCAGGCGTCGCTGCTCATCCGGTGAAGCGTTCCGGTAGGTTTCGTAAAAACTGCTGCCGCTGTTCAGATACTTGATTTCCCGCGCCCGCACCGCGTGCCACTCGTTCAGCAGTTCGACATACGCGGCCGACGTCTCGCGCGGCACGCCGGGTTCGATGTACTGCGAGTGGATGCCCGATGCGAGCGCCGCGCGCTTGGCATCCGCGTCGAGTTCGATGAACTCGCGCGAGAACACGTATTCCTTCAGATTGACGCCCTTCGCCGCGTCGTGCGGCTTGACGTTTTCATACTCGACGTCGCGCCCGGCGTTGCGCGTACGCGTGTCGCCGTACTCGGCCAGCAGCGCCCTGAAGTCGTCAGGGCGCGTGATGTTGCGCGCCAGCATCGCCTCGAGGATCGACGCCTTCAGTTCCCGGTTCGCGCCGGCGAACGCATCGCCCTTGTACCGGCTGATCATCTCCGACGCGTCGGTGAACGCGACACGCCGGTTGTCCTTCGGACTCGCGAGCCCATATTTCGCGTTCGCGTGTTCCTGGAATGCTTCGAGAAAGCGTGTCTGCTGGTCGACCTTGCCGAACGGCTCCAGCCTCCGTCCGGTCAGCAGATTGACCTCCGGCACCACGAAATGGATATGGACCTTGCGCTCGATCGGCTCGCCGCTTTTGCGGTCGGCATAGCTTTTGAGCCGCGGCACGTGCGCCTCGGCATAAAAGGCATACTCGTCCTTGCGGTACGCGGAAAACGTGAACGCCTCGAAGTCCCTCGTGATCGCTTCGAGCGTCTCGCGCGAGACCTCGTCTTCCTTGAACGAAAGCGTGATGGTCAGATACCGCTCGGCCGCGGTGTCCATGGACTGGATGATCTCGTTCGTCAGGTCCAGGTCGCCCGCGAGAATGGCCCGCTCGTCCATCTCGTCGCGCTCGAACTCGCGATCCTGCTTCTGGCCCTTCTCCAGATATTCCTTGATGCCGTCATGGTGGCCACGCACGCGGATCAGCATGAGCCGGGCTCCGGGTGTGCGCGCGCCTCGAGCCACAACTCGACCTGCGCAATACGCCGCTCAAGCTCGAAATACACGTTTGCGTACAGGAGATGCCGCACGGCCGTGACCTGCGCGCGTGCGGCGTCACAGTGTGTCCGGCTTGATGCCCCCTCCCCGGCGCCCCGCCCGGCACCAAGCAGTTCGCCGCGCAGCCGCGTTTCAAGCTCGACCACTGAGGCGATCGCCTTCTGCACCTCGCTCATGCCGTCTCCATGTCAATCGACCTTACCTAGCGTCGCTTTCAGGTACCGCGAGATCATCTGCAGCTGGTCAAGCAGCTGCGCATACGTCGCCTCGGAAAGCTTGCCGCTTACGTGCTCGGAGTTCGCGCGGTGCGCGATCTGGTTCAGGTTATTGCTCGTCTTGTTGAACACGTACAGCAGGCGCTTGCGATCGGTGCTCGCCTTCGGTCGCGCGACAATCTGCGTGCGGTTCGTGAGCACCGCCTGCCGGAAAAACTCGGACTGCGTCAGGCCCGACGTCTTCACCTTTTCCAGATAGGCGACGCGATCCGCGTCCGAAAGCCGGAACGCGATCGGCTTGCCAAGGCCCGCACCATCGTTGGATTTCGCTCGGGGCATCCGGCTCACCTACCCCTCGAGCGTATGCGCGCCCGGTCAATCGCGGCCGCCGCGATCTTTTCTTCCACACGGAGACGATGTGCCCGGAACTCAAGTTCCGGCCAGCGTGCCTCGCATTCCGCGAGCGCTCTCATCGCTTCATCGCCCGTCATTGGATGGGCGTACCCCGGCCACGGCTCGTATTCGTCGCCACCGTCACTTGCGGCCCGGATGCGCACCGCACGCTGGATGATCCAGTCGTCCGCCACCTTCATGCCGCTCGCACTCACCTTGTCCTCCTTGCAGGCCCGCAGTGCGGGCAGCCATGCAGCGCCGCCAGGCGCGCACCGCGCGGCAGTCGCCGCGGGGGTTTCAAAGGGGCGCTCGCCCCTTTGGCACGAGATATTTTACTCAATGCGTAGCGTTGTGTAAACATATCCGACGTGCCTCGCTTCGATATCAACTTCGTTTAGATACTGCTAACATAACGCGAAACTGCGCAAATAGCTTCCAGGAAAACGCGAACTATTGCGATCACACGCGAAACTGGTTGAAGCACACGCGAAACCCCGATAATCTTCTGGCAATGTGGTCACTGCCCCCGGTCATCCCATGAAAACCGCCGAATATCTCAAAAGCATCAAACCCGGATCGCATCTATCGTCCCTTCGGGCCTTCCACACAGACATCGTCGAACTACGCGTGGCGGGATGCACGCTTGCTCAAATCGTCGAATTTCTTCGCCTTAATGGCCTGACCATCACGCTCTCCAGCGTCGGCAAGTACCTTCAGAAACACGCTGTCGCTGCAACGTCACCATCAGCCCCGCCTCGCGCGCTTCCCCAAAACACCCGAACACCGCCCGCCGCCCAGCAATCCGGGCCGCATAATCTAGGCGCTTCCGAACCACCCGGCTTCAAAAGCACCGAACAGTTGAGGGCGGAGAATCCAACCCTTCCCCGTACGCAGATCAACAAGCTGTACGCGCAGCAGTACAACCAGCCTGTACTGACTGCCGACGAGATAGAAGACCTTAAAAGGAAATATCCACCGCCCGCACCCCGGACTGCGGGGACATGAACCGTATCGCCCCGCCGCGCTGCGTCGGGGCGGGCCGCTCCCCACGCCTACCGGCGCAGGTCCCCGTGGCCCTCGATCCGGGCGCGCAGGCGCGCGCCAACGTGTCCGGCGGTCACGACGCGCCTCAGAAAGCTGGCAAAAAGGGCGGCATTCAGGCATGCGCGGCCACGCCGTTAATACAGGAAGCCGGCTGATCGCCCGATCCGTCGGCGTGTGTTTGCGCAGCCAGGCCGTGACCGGCCTCGGCTGCCTTTTTGCCCACACACGCAGAACGCAAAAAACCGCCCAGGCCTGCGCCCGGACGGCTTCATGCGCGATGACTACGGTCGCTTACGCGGCTTCGGCCAGCCCTTCGTCGTCGCCAGCTTCGGGCCCGGCATCATCCGGATCCTCGCCCGCTTCACCGTCTGCATCATCGCCATCCCACACATACGACCGGAATTCCGGCACCGCGCGGTTCGCGAGCACTTCCGGCAGCCAGCCCGAGTCGGCCATCCGCACTTCGGCGGCAGCCGCCGCCGCGTCCTTCTTCATGCCCTGCACCTCGGCGGCGGCCTGCGGTGAAACGTGCTCGCGCAGCACGTCCGCGATGCGCGATTTCGATACGTGGTCGAAGTAGCTCGCGCGCGTGGGCTTCCAGTAATACGACAGGTCCACATTCAGCACGTCAGCAAGGCTGTTGACGGCGTGTTCGCCGTCACATCCGTCGATACCATCGACGGTGGCCGCCACGCAGAACGCAAACAGGTTCGACTGGATATCGGAACCCTGGTCAAGCAGCCACGGCAGCAGTGCATCCGCGCGCGCCGGAAGCATGCGCATCCACTTCGCGCGCTCGGCCTCGGTCTCCTTCCACGCCACGCTGTCGGCCATGTCGTCGGCGTGCTTCACCAGGGCGTTGCGTGACGTGCGCAGGTCAACCTGGATCGCGTGCTCCGGATACTGCCGTTCATAGTGTTCTTCGAACACGACCGGAATCATGCGGCTCATCAGCACCGCGAGCGCGACGTTCGGATGTCTCGCCAGTTCGGTCTGGATCGCCGCCGTGCGGTGTGCTGTCAGGCGACGGCACAGCTTTTCGTTGTGCAACGGCGTCACACGCGCAGGCTTGCCGGATTGCTCCGTTGCCGTCACCGGCAAGGCATCGCCACCGCGTGCGGCGGCCCTCTCCTCGGGCCGGATCAGACCGCGCTCGATGGTCACGAAACCATCGTCATCGAGATAGACAAACGCCCCGGCGCGCTGCGTGTCCTCCGGCGTGAACACTTCGAAGCGTTCGGCGTACTGGTCGACCGCGTGCGTGGCAACATCGACGGCCGTACTCAGGTGGTCGTGTCGTGCCTCATCTTCCTCGCCGTCTTCGTCGTAATAGGCGTTCAGTTCCATGTGCGCCGCGTCGCGTGTCGCGACCAGTGCCGCAAGCTCGGCCTTTTCATTCTTCGTCGGCTTGCGCGTGGTCGAATGCACGCGACCATAGCGGATCAGTTCGTTTGCGTCGCCTCGGGTCCGGGTCTCTATCCAGTTCCAGCCCTGGGCGGCGACGGCCTGGGAGATTTCAATCAGGCGGTCGGTCGCGAGCCGGTGCAGCAGGTCGGCATCCGCGATGTATCCGGCGTTATCGCCGTCGCTAAACAGGTCCCGACGAACGAACCCGCCTGCCGCCTCGTACGCGTCCAGCCCGACGAACTTCGCGAGCGCATTGTCGCGTGCATCGATTTCGGCCTTCGTGATCGCCGCGCGCAGCTCGGACGGGCGGCGTTGCCACGCGTTGTGCGCGTCGTTCCACACGTGCTCCTGCGTTGCGTGATCGTCGGCCAGTGCAAGCATCTTCGCCTGTTCGTAGTCCAGCTTGTCCTCGCGCAGCAGATCGAGCAGCACCGGCGACAGGCTTGCGATCTTGAGCGCGCGGCGCACGACCATTTCCGACACCTTGAACAACGCCGATACGTGCGCAATGCTTTTACCCTCCTCGGTGAGTAGCCGGAAAGCGACGCTTTCATCTGCGATCGACATGGCCTCCCGCTCGCGGTTTTCGATCAGCGACACGGCCACCGCCTCGCCCTCGCTGACGATCAGCACGGGCACCTGGTAGTCCTTCGTAATCCGCCCCTGCGAAAACAGCAGGTCCAGCGCGGCGAGCCGCCGCTGTCCGGCGCATACGCCGAGCTTCGGCTGCTTGCCACGGCCCTTCATGGCGTGCACAACGAGGTTCTGCAGGATGCCTTTCTGAAGGATCGTTTCGGCCACCGCCTCAAGGCCAGTCGGCGCTTTGCGGCGCACGTTCAGATCAGAACGCTGCAGGCGCGCATACGCCACATATTGAATGCGGATCGCGGCAGCGGAATTATCACGGTTCAGTTCAAGCTTGTTCACAGAGCTTCCTCCGGTTGGAGCCTCAGCAACGTGCTGGGCAATCAAATACAGTATAGGTGTTTTAAACCTAAACATCAATAGAAAATATTCTATATTTTTATTTTAAATTCACTTGCACATTAGGTTTAAAACACCTAATATAAAAGCGTTGCCCGGCACGTTGCTGAGGCTCCAACCGGAGAAAACCGTGAGTACTACTGATCTCAAGATTACTTCCAGTGTCGTCCCTGAAGAACTGCGCCTGAACGTGCTGCCCCGCTACCTGGGCCGCCACTACCTGACTGGCGAGTCCTACGTCTATGACTGGGCGGCTCGCCTTGACCGCAGCTATCAGGGCGGCCTGTGGCACTTCTTCACGCTGTCCAACGGCGGCTTCTACATGGCCCCGGCTGACGCCTCGCGCGTGCATGTGCGCTGGCATCTGAACGGCTACAGCGACATGATGGGCGCGGACGCCTTCGGGATCGTCGTCACGCTGTTCGCCCTGTGCCATCTGGCGGAAAAGTGCGGCGATGACAGCATCATCGAGCACTACCACGAACTGCGCGCCTACGCGACGCAGCACGTAGAGGCCGCGAACATTCTCCGCGCTATCGACTAATCAAGCAGCCCCGGCCTGCGGGCTGGGGTCTTTCGCTCGACCTGAAAATCAGTGAGGAAGAAATGGACCTGACGCAAATTCGCCCAACCTGGCTGACCGCACTTCTGCCTTTGCTGGCCGTCTACCAGTACGGGGACCGTGAAATCGTACGTGCTGAACTGTTCCGTATGGCGCTGTCGGCGGATGCGGCGGCGAAGACAGCCGACGCGCTGCACCGCATCGCCAACATGCTCGACCGGGACGGTCATGCGATCGACATGCACCGCGAAGAGCTTCGCGCGATCGCGCGTGCCGCGCTTTCGGAGTTTGACCGCGTACCGCCCCGCGCACCTCTGGTAGCGGTTCACGAAGCAGTCCGCCGCACTCGCGAGCGTGTCGCATGACGACAGAACTGAAACGGGGTTGCGACCTGAAGCGCGGCGACGTGCTGCGTACATGGTTCGGCAACCAGACGATTCTTCAGGTGCTGCCGTACAGCGGCCCGTTCGACTTCATCTGTGGTGTAGCGAAGTTCCCGGGCGCTGAAATGTCGATTGTCCGCGCCGGGCGTTACGAAGTGCTGTTCACCCGATAACCGGAACTGCCCGCGCGTACCGCGCGCGGGCTATGGAGCCTGACATGCCAACCTTTACAATTGCCGAAATTGAGCAGGCGATCAACGTGTGGCGAAACCGCCAGGCGTCAGGAGAAGACGCGGCGCTGTGTCCGAAAGCGCGTCGCCTTGCCGATATCTATGGCGAGATGATCTATACGCACGCAACGACCATTGACGTGTCCTCGCTGTCTGCCGAGCAGGTGGAAGCTGTGACCACTGCCCTTTATCAACAGGAATTGCCGCTATGACCGACGAATCGAAGTTTCCCCCCGAAGTGCTCGAACAGTTTCGCCGCGAGCAGGAGGAAAGCGACGCCCACTTTACTACCGCGCCTGCGCGGTTTTTTGAGGCATGGAAACAGGCTGTCATGCTGGCCGGTCCCGTATATTTCGGCGATGGCACCAGAGAGGCCGTTGAGAACGCTAAAGACAAATGGGCGCTCGCGCCCAATGGCGCGGTCATTCTCGACGTCTTCGGTGTTCTCAGCAGCGGCGAGCGGACCTTCCTTGCCGCGCTGTATTCGTTCTACAACACGCACGATAGCGTTCTTCTGTGGGAGAAAGCGGGCATCAGGGGCTTCGCCGATCTGTCGGGGCTGGACCTTGTTCGCCGCAGGCTAATCGCGGAGCTTTTGCTCAACTACGTTGGCTGGTGATGGCCCGGTGTGTCTGTGTTCGAGGCTGACAGGCTCCCCCTCGCCAGTCTGATTGCAGACACCTGTGCCGAGCCCCCTTCCTGCTAAACCAGGACTCGTAATTGACCGGGAGCGCATCGCGCGCGCCTGCGCGCCCGGATCGAGGCGCACGGGGACCTGCGCCGGTAGGCGTGGGGAGAGCGCCGGCGCGGCGCAGTGGCGCCGTGACGATCCGGCTCGGGCGCGTGCGTACCGCTGGCCGGGGTCGTCAAGCGCCGTCAGGCGCGTGAACTCCCTGCGGCGAAGCCGTGGGGACTGGATAACAATGAGAGGAAAGCAATGAGTGATCGACAAGTTGTCGAAATCCGCGAGGAATGTCTGCGACCGGCAATCCACTGGAGCAAACCAACGGGTGCGGAAGTGCAGGAGGTTTTGCAGCGCGCGGGGTTCACGGGCAGGCTCGCGGCCGATTATCTTGACCTCGCCGACAAGAGCGGGCGTCAGATTCGCAAGTGGATTAGCGGAGAAACAAGGATTCCGTACGCCGCATGGGCACTCCTTTGCTACGCAGCGGACCTGGGCAACATATGGGAAGTGGAAATAGACGAAATGCGCGCGTTCAGACGCGCGCATCCCGTTGAAAAAAAACTTCTCGACGGGTCCGAGGATAGCGACAATACGACCACCCCTTGACGTCGCCGGCCGCTCAGGCGCTCCGGTCATGCGTCTAGCTATAGCGGACCGCCCTGCCCGTCCATCATGCTTCATTCCCAACCGCTGCCGATGTTCGCGAGCCGCGCATTCACTTCGGCGACGCGAAACGCATCCGGATCGAACGGCCCGCCGAGCCAGTCGAGCAGCTCGCGCCGGGCGCCCGACCTCCGGCCGGCGAGCGTACGCAGCAGATGCGCGTAGCCGGGCGGCCCGCCACAATCTTCCGGCGGGCAGGCGCGCCGACCAGCGACGCAGCGCGGATACCTGATGCGCGACGAGGGCTGCACTTCCGCCTCGATCTCGACCGCGTGATGCCAGTCGTCGCCCATGTCATACGTGTAGCCGATCGTGTCGCCCGGCTGACAGACGTTGAGCAACCGCACGCCGTCGGCGCGATCGACGTCAAGATCGACCCGGTCGAGGAAACCGTACAACCCGAATCCGTACCGGTGCATGTCGCCCCACCCCATCGCTGCCTGGAGAATCCCGTGCAGCCCGGCCAGACTGGTATCGGCGGGGATCTCGATGCGCCGCCAGATCTCCGGCGCGACGCCGAGCAGGCTCACACGCAGCCGCCAGATGCGCGGTGGCGACACCGCAGGCTTCCCTGATTCCGGGAACGGGATCACGTCTATACAGGGGGACTTCCTGCGGGGCCCGCTGTCGACCGTTCATCAGGCAACCCGGAGTGCGTCCAGCGGCGCTCGCCCCACTGCGCGTTGATCGCGCAGGTGCAGTTCCGGTCCTGCGCCTCGATCGAGATGTCGTCCAGCCACGCCTCGACTTCCATATCGAGCAGGATCTCCTGCTCGTAGGGGATCGTCAGCAGGACCACGCCCGGTTCGACGGTCTCGGCATCACCGACCTCGAGGATCCAGCGTTCGAGCTCGCCGCGCACTCGCCCGGCCCGACGATCGGATGACGCCTGAACCTGCAGCGTCATCCGGATCTTGGCAATCGGTCCGGCGACCGGAGGAAGTCCCTGCGCCGCGAAGGAAGTGCCCTTGGGGCATGGGACCGGCCCGGTATCCCCGGCTGGAGCCGCCGGTGGTGGTGGCGTTGCCTCGTGGCCCGATGCCAGCGCGTCTTCCACGGATCCGGCCGTCGCCGTCGCCGATGTCGTCAGCGCCTGCATCTGCTCAAAATACCCCGCCAGTTCGCGCCGGACCCGCCGCGTCTCGGCCTGCGCATAGATCGTGGTGGTCGCGAGCGACGCGTGGCCCAGTACTTTCTGCGCGACATCGAGCGGCACGTTGGCCGCGACCGCCTGCGTGCCGAACGTGTGCCTCAGCGCGTGCGGCGTCGAACTGGCCAGGTGCCGGCGCTCGTCGTCGGTCAGGTCGAGCGTTCCCTGCAACTGTCCGAACGCCCAGCTCACCAGTCCGCGTAGTCCATTGCTCGAGTAGCCGGCCGGGTTCGCCGACCCGACATCGTGCCGGCGCCGCGCGGCCGGCGTCGGCGGAATGTCGACCGGTTTGATCAGCGGCGCCGTCGCCGGCGGGTCATTGAAATTGAGTCCGCGGTCGGCCCAATGCGCGCGCAGCGCGGCCAGCGTCGCGGTGCTGACCGGCACGCTGCGCTGCTTCCTGCCTTTCCCCAGCACACCCAACGCCCAGCCGGCGGGCGTATCACCGTCGGCTGGCAGGTAACCCAGGCGTTCACGGCGTGCGAGCGTCGCCTCGGTGATCCGCAGCCCCGAATCGCCCATGAGCAGGATGGCCGCTTTTGCGGCACGCCATTGCGAACCAGGCGACCCCAGGCTCTCGCTGCGGTCGTCGAGGCCCACGCGCACTTTCGTCCAGAGCTGCAGCGGCAGCGCCCGATCGATGCGTATCGCGTATTCCGGCGTATCGGTGGCCGGGTCGGTCACGGCCACCCACGGATTGCCGGCCAGATAGCGGACCTTCACGAGCCAGTCGAACGCAGCGCGTAGCACCAGGACCGCGTACTTCTGGCTGCCCGGTGTCAGCCCATCCGGGGCAAACGGGCGCCAGCGCGGCGAATTTCGCGCCGTGCGCGGTCCGGTGAAGCGTTTGGCCGGCGCGGCGAGGAACGCCTTGTACGCGTCGCAGTCGTCGACGGACAGCGACGACAGTGCCGCGCCGCGTTCCGTGACAGCCCACAGCAGCAGTCGTTCGAGCTCGCGCGTATACGCGCGCAGCGCCTGCGGCCGGTCGGTATAACGGTGCAGATACGAGCGAATGGCATCCAGGTCGTGCTGCGCCTGCAGGTAACACAGGCCCGGCGCGCGATTCACGCCGGCGGCGCCGGACAGCAGGTTCGGTAATTCGATCCGTTCGAGCGGCGCGAGCGGGCCGGATGATGGCCCCGCCGGGCCGGCGGGCACGAGCGCGACGTGGGTGGCCATCGGCGCGGCGAGCGGTTCGGTGGCATCGACGTCGGCGTCGACCGTGACCGCCAGCGAGCCGGCGTGCCGGCGCAGCCAGGCGACCAGGATCCGCGCGCGCAGGAGGCCAATGCGCGGCACCGGGCGCCACCAGCTGCCGCCGTGCCGGTTGCAGAACGCAACGAGCCCGCCGAGCGTCGTAATGCCCTCGCCTGTGAGCCGCCTGGCGATCAGCGGCCGGAACCACAGCCCGACCGGGTGATGCGCGAGCGGCACGGCCACGGCAAGCCGTGAGGCCTGCTCGACCATGCGCAGGCTCACGGCGGTCAACTGCGCGCTGCCGTGCCGGCGGATCGACGCCTTGAGGTGGTCGGCCAGCACGGATGAACCGTGCAGCAGTGCGAGCTGCACGAGCCCATCGCGCATCGTGCGCAGGTGGTGTTCGAGCCGGGCGGGATCGTCGTGGTACGGCGTCGTATCGGAATCGAAGTACAGGCGCGCGATCGTCGGCAGCGGCACGCGCTGCACCCAGGCGCGCAGCGCCGCGAAGTCGGTGCGCGTCCAGGTGCGCAGGGGTGGCTGGATCAGTTGCTCGGCCATGTCGGATCGGCCCCGGCTCAGCGGAAACCGCGGAAAGGCGCGCGGGCGACGCGTGCCCAGCCCGGCGCGTCCGCGAGGCAAACCAGCCGGGCGAACGTGCTGCGGCCAGCGGCCGTGATCTGCGCGACCTCGGCCGGCGCATGGTAGAACGCCGAGTCGGGCGAAGACAGCTGCTGCGAGGCGCGCACGGGCTGACGGGTCCATTCGATCAGGCCCAGTGCGTGCAGGGCGTCGAGCACCCTGCCGTGCCGGTAGCGGACCACCTGCCGTTGCCGCACGTGGCGCAGCGCGTCCAGCACCGCGGTGTGGGTGACGGTGATTGAACGGGGCCCAGGCGTCTCAGCCATCGCGCGCATGGTCAGTGTGCCCCGCTATTCGTCGAACAGATCGGCGTGCGTGCCGGTGCGCTCCAGACGCAGCACGCTACCGTCGATCTTGTAGAGCAGCAGCCAGTCCGGTTCGAGATGTGCATCCCGGAAGCTGGCCCATTCTCCCTTGAGCGGGTGATCGCGATAGGGCGCCGGCAGCGGGCCACCCGCGAGCAGCAGGGTGATAAGCGCCTTCAGCTTTTCCATGTCCTTGCGGCGTTTCTGCGCGCGCTTCACGTCGCGGTGAAACTGGTTTGAATAAACCGGTGTGCGCATCAGATGCCGAGTTTCTGGAACAGGTCATCGGCGTCATCGGCGCGGTTCAGCTCCTCGCCCCGCTCGCTCCTGCGCAGGGTCTCGGCGGTCACGGCATTGGGCACCTCGACCGCGAACGGCACGGCCCGGTCGCGCGCGACGCGCACCAGGGCCATGCGGATGTAGTCGGACACCGATAGCCCCATTGCGGCAAGCGCATCGGCCGCCTCGCGCTTGAGTTCGGGCGAGACACGGGCGCGCACCACGGTATCGGTGGGCGCGGCGGAATGGGTGGAGTGGACGGACATGGCAGCCTCCATGGGCGATGATTCGCTTATTGTAGCTACAAACGGCCACAAATTCAACTCGCGGCGGCGGCGCAGCGCGATTTCACGGATTCTGGCCCATCAACCACAATGTTGCTAATAGCAATTAGCAACATTAATAAATAAGGGCCTGAAACATGCGCGCGACCAGATGGCGTCCGGATTTCACCAGATGCCGCGTTCGTCGACGCGGACCATGCGATGACTGCGGGCTGCCGCCCTGTGACGCAAGCCGCGCTGCGGCCCGGCCACCCGCCCGCCGGCGGCGTCCGGACGGCAGAGCCATCGAGCCGGGCGACTGGCGTCAAGCATCGCGCGATGAACCGGGCACCCGCCCTGCCCCGCCGGGTTCGCGCTCCGCGCCGGTCGTGCCGGACCTCTCCGTCGGCATGCTCATGCACGCGCTGGCGCGGTACAACGGCCGGGGCCAGCTGGCGTGGGCCGGCGCGCGCCGACCAGCCGCGCGAGGATGCCCAGCTGGGCGTCGCCGACCCGGCTCAGCACGCGACTATCCGGCTGGCTGTCCTGCGGGGCGATGGCCGGCGCGTGGGCCCGCTGGTGCTCACGACGCTGCGCGGCGAACTGCTCGTCGAGCTCGGCCGTCGCTGGCTGCAGCCGGCCGGCGCGCAGCGCGTCGATAAAGCCGGCCTGCCAGGCGCCGGCCATCACCCGCGGCTGCGCTTCACGGACGTCGTGCGTGGTCGAGACGTCCGCGGCAATGACGATCCGGCGGGTGCCGGTCGCATCGAAAAAGGTCTGGCCGGTGCAGCGCGACAGCGCGGCCTGCACCTCATGCGCGTCGTGTTGGGCCTGCTGCACGGCGGCGATCGCGGCCTGGCG
Source organism: Paraburkholderia sp. BGA-UO-ETr-F12 (assembly GCF_059567945.1). Classification (NCBI taxonomy): domain Bacteria; kingdom Pseudomonadati; phylum Pseudomonadota; class Betaproteobacteria; order Burkholderiales; family Burkholderiaceae; genus Paraburkholderia; species Paraburkholderia sp. BGA-UO-ETr-F12. The sequence continues at coordinate 45,454 of NZ_JCAQOZ010000024.1, read as the reverse complement.
GGCACGGCGCTGGTGCGCGAAGTCGGTGGGCGTCGTGAGCAGCCTGCGCAGGTAGTTGATCGGCCGGTGGGCGGCCTTCAGGTGCTCCCACACCACGGCGACCACGTCGGAGAGCAGCTTGCCGTGCTGGCGGGCTTCCTTCATCAGCCTGAAAATCAGGAATTCATGAAAACCCAGGGACCGCAGGCGCTGGAGGTCCGCTGGCAGTTGCCCCGGTTGTCTCTTTTGAAAAGCAGCAGGGAGAAGATCCTTATATATAGCACCGTCTGCCATGCTGGCAGACGGTGCCGGCAAGGAAAGGTCCGCCGTGTTGTCTGCCGCATGGTGCTCCGGTGCCGGAGCTTTGCTGACGGTGCTCGCGGGCGGCTCGGTGAACCCCAGGAGCTGGGCCGTTTTTTCGCTAAGGTGAAGGTAGGCGCGGCCAAACAGCCCGGCCTCGCCATAGCGTTTCTGCGGCGGGCGAACGATCAGGCCAGCGGCTTCGAGATCGTCGAGGCTGCGGTAGAACGTGCGCATCGACTGCATCGCACGGCCGGTCAGCAGCTCGCGGCGCGCGAAGATTGCCGCATACGGATGTTGGGCGTCGACGGTGCGGGCCAGGGCTGCGAGCAGGGCGCGCGCCCGGGCCGGCACGCCAGAAAGATGCGCGGCACGATGCGCGGCGCGGAAGATGATCCACGGCAGGTTCGTGGTGTCGCAGGTGAAGTCGGCGAGTGCGTCGGCATCAGTTCTGATGTCAGCCGGATCAGCCGGGTGAGGGCGAATGCCCTCCTCGCCGGCAACGAAGTGTTGCGCGATAGACATGTCGAGCGTCCATTTCGAAAAAATGGAAGACACACGCTTGACTGCCGTTCGCGTTCCGCTACACTTCGAGGTGTTGAGGCCTAACCCGATTGCCATCGGGGAAGTGCAGCAGTTGGGCGAGCGACAGCAAGCCCAGTATTCAAAAGCCTTCGGTTCCAGCCGAAGGCTTTTGTTTTTCCAGCGTCGTCGTTAGCTTCTCATTGCACGTTCCCGATTGCTAAGTCGTTGATTTTCAAGAGGGCTCTACTAGAGCCCAACTTTCTGTCGACCAGCAGCTCCGCTAAGTCGTTGATTTATAAAAAGGCTCTACTAGAGCCAAAGAACTACTCCCCTTCCCGGGCAGCCATGCTTGAGCGAATAAACTCGGCGATCCTTTCACTCCACTGCGAAGTCGTCTCGCCGTCACTTCCGAAGAATCGGACGCCAACTACTCCATTTCGAGACGACACTTCACAGAATTTCTTCTTGCCGGCTTTGATCACAGTCGGGGCCGCGGAAGGAGGGCTCTTGGGCTTCGTCGGCGTTGCCACGGCGATCGCCTTCTCCTGGGTGAAAGCATCGTCGTCAACCAATTTTCTTACCGCGGCGATCACTTGTTCCGCTGCGCCGCTCTGAGCCAAAGAAGCAAGCTTCTGCGCAGCGTTGCTTCCGAGTCTTTCAGGGCTTTCAGCTAGCGCAGCTTTGGCTTCTTCCGGGAGCATGTCGAAGGAGAAAATGCGAGTAACGTGGGCCTTACTTAGGCCTGTGACCTCAGCAATTTCGTCGCGCGACAAGCCGGAAAGATCTTGGAGCCGGATGAAGTGCTGATACTTCTCGAAATCGGGCAGCGACGGCGCGAGCAGATTAGAGAACAAAGCAGCAAACTCAATCTGCTTCGTGTCCCCCTTGAAGGCCACGCCTCTGATCTTGGTTCGGCCAAGCTCGCGATATATACCGACGCGGTTATAGCCTGCGATCAGCTCTCTCTTGCCGTTCCCGAGCGAGCTGTAGAGAATCGGCGTCGCAAGCTCGTTTTGTTCGAGGTTCTTACGCAGTTCAGCGTAGGCTTCGGATGAAAGTTTTCTGCGCCTGCCGGGTACTTCGACAAGCGTATCGATGTCGATCTCGTCGCCTTCTTGACCGACGACTTGGGCCTCAAGCTCCTTGATCCTCTGTTCAGCATCTTTCCATCGCTGCTCAGCATCCTTCCATCGCTCATCTGCCTGATTAATTCGATTTTGAGCATCCATGAGCCGGCCAGGCGATGTTCTGGCGTTCTCGGATTTTTCGCTGGGCCGAACCTCCCTGGCCTCAACGTTTGCTGTTTTGGCAAGAAGTCGATCACCGATTCCCATTTACGCCTCCGTCCTTATCCATGCGCGAATGAACTGCGCGTCGAGATGCTCCGCGAGCCGGTCCAATGGCTCTTTGTAGCGGTGGTACGCAGCTGCGCTCCCGTCGGGCCTCGACAGATCGTAGACAGTCGAGAGTTGGGCAGATGCGCCCTTGGGCACGGATGATTCCGGGATCTCGAACGGCAAAACGCGTTCGCCGTAGGCTTTATGGAGCCAACCCTTGACAACGCGGGAAACGTCATCGTTTTTGGACTTCGTCAACACTACATTGACGAAGTCATATCGCTTGGTTTGGAGGACGCCGGGCAGCTTCTTTGCAATGTCAGAAAATAAGTGCCAGAACTGAGTTGAACTCGCAAAGTCCAAACCCTCGGGTGGGCAGGGGAGAAGAATCGCGTCGGACGCAAGGAGTGCATTGATCGTCAGGTAACTGAGTGCAGGTGGTGTATCGATGACAACCACGTCATACTGGGCGGTCAGTGGGCGAAGTCCTTTGTTCATGATTTCCCAAAACTCGAAGGTGCTGTCCTTCAACACCTTTGCGGGAATTTCAAACTCTGCGTCGAACAGAGACGATGAAGCTGGAATTAGATCTAGGTTGTGCCAATACGTCGACTGAACGGCGTAGGACAGATCGGGCTGATCACCGTAAATTAGCGGTAGCAACGTTTGTTCGTCGGTTATCTCGGCATCCGGCGCCCACCCACACAGCTGCGTAGTCGTCCCCTGTGGGTCGCAGTCAATTACCAGGACTCTCCGGCCCAACAGGGTCAGCGCCTGAGCGACGGATACTGCCGTCGTAGTTTTTGCCACGCCGCCTTTAAAATTTGCCACCGTCAACACGCGAGCCCGCGCGGCAGCCGGTCGTCTGGCACGCGTGGACGTTCCGCTTACCCACAAAATCGCTTCTTCGAGTGTGAACTCCTTACTGCGACCGCTTCCGCGTGACCTGCCCGCAGGGAGATCCCCCTTGGTGGTGAGATACTGGAAACGTTGTTTGTCCAGTCCGCAGAGCGCTGCCACTTGAGCACTTGTGAACGTCGGCGCGTGTTTGCGCGGATACGGTTCCAGCATAGCATCGCGGATTTGACTCAGGATATCTGTGGCCTGAGCCGCGACGCCCAGAAGGGTTTCGATTGAGACGGATTGATCGACCTCTGGAAGTCGCGCACTAAGCATGGTATTAGCGGACACAGTTCTATCCCGGTTACTTGAGAATTCTTCGGTTTTTGCAGAAACCACGGCTGACCGAAGAATAAACGGGGTAGCAGTTAACTTCAAGTAAACTCTTAAGTTCGCAAAAGGAACACGATGCATCGTCGTTCCGTCGCCACAGGAACATTCGCAGGCCGAGCACTGCGTTTCTGAGCCAAGCAGCGTCAGGCTGCTTGGACGCAGGCAACGTCTGCCGCTGGCGGCCCCACCATGCGGAGGTCGGAAGAGCCCATCGAAGCAACAGAGCGGTTAATTCTGCTGGCCGGTCGGATGGCTGGCTATTTGGTATCATCTGGCCTAAGATTGAGTATCAATTGACGCAACCGGAGAGGGTCATGGTGCTGGTGCCTGCCGAAAAGATTGCTGCCGTGATGGCGCTTACACCCCTGCCGCGCTCGGTGGCCGAACTCGATGCGAGGGTGCGCGAGGGCTTGCCGAAATCGGCGCTGCGCGAGGGCGTGGGGCACGTGAGCCGCACACCTGAGGAGCGCCGCGCGCTGCAGGCGCGCATCGTTCCGGAAGCCACCTTCAAGCGCCGGCGCGAGCGGCTGAGTCCCGACGAATCCGAGAAGACCGAGCGGCTCGCGCGCATCTTCGCTACCGCCGACTACGTGTGGGACAGCGAGGACGACGCTCGGGAATTCCTCAACAGCGCGCATCCGCTGCTCGAAGGCCGCACGCCGCTCGAGGTCGCAATGTCCGAACTGGGCGCCCGGCGCGTAGAAGAGTTGCTGTGGCAACTCTTCTACGGGCTGCCCGCCTGATGCGGATTTTCCGGATCGCGGACAGTCGCCACCCGGTCTGGAGCGGCACCGGTGCGATGCTGGTGGGCGGCCGATTCAACAGTCCGGGACGGCTCGTGATCTATGGCGCGCTGACGTTTGCCGGCGCCATGCTCGAGGTGTTGGTCCACGCGCGCATTGGCAAGGTGCCGCGCCATCACGTCTGGGTCGAGGCGGAGGTGCCGGCGGATCTCGCGGTCGAACGCCACGATGAAGACGCACTGCCCGCGGGCTGGGATGCGCCCGACCCGCGGGTGGCGCGCGCCTTTGGCGATCAATGGCTCGGCGAAGGGCGCTCGGCCGTCCTGCTCGTGCCGTCGGTCGTCGCGCGCGCTGAGTGGAATGCGCTGGTCAATCCCGCCCATCCTGCCGCGGCGCGCATCGTGGCCGGCGAGGCCCGTCCGGTCCGCTGGGACCAGCGCCTGTTCGCGGCGCCTGACTGACCTGTACCCCGCCATGGCGAATCGTCCGCAGACGCTGAACGTCTCTCCCCGCACCTGCCTACACACCGGCTTCGTGCCATCCGTACGACGAAATGAGGGACAATCGGTACGGACACGTCAGCTCCGGGAAATCGCATGCGCATCATTACGCTGGTCCTGAACGCCGCGGGCGAACCGCATTTCCAGGCGAAAGACGCATTCGACGCGGCGAAGATACTTAAGCTGGCCGCAGCGCGCGCGCCAGCGGCACGGCGGGAAGGCGCGGAGGGGGCCGCAGCGGCCATCCCCCGTCTCGGGCAGCAGCTCGTGGAGGCCGTCAACAGCGGCGAATACGACGATGTGGGCCGCGCCATCGTCAGCATGACGATGGCATGTTGGCTGCTCGACTCCATCTACGGCGGCATGGCGGCAGAGGCGTTCGCCCGTTCGGACCTGCGCTTCGTCGTGCGCCACGACGGCGCGGTGTCGCACACGTACGTGCCGGCGGGCCTGCCCGATCCCGGGATCGAAGGCATGGCTGAGGTCGACTGGCCCGATCTTGCCGGGGGATCTGCAGCGGCGTCCATGCGTGATGAGCCGAACCCTGCCACAACCGTCTGGCCGCCCGGTCATCCGTTTGCGGACCTCATGCCCACCGATGCGGCAGAGAACATCTACTACGCCGACCTGTTCCGGATTGAGGAGCGGACGTGGATGATCCTCGGCTACGGCAAAAGTCACGCGGCCCGGATCGCCTCGGGCGACGAACTCGATGCGATGTATGGCACCGACTCAATTGCCCTGCTTCGCCGCGAGGGTGAGTTGTGGGCCCGGTATGACCCTGGCGCATTACCCCGCAGCACGCACAAGAAACCCGGGTTGTGGACGCCGCGCCGCGTCGACGCGATTGCCTATTGCCTGGACGAGGCCCAGACGCTGACAGCCTGCCCGCGCGGGGCGCATACCCTCATCCGGGTGGACGCCGGGCAGCTCGCGTCGCTGTGCGCGACCTATCCGTATCCGGCGTACATGGCGCCGCAATTTTTCTCCCAAACGGAGCTTGCCCGCCTGAACGACCGGACCCGAATGCAGCGGCGTTTTGCGGAACTGACCCGCGACGCCCGCAGCACGGATTTTCTGCTCGTTCCGCACATGCCCAGTGTCGAAGAAAAAGCGGCGCTCTATGTCCAGCACAGGTTCGGTGACGCGGTCTGAAGTCACTCGCCGACGCCCCAGTACTTTCATCGTCACGCATTGTTGTGCATTGTGTCCAACGTCCGCACCCCCGCCTGCGTCGTCTCGCTAGTCGGCGCACCTCCGACAAATGGATTTTCCGCACGCCAAGGAGAGGCAGGGTCGCGTTCCCCCGCTGTCGCTGCGGGCCGTGCACGCCGCTACCGGAATCCATTTATCCAGCATTAAATCTGTTAATTCGTGTCATGAAGCTGTCTTGAAATCGAGCAGGGCTGATATGATCAGACGATATTCTCCCTGTTTCGTGCCCGTGTGCTCGCCGGAAATGGCCTATCCATATTTCATCAAACGTACTGCATGGCTTGGAAGCGTGACCAGCGTCATTGAAACGTCGTATCCGGAATCGACATAGCCGGTAATCGGTCGACTGCCCGGTCGCGAAAAATCCTCTGTCGCCCACGACAATAAACACGTTAAAAGTACCTGGGGTGGAAATGAATGCGCAGGATATTGTTAGAGCCATTCAAAGCGGGCTGATCCAGCAGGACCGTTTGTTGAAACTGGATACGCCGCTCGGGAGCAGTGTGCTGTTACCGCAGCGGGCGGTGGGCTGGTCGCGAATCGGGCGACATTTCGAGTTCACGCTCGACGTCCAGTCAACAAACGGCAATATCAAGCTTAAAAAACTGATCGGCCAGCCGGTGACCCTATGGCTTCAGCAGGCGGATAAATCCTATCGCCCCTTTCACGGCTATGTATTCGGCGTGCGGAGACTGGTGTGAACGGCGGTCAGAATCCGACACCAGATGGCGGCGTCGATCAGAAACGGGAAGCGGGTCTGATGTTCGGAGCTGCTTCGTGATGACTAGTGCGGGCCCCGATGGGCGGTACCGGGTGCGTCGGAAGGAGCCCGAAGGGCGAGTGCAGGCGCACCCGGCGCGGCTCGCTTCAGGAAGGGGTGACGCAGGAGTCTGGATGCGGTAGAAGAAGGTTTACCTACCGCCGAAGAAACAGGCCCGACACAGGCACAAACCGCCAAGTTCACTCCGGTGTCGAGCCCAACACGCGCACGACAGGGTACGGGTGCCCGCCAAGTATGGCACCCCCCGTCAGCCCTGTCGATATCGCATCGGCATTGACGGGGATTGCCGATGCCGGCCACAGGCCGCCTCTTTGTGTGCGCCCGCTGCCGGGCGCAGGTCTTCGTTTGCCGCCGTTGCGACCGCGGCCAGATTTACTGCGACGGCGACTGCTCGATGGCCTCACGTCAGGCCAGCATGCGCGTGGCCGGCCAGCGCTATCAGCGCAGTCGCCACGGCCGCTTTGCACATGCCGAACGAATGCGCCGCTATCGTAGTCGCCAGAATAAAGTGACGCATCAGGGTTCCGCCGTGCCTGCCGCCGATGCTCTACTGGCACCGACTTCGACGACGTCGGCGGCCAGAGTGGCGGTACCCGCCACCGCCCCGTTTGTGCCTGAGCATTGCCACTTCTGCCACCGCGTCTGTTCGGGCTTCGTGCGCCTCGGGCCACTGCGCCGTCGGGTCTTCCGTGATGTTGGGGGCCGGCCAAGATCCGGCCAAATTGCTATCATAAGCCTTGGGGTTATGAATTTGCTTCCGCTTATGCTGTCATGGCATAAGGGATTCAGACGGTAAATGCCTCCCCGAACTGCCGTGCCCGCTTTATATCGTCGGTATGCAAGTAAATCGACGTGGTCGAAATCGACGCGTGACGCAGGTTGTCTCGCACGGCGCTCAGCTCGACCCCTCTGGCGATCGCGTGGGTCGCATGCGTATGCCTCATCCAGTGCGGCGAGGCCAGATGCATTTTCTCAGCCAGCACCGGATGGTCGTTCTCGATAATCTGCGCGACGAGCCGAAAAAACCGGCGCATGACTTCCCACAGACGCAAGGGCTTGATGCCGGCATCGACATCGTCCAGGCTGCCAATCAGGGGCGTGGTTGGATTCCAGTGAGCGCGGCTGACAGGCAGTCCCCGCTCCTGTAGATACCGGTCTAGCGCTGCGCGCGCTAGCGGCGTCAGGGTAACCCGGGCTGGCTTGCCGCCCTTGCCGACCACGTGCAGCCAGTGATCGCCGGCGGCGTCGACCTCGATGCTGCGCAGTGTTGCATCAGCCAGTTCGCTGATCCGCAGTCCCGTTGCGTAGCCGAAATCCAGCATGAACCGCAACCGTTGCGCAGCGGGCGTCTGCCAGCCGTACGACCACTCGAGCCCGTTGGCGATGGTGCGCGTCAGCATCCATTCTCCTTCGGTGAAAGCGTGTGAGGTTTCCATGGCCATGGCGCGCTTGCTGCCGCGCACCTTGATGCCGGAGAATGGGTTAGCCACGACGTAGCGCTGCTCGACCAGCCAGCGGAACATGGCACTGAGCACGGCAAGCGCATGGGCAATCGAACGGGCCGAGAGGTTGTCTGCAAACGGGCGCCAGTCCGGTGATGTGCGCGGCCGCGGTGGCCCGACCCAGCGTTCGCGCGGTGTAGGTCTACGCAGAAACGCCCTGTAGTCGGTTGCATCTCGCGTGGTCAGCGAAGACAGCGCCTTGCCGCGAGCAACGATGCCCCAGAGAATCAGCCGTTCGGCTTCCTTGCGGTAGGCGCGCTGCGTGGCCGGGGATTCGTGCAACGCAAGCCATGCCTGGATAGCGTCGTAATCGTTGTCCACGCCCAGGATGCAGGCCGACACCGGTGCGCGGAAGGCGCCGGCGGATCCGTCGACCTCGTGCGGTAGCCGTAGCTGCTCCCAAGGTGTCACGACTGACTGCCGATCCGCGATGATCAGTGCGCGGGCTCGCTGCGTGAGCGCCAGGTGCGCGGCAAAGAAGGCCTCGATCCTTCTTGCACTGGCCAGCCCGAGACCCGGGATGACGGTCCACCACTGCCGGCGACGCGGAATCCGTACCGTGAGATCGGCCAGGGTCCGGATCCCGGCTGCGTGCAGGGTGCGGACAGCGCGATTCGGCAGCCAGTGCGCAATGTCGTCCGCGATCTGCGGGGCTGGCGCGGGCATGATGCGCAATAGCTCGACAGCCTGCGTGGTGGCGCGCGCATGATGCATACGCTTTTGGGCCGGGCATTCGAACAGCGTGGCCAGATCTGCCCGCTGTCGGTTACGGGCATAAAGTGCCAGTTGCCGGCGGATCTGGCCGATGACGCCGCGGGCTGACTGGCGGAGGCTGAGTCGATCGTGCAGGTACCGGTGTGCCGCCTCACGCGAGGATGCGCCTTCGTACCAGGCACGCAGCGCTGCCAGTGCATCCGCATCAGGAAAGTCGGTCGGGATGTCGACGGCGGACGGGATCGTGAGGCGCGTTTTCATGTCATCGAGTTTAATATGAAAACAATGCTACAGAGATAATAAAGCTTATCTCTGTAGTGGTCGTGAAAACCAGGCCTTCCGGCATCTGGTACGACGCGTCTGCGTGCTAAACGGCCTCCAGGACCCGTTTCACAAAGTCGGACTGCGGGGAGAGGCCGGAAGTCTGCGAGCGAATCATCTCCCTGACAGATTCAGCATCGACGCCAGCGTGCACAGCTGCCTGCAACGTTGCGCGGCTTGCGTTAAGTACATCCATCTCCGTGATCTCGTAGCCGTGGCCCCGCGAGATCCAGCGCAGTGCTGCAAGGCCTGCAGCCATGGCGAATGCCGGCTGCTTCTGTGCAAAGTCCCTGGCGGCGCGCGTCAGCGTCCGCGGATCGGTCGGACTGGTGTTGGCAAGATCGATGGCGAGGTCGAACAAGCCGGCGTCCTTGGCCGCCGCGAACCACTTGCCCGGTTCACCTGGCGACGCGGCAACCAGATCTCGCAGGATGGTCTCCGGCGCGATGTGCGGGTACTTCTTTGCGATGGCACGGAATGTTGCTAGGTAGGTGGTACCCTGGTTGGCTTCGCGCGCATAGCGCCGGTATGCCTCGTCAGCAAGCCCCGATGACAGCAGGATCGCTTCGCAGACCTGCGCGATCTGCCCATCCGGCTGGTTAAGCCCACGCGTTGCTTCTGCATAGGCAAGCGCTTCCGCCTTCTTGCCCATCGCAACCAGTGCCTTGACGCCCCAGCAGCGGTAATGCCACGACTTGAAGGGCGCCAGATCTATCAGTGCAATGAGTTGTGCATACCGCCTTGCCGCATACAATGAAGCCAGACAGATCGGAGTCCCTGCGAAGTATGCACCCGGACCATCCGCCCAGACGCGCTCAACCAGCGACAGAAAGCGGTCGGCCCACGTATTGGCGATCTCCTTCGTCGCGCACAGTTTGTCCCATTCGTCCGCCAGGGCCTCGATATAGGGGACGCCCTGATCCTGAATCGCCTCCCATAGCCGCTCGAGCCAGCGTTGACGCGTGGTTGCATCGACCGGCGCGCCTGCGATGAGTGGTACAAGCACCTCGATCGCCCGGTTCACGGCCGTACCGAGCGCACCGGACGAGCTGTCGACGTGTTCGAGCGCAGGCGAGACTTTCTCCAGAAACTTTACTGCGCCTTCAGCGGCGAGCGCCGGATCGCTGCGCGCCATTAGCCTGATCTCAGCGAGCGCCTCCTTGATGCGCTGGATCGGTGCGTCCGAGCGCCAGCCGAAAGCATTTCGACGAAAGCGTTGGGCGAATTGCCATTTGTACGCGGCGAGCTTCATAGTGGATCGTCAGTCTGGGATCGCAAATCCTGCAGGGGGCGCAGGGCGAGAATCATCCGCTCGAGTACCGTCATCCAGTCTTCCAGTTCCTCGAGAACGCAATCGGCTTGCTCCACCAGCGTGAGGTCATCCGTTGAGTACGACAGGCTCGCGCCATTGATCACGGTATGCGCCATGCCGTGCAGGCGCAACAGATCGTCGCGCAGCCCATCGGGGCCGCAGCGAACCCGGATCGTGTCGAAGAGGTCGACTGCCTGCTGGATGACGAGCGTGTCGTAACGCTGCTGCAGCGATTGCAACGCGTCGACATCGACGGCGCCATAGGGAGTCTCAATGTCAGGCATGGTGTATGGGTTTCCTAAGGGAGCGGGCCGGGCCGGCGAACAGGCTCTCGCGTATCCAGCCCTCGACGTGCCCGAAATCCAGTTCATACTTGCCAAAGCGCTTCAGGTTGCTCGTGAGATAGGGGCTCAGGAATCTGATGTCGTCAGGATTGACCTCGATGCCATCCTTCACCATCGAGCGCAACGCCTGCATCATGTCTACCGTGTTTTGCAGGATTGCGGCCGACGCCATCAGGTCGTTATAGCGCAGGCGCTTCTGCTGCTCGTCCGGGTCGTTGACCGGCAACACGTCTCCACCAAATGAGAACCACTTCGCGAAGCCATTGTAGGACTCAACCTTGTTGGTCGTGGCGGTAATCTCCTGCCGAAGCTCACTGCTGCCGAGCCATTCAAGCAGGAATACCGTGCGCACGACCTTGCCAAGCTCTTCCGCGGCGAGAGACAAACGATTTCGTGGACTGGCCGCACCGAAACGGCGCAGCAGCAAGGGCGACGAAATCGCTCCCGACTGGATCGACAGGGTGAGTTGCATCAGATCTTTCCAGTGTCGCTCGATGAGCTCCCAGTCAACCACTTCCGTGAACAGGCCGTCGATGTGCTGGTATTGGGTCGCGGCGTCCACACGGTACAGCTTGAGGTCCTGCCAGTTGCGAATCCGCGGCATGAGCTTGATTCCCAGCAGGTAGGTGAAGGCGAACACTGCAGCCGATTGTCCCTGGGTATCGGCGTGCACCGTATCAGCCTGGACGCTCAGGTCGGCCTTGAGCAGGCCTTCGATGACGTAGATTGCCTCCCAGATGCCTGGCGGAATGAAATGCCGGAAAACCGCGATGTAGTTGTCGGCGACGTGCCGGTATGCGACCGCCCCCATTTTCCGGTAGCGGAAGTGATAGCCAGCCAGCAGGTTATTGTCGTAAAAATCGTACTGCGTGCCGTCTGCGGCCACCGTCTTTCCATCGCCCCAGTGTTTGGGCAGATCCAGCCGCAGGTAAAGCTCGATCAGTTCGCGCTGCGCGGTCTCCAGTCGTTCCAGGCTCAGGTGCCGGTGGTTGACGAACGACATCATATGCGGCGTGATCTTGTCCCCCATGTGGCGCGCTGCCTGGGTCGGGCCCAGATTGCACCCCATCGCGAAAATTGTGAGCAGATACCGCTCGGCAGCATTGCGGATCTTCGGATCGTTGCCGCTGAGCGGGCCGAAATACCGGGTGAAATTTGTCCAGTGCTCGATATTGGTCAGCACGTCCAGCAGATTGCGCACTGGCATGCGTTTGACCATCGCCTTGTGCAGCGCCACCGCGCTTTCCGGAATGATCGTGGCGACAGTGCGACGCACGACAACCTCGCCGGCCTTGTTGATGATCACATGTTCAGACTTCTCAGGAAAACGCTCGTCCAGTTGGCGAGCAGCATCAGAGAGCCATTTTCGTAAATGGGCCACGAAGCCAGCGCCGCTGTCCGGCATGCCAAACTTCTCGCAGTAGACCGGCAGACGTTTTTCGCATTCATTCCACGGTAACAGGTAATCGCGGTAATCAGCAAAGGCGTCCGAGCCGGCTACGCACAGATCTCCGCTGCGTAGCTCCTTCGCCATGCAGGACAGCACGCATAGTTCGAGATAGCGCCGGTTTGTTGGCGCGCCCTTCTCACGCGGGCGGCAAACCAGCTTGCGCCAGCGATCCGAGGCAAAGCTGAGGTCAATCTCAACATTGAGCCATTCCCGATGAAGCGACTCACTCTCGAAGACGGCTTCCAGTGCGCTCAGCAAGGTTTGCGATTGCGTGGTCGAACCCCACGCCAGTGCACGCGCCAGGCGTAGCAGTACTGAGCGATGCGCCTTGAAATGCCGCCACAGTAGTGGCAGGTAGTTCCTGCCACTGTACGCCCGGACCTCAGCACAGCTTTCGCGCAAGGATTCCAGGCTGCCAGACGGCGCCAGATACTGGCGAACCCGCGCACCCAGTTCGGCATTGTCCTGGTGCTCGTCGACAATATTGACGACGCTATCGAGCGTATCAACAAGGCTTTCCATCTGCTCACGCTGACGTGCCTGGATCTGATCAAGCTCCTCCCTGGCCCGCTTGTGGATTGCGCCCATACGGCGAATAAACATCTCGGCCAGGTCGTCGCGGGCTCGCACGCGCATTTGATGCAGCAGTGCGACGATGAGGGTATATCGCCGCTCGGGCAAAGTCTCCTTCAGATTCGCGGCATCCAGACTCATCGCTTGCGTCGACAGGGAACGCAGCTTTGCGGTGGGGATACCCTCGAGTACGTGGGTATAGTCGCCAAAACCATCGAGCCAGGCAAGATGTTCGATCAGCAGGCTGATGTGCTTGCGCGATGGCCGTAACGCGTTTCGCTTGATGGCGTTGTACGCCGTCTGGCGCTGGTTGAATTCACGCTTGAGCAGCCGGTCCAGCTGGGTCCTGTCCTCGTCAGTGAGGCGACGCGAGGCACGCCGGAACAGCGCCGTTTGAGTTCGGGCGTGAACCTGTTCGACGATAGCATCGAGCGTCGAGAACGCAGGCAGTTCGACATGCTGCTGGATCAGGCTATCGATGGTCGCATTGATAATGTCCACCGGCTGGTCCATCGTCTCGGCGGCCTCGTGTGCCGCACGCACCGCGATTTCATTGGCATCGGTGCCGTAATAGGACTGGATGCCGAGGAACTCCCGGATCGCTACGTAGTGACGAAACAACGCGGGCGATCTGGACCTGTCGTAGCTAAACTCGGCCTCCGCCGCGATGTCCGCGCTCGACCGGATGTGCTCGATGACGGCGGCGGGGATAACATCGACGAAGGGGAAATAGTGCATCTGCTGAAAGACCTTCAGCAGAACCAGCAGCCCCAATCTCGAAGATTGCCCCCGCGCGTTGCGACGCACCCACTCCAGCTCTTCAACATCCGGCGTATAGAAGGCTTGCAACTCCGCAGCCGAAAAGACCTTGGGGAAGCGCGGATACGCAGTGCGTTCGACTGTGGCCATACCGGATTTTCAAATTCGAATGGGCCGGCCAGTGTAGCGCAAAAGAAACTCAGCAAAACCATCGCACCGTCGCCGATTTATGCAATAAATTTGGGATCTTAAAAATGCGATGCCATACAGACATCCCAGCGCGGCGAACTACGCACTCGTGGGCCCGTCCCAGCAGCCCGCTATAATTTGCGAATTCAGAACCGGAGCGAAGGGTGCGGAAAAATGGGCAAAGCCAGCCACCGAAAAACATCGTCACGTGCCCGCAAGCTGGGTGCGCGTGACCTGGAAGCATTGCAACGGGAAGCGGTTCAGGCTGGGCTCTCTGACGCTATTGTTCTCGATCGCAATGACCTGCCACCGGAACAGAAAATCTCCTGGCCCCTGGCCCAGATGCTTCAGGAGGAGGTATCTGATGGTCCAACTCTGGAGGAATGTCAGAGCGCATTGACGGCAATTGTGTCGGCATGGAATATCAGCCTCCTGCCCGAGGACGAGCGTAGCGAAGCACTGGGCGAGCAAATCAGATTCGACAAAAGTGTCCCACCCGAAATACGACGTGAAATCACACAAGGCATCGAGCGTCTGATCGGTGAAAAATTGGCCCGGTTTCCGCATGACCGCCGCCGCATCGTTTCGTGGGAGGCAAGGCTCGAAGGCGACATGCTCCGCGTCGTCGCGGCGGCGGCTGATGGTCCCCAGCATGACACGCTGGAAGACGTCATGCTGGCTTTGCTGCGAACAATGACCGGGTGAGAGGCCACGCGCTCAAACCTTCCGGCAGTTTGGGCAACCAATCACTGCCTGAACGCTTTATACCTCAATCGAATAAGTCGAAGCGCTATCATAACTACGAGGCTTATGATAGCAATTTGACCGGATCTTGGTCAGCCCCCATGTTCGTACTGTTACTCACTGCACAGGACACGACCCATGACCATCGGAGTTGAACTCGAAGCGCAGATCCTGCGCTACTACCATGTCGAGAAGTGGCGCTGCGGCACCATCGCGCGCCAGTTACACGTACACCGCGGCACCGTCCAGCGCGTACTGGCGCAGGCCGGACTGCCCAGAGTCGGCGCGGTGCTGCGGCCCTCGCAGATCGATGCCTACCTGCCGTTCATCCATGAGACGCTGAAGAAGTTTCCGTCACTCACAGCCAGCCGTCTGTATGCGATGGTCTATGAGCGTGGCTACCGGGGCAGTCATCATCACTTCAGGCACCTGGTCTCGCTCCATCGTCCGCGTCCGGCGGCCGAGGCGTACCTACGACTTCGCACCTTGCCTGGAGAAGAAGGCCAATGTGACTGGGCGCACTTCGATCATCTCCAGATCGGACGTGCGCGCCGGCCACTGATGGCCTTCGTGATGGTGCTATCGTGGTCCAGGCAGATCTATCTGCGCTTCTTCCTCGATGCGCGCATGGACAGCTTTCTGGCCGGTCACGCCGGTGCCTGGGCGGCATGGTCCGGGTTGCCACGTATCGTCCTGTACGACAATCTTAAAAGTGCAGTGCTCGAACGTCAGGGCGACGCGATCCGCTTCAACCCGACGCTGCTCGCGTTCGCCGCGCATCATCGTTACGAACCCCGTCCTGTGGCCGTGTGCAGGGGGAACGAGAAGGGTCGTGTCGAAAGAGCAATCAGGTTTGTACGCGAGAACTTCTTTGCCGCGCGCAAATTCGCTGACCTCGACGACCTTAATGCTCAGGCCGCACTCTGGTGCGCGGGTTCCGCCGCCGATCGTCCCTGCCGGGAAGAGCCCACGATCACCGTGCGCGAAGCCTTCGCCCGTGAACAGCCCAGCCTGCTCGCCTTGCCAGAGAATCCGTACCCGTGCGAACTGCAGCTGGCCGTGAAGGTTGGCAAGCAGCCGTACGTGCGTTTCGACCTGAACGACTACACGATCCCGCATACGCACGTGCGGCGCATGCTCACGGTGCGGGCCGATCCGCACCAGGTGCGCATTCTCGATGGTGCCGATCTGCTCGCCACCCATGTGCGCAGTTACGACCGCGGCGCACAGATCGAGATTGCCGCGCACATCGACGCCCTCGTCGAGCACAAACGCGAAGCCCGTCACCATCGCGGCCTCGACCATCTGGCCCGCGCGGCGCCGGCCAGCCAGGCGTTGATGCTGCGCGCCGCTGAACTCGGCGGCAATCTCGGCAACATCACAGCCAATCTGCTGCGCCTGCTGGACCGCTATGGCGCCGCCGAACTGCAGGCGGCCATCGAGGAGACCCTCGCCAGTGGCGCGGCGCCTCATCCGAATCCGGTCCGTCTGGCACTGGAGCGCCGGCGCGAGGCGCGCAAGCTGCCTCCGCCGCTGGCCGTCCCAATGCCCGAACACGTGCGCAAGAAGGACACGCTGGTAACACCCCACCGCCTCGACATTTACGACCAGATGTTACGGACCGGGCTATTCGAGAAGTTACGTACCGGGCTATTCGAGATGAAACGAAGCAGGCTGTCTCGCGCTGCGATGGAAATGCACATGATGAAGCAAAGCGCGAGACGAAGTTCACGATGTAGCGAAGGCAACCGGCACGTAGTGAGGGGCCGTCGGGCAACGTGTGCGTCGCAACGCAGACGGGAGCCGTGAAGGCTCCCGTGAAGTCAGAATGGATCGAGTGGATCGTCAAACGGATCGGGTGGATCGCCACCGGTATCGACGTCTTCGGGTGGACGATAGCAGCGCGCCTGGTCGCCGTAGACGGTGTCGAACCATAGCCAGAGATCGTCAAGAATGCTCATGATCATGAAGGCGGTCTCGTCGGTGAGCTCGATTTCGGCGACACCGGCGTTGCGGGTGAAGGCAAACATGATGGTTTCGCGGATGGTGGCAGGCGTCATGGCGGGCGGTGCGTTGCGGGTCATCGCACCTCCTCGATGGCGCACTGCAGGAGTTCGTCGGGGATGTGGTTCAGCCCTTTCGGTACGGCCAGGCGCATGGCGTTACGCAGGATGCGTCCGGCCTGACGGGGCACCCCGCGCGAGGCCTCGCGCAGCTGTTCGAGTGCGGAATCGGAGAGCAGCGTGTGGGTGCAGCCGGCGGCGTTGAGCGCGTGAGCGATGAGCTGGGAGAAGCGTTCGCGCTCCAGCACCGGCGTGAAGTGCACGCGTACCTGGATGCGGCTGTGGAGCGCGGCGTACTGCGCCCGGTCGAGCATGCTGGCCAGCGCGGGGTGGCCGACAAGCCATACGGTGATGAGATCCCTGGCGTCCTGTGAGAAGTTCAGGAACGACGGCAGATCGCGGAAGAACTCCGCTGCCAGGTGCTGGGACTCGTCAATGATCCATACGGGCACGATCTGGCGGTTCTGGGCGAGCTCGACGATGCGCTGCTTGATGTCGCGCCAGAGGTCCGCGCGCCGGTAGCTGGGCTCGAGCCCGAGTCCGCGCGCGAGCGCCCGGTACAGGTCGACGCGGCCGAAGTCGGTTTCGGCGGTGTAGATGACCTGATAGCGGTGCGGATTGAGCTTGCCGGTGATGTGACGCAAGGTGGCGGTCTTGCCCACGCCAGGCTCGCCGGTGAGCAGACCGACGCCGGGGCTGTCGAGCAGCCACTGGAAGCGATCGCGCAGATGGGTAATGGCGCCGTCGTCCCACAGCTCGATCGAGTCCTTGTCCAGCGGTGCACAGCGCAGGCCGAAGTGCTGACGGTACATGGGTTATTCCTCCGGGCGCAGATAGTGTTGACGATGGGCGAGCTCAATGAGGTTCGGGCCGGTAGTGGTTGGGGCGGTGGCCGGTTCGGCCGCCGGCCGCTGCCGCCGGCGCGTGCTGTTGGCGATGGCATCGAGCGGGGTGGCCATGCCGATGCATTTACCCTCATTGTTCTCGACGTGCATGACGGCACCGGTGTGTGGGTCGACCACGAGCTGGACGTGTTGGCCGGTGAGCTCGTACGGGACTTCGAACTGCTTGCCGTTGTACGAGACGGTGCCGTCACGGCGCACCAGGCGTTTAACGCGATGCCAGAAGAGCTCGTCGAGCTGCGCGGCCAGTGGCCCGAGCAGGCGGATGCGCGGCAGGTCCTGCTGGTAGCGCGAGAGCGGCGTATGCTCGCCAAGTGCACTGTGCTTGCTGCAGTTATAAATCTGGTCGATCCATGCCCAAAGGCGGGCGTTCAGATCGCCCAGATCGCGGACATGGGTCGTATCAAGTTCGGCGAGGAACTGGGAACGTAGCGTTCTGTGCCAGCGTTCCAGCTTCCCTTTGGAGGTTGGCTGGTAAGGCTGGCAGTGGACCAGACGGATGCCCAGGCGCGCGCAGATGCCCTGCAGGGTGGCGCTGCGGTAAGCCGAGCCGTTATCTACGACAAGCCTGGCAGGGATCCCCCGCCGCATTAACGCCTGCTTGAGCACGCTCTCGATCTCCAGTGCGCTCTCCGAGAGGCAGAATGCGCTGTGGGCGATGAGCCGCGAGGCATCGTCCATCAGCGAAACAAGATAGGCTTTGCGCCGCCGGCCATTGAGCGACAGCGTCGGACCGTGCAACACATCGCCATACCAGATCGAACCCGCGTGCTCGGCGACGAAGCTGCGCTTCTCGTCGGGCACGACAGCGGTAGTGGCGATACGCGACAGGCCGTTCGCCCTGAGCAGGCGGTGTACGGCGCTCTTCGAGAGCGAGTCGTGCGGCACGACGCCGGCGCCCTCGAGCAGCAGACGGATCTGACGGATGGAACGCCGCGGGTTCTCGCGCTTGGCGGCGATCACGGCGAGCTGCACCGCCTCGGGCAGCTTCGAGGCGCCGCGGTCATTACGCGGCTTGCAGGCGAGTCCAGCGACGCCCTCGCGCCGCCAGAGGTCGTACCAGACGCGCAGCGTCTTCTCGCTGATGTGGCGGCGTCGGGAGCCGGGAATGACGTACTCCTGCCGGGCGATCTGGTGCATGAGGCGAGCGAGTTCACCACGGGCGAGTTCGCCGCGGCTGACAAGCGGGCCGAGTACGCCCAGACGGAACAACGCCATCTCATCGATGGGATTCATGTGGGAAAAATCCTTCGTTTAGTTGAAGAATCGACATGAAAACGCCATCGCGATGCCGGCGGAAGTGGCCAGACTGTGTGGACAGCTTACCAATCCATGAAATGGCCCGTTGCGCGGTGCGCGGGATCCGACGGATTACGGGACAGTCAGGCCGTCGCCATCAAGCCAGGCCATTGCCTGGCACAACGGCATCAACCGCAGGCAGGCGCGCCAGAAGGACGCAATATCGGTGGTACGGCCCAGTTCTGGAAAGCGGCTACGCAGCAGGAACGCGAAGGTCTGCGTCTGTTCGCGCAGCCAGCGCCACCATCGGCGCACGGTGTGGCGGCTCAGACCGGCGACGGCCGCCGCGCAGCGCAGTGACAGGCCGAAGAGCAGTAGCGAGAGGACTAGTTGCTGCAAGGCCCAGCAGTACCATCGGCGCGGGCAGATGCACAGCGGCAGGCGTGAGCAGGTACGGCAGCATGCCGGACAACGGAAGCGTGGTACGGGTAGCGGATTGAGTGCGGCGTGGCTGCTGTGGTCGGCCTTGCGTTCGTAATAGCCGTGACTCCAAAGTTCGCCGGATCCGCAATGCGGACAGCGCTCGGGGCGATAGGACTGCGGGGTGGAGATGACAGCGCGAAGATGCTGTTCGAGAGTGAGGAATGCGCGTACGATTCGTCGCATAGGCTGGTCTGTTGTTGATTCGAGAGTTGGCTTGGAACCCATCTCACGATATCACGGCAGCACCGGCCTTCTTTACGCTCCTCGTGTCCCGCGCTGCGCGCGGTGAAGTTCAAAAATTCGTTCCCGACGTTCGCGGGAAAAACACCCCTCGCTGATCCTCGAATAGCCCGGGACGTCACACCAGATCGCGGGAGACACCGATGAGCGCGCCTGACGATCTGCAAAACCGCGCGCACGCGTTGCGCCTGTACGGACTGCTCGCACATTGGCCCGATGTGGTAGCCCAGCCGTGGCTCGCGCCATTGCTGCAATGGGAAGAGGACGAGCGCGGACGCCGTTCTCTGGAGCGACGTATCCGCGAAGCCCATCTGGGCAACTTCAAACCGCTGTGCGACTTCGACTGGGCCTGGCCCCGGCGGTGCGATCGCGCTGTCGTCGAAGAGTTGATGTCGCTTGAGTTCGTCAAGGACACTGCGAACGTCGTGCTGATCGGTCCGAACGGCGTCGGCAAATCGACACTGGCGCTTAATCTCGCCTATCAGGCAATCGTACATGGCCACACGGCCTTGTTCACTACCGCCGGCCAGATGCTCGGCGAACTGGCCGCGCTCGACAGCGATTCGGCCTTGCGCCGCCGGCTGAACCGCTATGCCTCACCCGACGTCCTGGTGGTCGATGAAGTCGGCTACCTCTCGTACTCGAACCGCCACGCTGATCTGCTGTTCGAACTCGTCAGCCGGAGGTACGGGGTCGCGTCGACAGTGGTGACGACAAACAGACCATTTGGAGAATGGCATGAGGTGTTTCCCAACGCCGCCTGCGTCGTCTCGCTTGTTGACCGACTGGTGCATCGCGCCGAGGTCGTCGTGATCGAGGGCGAGTCCTACCGTGTGAAGGAGGCGCGTGAACGTGCTGAGCAACGCACGAAGAAACGTAGCGCAGCTAAAGCCGAAAAGAAGACGTCATGACGCGCAGTCACCTACCTTCCGGAACCACGCAAGGGCTGGACTTCCTGATCTCAGACAACTGGTCGGCCGACCAGGCACTTGCCGTCGTTGAACTCCTCGACGATCTACGCGAGCGTATCGCCGCGCACTACCAGATTCCGCTCAATGAACTGCTGCACGAACAGCGCGCGCCTCCCGACAATCCTCACCCTCGCGACATCGACGATCCATTCTGATGACCATCGCCCAACAACAGCGGGCCATAACCGCCCCTGTTGTTGACGCTTTTACTCAACCTTGCGCCGCCGTTTAGTGCCGGGTTTGCACCGCCGCTAACAACTGGGATCAGATGGCGGATTAACCAGCTATTCGATCCGTTTTGCCTCGTGGATGAATTTCCTCAAATTCCGCCGCGACCAGCGCATCTGGCAGGATAAGTCCGCCGACGTCATCCTGACCGATGTGTTCAATGCCCACCCCCAGGCGAAAGGTCACTTCCAGTTCAAGCTCTCGACGCCGTTACCGCCGAGGTCTTATTGCACGCAATATGAAGACGACTGGAATTTTGCTCATCGGCTGATCGAAGAGGAAGGACTGTTCGGCTTCTGGACACAAGGTGAGGACGGCAAGTCGCATACGCTGACAATTACGGACCGGCTTGACACGTTTGAACCGCTCGCCCCGCAGACGGTGCAGTTTTCCCGCTACGGTACGAACAGCGAACTGGACGCGCTGGTTCACTGGTCGAGCGAACGCACCCTGCACAGCGCGGTACTGACAACCCGTACAGCCGACTACAAAAGCCCGTCGTCGCTCGCCAACCCGAAAGGCACCAGCATCCCCACGGTGTCGCACGAATTGCCGGACGAACTGGAAGTCTACGAATACACGGGACCCTATAGTTACCTGAAGCAGGAACGCGGCGAGCACCTGTCGAAGATTCGCATGGAGCAATGGGAGTCGGAGGCGAAGCGGTTTTACGGTGTCGGCGGCGTGCGCGGCATCGACGCCGGTCGCTGGTTCGAACTCACCGGGCATCCCGAGCACGACCCCGACGCTGCCGACAGGCGGCAGTTCGCGATCATCGAAACGGTGTGGCTGATTGAAAACAACATTCCGGCATCGAGTCATCATTCGAACTTCCCGCACAGCCTGCAAAACCGCTTAGCCGAGGCGCGTGAAAGTGTTCAGGACAGCCCGGCTTCCGTCGTGCCGCACGCGGATGGCTCGGGCGGTTTTTTCCGCGTCGAGATAGAGGTCCAGCGCAAGTCCGTGCCGTTCCGCAGTCCGTTCGAACATAACAAGCCGGTCATGCAGTTGCAGACGGTGACCGTGGTGGGACCGGGCGGACAGGAGGTCTATACGGACGAACTGGGCCGCGTGAAAGTGCAGTTTCACTGGGACCGCATCGGCCAGCGCGATGACCGGAGTTCGTGCTGGGTGCGCGTCGCGCAGCCGTGGGCAAGCGGCGGCTTTGGCGGTATCCAGCTGCCGAGAATTGGCGACGAGGCCGTCGTATCGTTTCTCGACGGCGATCCGGACAGGCCGCTCATCACAGCGCGCGTGGGCAACGGCGCGAACCGGCCGCAGTGGAACCTGCCCGACCAGCACATGCTGTCGGGGTTCGTCAGCAAGGAAATCGGCGGCAGCCAGAACAACGTCTGGCTAAAAGACGACACCACCGGCCAGGTGCAGACGCAGATTCGCAGCGATCACCTCGAATCTGGTCTGCACGCGGGATATATCACGCGGATAAGCGAACCCGCTGGTCGCGGCGAGAAGCGCGGTGAAGGTGTGGAGCTGCGCACCGACGGGAATGCGGCCGTGCGTGGCGCGCGCGGGCTGCTGCTGACGACTCATCCACGCTCAGGGGCAACCGGTGACGCGTTCAGCGTCGATGAGGTGAACCTCCAGCTGGCGAACGCCCAGGATATCGCAGCGAGCCTCGCGCAGTCCGCGCAAACGGCGGGCGCACAGGATGGCGAACAGAAGGCAGTCGCCAGTACGCTGAAAGCACAGGCGAAGGCCATCCAGGGTGGCGGTGCGCTGAAGCAGTTCGAGCAGCCGCATCTCGTGCTTGCGAGTCCCGCTGGTGTCGCCACCAGCACGCCGGAGCAGATTCATCTGAGCAGCGGCAAGACCACCTCGGTCACAACCGGCGAGCATGTATCGATCAGCACAGGCGGCGGCTTTTTTGCCAGCGCACGCAAAGCGTTTCGCCTGTTCGTCACCGAGGCAGGCATGCGACTGGTTGCGGCGGCAGGCGACATCGATGTGAAGGCGCTAAAGGACAGTATCAACCTGCTGGCGAAGCTGAACGTGACGGTGACCGCGACCAAGATCACGATAAGCGCGCAACAGGAGGTCGAGATCAACGGGGGCGGCAGCTATACCCGATGGACGTCCGGGCAGATCAAGCATGGGACGTCCGGCGGCTTCGAGGTGCACTCGGCAAGCCGGACGTTCGTCGGACCTGACAGCGTGAGCACGCCGACTATCCCGGCGTTGCCACCGGAGAAGGAACAGTTGCACTTCGCGTTGCGGGCGTTACCTGATGATGGACACCAGATTGTCAGTGCACCCTACGACCTGTACAAAGGCGCTGCAAAAATCGGTGATGGAGTGACCGACGAATTTGGGCGCATTGTCGTGGAGGATCACGAGCCCGGCACGCCTGCGTACACAGCCAAGCTGAGCAACGGTGCGGAATACGATTTGAACGTGAAGGATGCGCTCAATGGCGACCCTGATCACCTCGACCAGCGCACCAACCGTGGCGAACGGCACGTCTGAGCGCAGCGCTTATCGCTTTCATCATTGAGGATGCAGACGTGGCAGATTTTCCACTCAAGACCCACAAGTCATCGAAAGTTGCGGTCGATGAACAAACCCGGATGGCTAAGGGTTCGCTTCAGTGGCTGCTCGAAGGCAGGGACAAGATTCCGGTCACGCGCGGCAATACCCTGAGTTTTATCGTCAATTCAGAGGACGGATTCAAGACGATCGCGAAAGACCTGAAGGAAGCGAAAGCGACCGCCGACATCGTATGTTGGGGCTTTGATCCGGGCATGGAATTGGTGCGCAGCGGTGGCACCTGGCGACGCGGCCAGACCTATGGCGAGCTGCTCGACGAGATCACACAGCGCAAGGAAAACCCAGTTATGGTACGCCTGCTCGTATGGTACGAGCCGGACCCGGTCATCTGGTCAAATGCGAACAATATGCCGGGGTTCACAGATCACTCGGACTATTACCCCAATAAATGGATGTTGTCCTCGCCCTATGACAGCAAGGAGCGCCAAGACTACTGCGTTGACTGGTGGGCTAGAAATCTGCCGAAGGGGCGCAGCAACGCGGGGGCGAATCCGAACCTGCGAGTCGTCTTGCGGAGTGTCTCCCGCAAGGATGCGATTGCACTGCTCAGCATGCAAGCGCCGACTGTGAGGGAAGAAGAGGATTCGCGTGGGCGGGTCGAAGAGGTCGGGTTCGAGACGGCAGCAACGCATCACCAGAAACCGGTCTTGATCGACTACGACTATGATCAGGGCAGTAAGGCAATCGGCTACGTCATGGGCCTCAACTCGGTCACCGATTACTGGGACGGTTCGGAGCACAAGGTGGACGATGAGCGTCGAGAATGTTGGGTGCCTTCCGCGCTGAAGGGTGAGGCTGATCACCAGAAAGACGCCGAAGGCAAAACAAACGGCTCCGCCTACAAACATTCCAAACCTTTCCAGGACTATGCGTGTCGGATTCAGGGACCTGCGCTCGCGCAGCTGAAGTACAACTTCGAGAATGGATGGGCGGCAGCGCTCGAACAGCCACTGCCGTTCGACAAGCCACCGGCACCACCTGCGAAGATACCAACCGCCGCGGGTAGTCCCGCACACCTTGTCCAGATCGTTCGCACACAGCCACATGAACTCGAAAAGTCGATCAAGGAAATCTACTTCCAGGCAAGCAGCTGCGCTCACAACTATATCTACATGGAGAACCAGTATTTCTTCTACCCCGAGTTCGCGCGACACCTGACCAAAACCCGTAAAGAGTTCTGCGACGCGTGGATCGAGAAGTCCAAGAAGCCGGTTACAGAGATGCCGAAGCTGCACCTGTTCATCGTGATTCCTCATCCGGAGCGAGATCAGATGATTCCACGTACCTATGACACCCTGACGAAACTGGGATACGCGCAGAAGGTCGATGGTATCGAGGCGATGCCGGAGCAACGGGCACTCTCCGACAAAGGCAAGCTCGATCAGACCTATCCGGACTCTCACAAGGGGGCCAACGGGGGGCAGGTTCTCGACCGCCCAAGCGTGCAAGACCTCGAGCGGACCCTGGGACTCGAGGTGACCGTAGCCCGGTTACGTACTAGCGGCCCCGATGCTGAGGGCAACATGGCCTATCGTGAGATATATATTCACTCGAAGCTGATGATCATCGATGATGTCTTCATCACGGTAGGCAGTGCCAACCTGAATCAACGGAGCATGTCGGTGGACAGCGAGATCAATATCGCCGCCACCGGATCGCTGTACGCGGCCGATCTGCGCCAGCGTGTGTTCACGTTACATTCTGGTGGCGAAAATCAAGGTAGCGGCAACCCAGACGAGTTGCCTGATAAGTTCAAGCTCTGGAAAAAGACGATGAATGACAACCTGTCCAAGATGAAAAAGAGGCAACCGATGACGGGCTTCCTGCTGCCGTTCGAAGATCACCGTTCCACTACGTCGCTTATGGGATCGATCGACGCGCCGTCGTCAAATGGAACCGCGATCGCCTGATGAATGCGACCATGCAAACTCTGATTCGCGTTTTACGCTTCGCGGTGTTGATGCTGTGCTGCATGCAGACGTCTCTAGTGCATGCAGGACTTCTCGATTCAATGCCCCACAAAGTCACTGCCGCCATGTCCGACCTGCCCCGTTACGAAAAACTGCCCGCTTTCAATCCGCACCGGACGGAGTTCAGCTGCGCCTATCAGGCGCAGCGGGTTCCCGCCTTCGATCCACAGGCTGAGATGTGGTTTCAGCAGGCACTGGCGCTCGACGACCCGAACGCGAGGAACATCGACTACGCAAAGATGTACCAGTTGTACCAGCAGGCAGCTGAACGAAATCACTGGAAAGCGATGCTCAATCTGGCCTCCCTGATCCTGCGGGATGACCCCGGTGTGCCAGATCACGATCCGGAGAAGGCTATACGTTGGGTCGAAAAAGCAATGACGCTGGACGTACCCGATGCCTATGACCGGATGGGGGTGTACCACCTGAATGGTGTAGTTAAGGGCGGCAATGCTACGACTGCCTACGCATTCTTCCAACGCGCAGCAGATATGGGTAGCCCGGCTGCGATGACCTTTCTCGGCGACAAAATGTCGGGAACTTACGACGATCCTGACGGGGAATTCTGGGGCAATTTGCCGGTTGCTACCAAAATGCTCGAATGCGCCTTAGCCCAAGGGTATGGACTGGCCGCTGACAAACTGTCGTATATCTATCGCGGCACCACACCGGATTCGAAATCGCGTGCACTTCGCATCTTGCATGAAGGCGTCAAACTGGGTTGCGCCGAATGTGCGGATAACCTGTCGACAGAATTCAACGGGTTCGGACTGACACGCGGCGAGAACCTGATCGGTCATATCGACAAGGCGCGCGCTCAACGGTATAGCAGAATTGGTGACGTTTTGAAGCTTTACGATGGACGCCTGAAACTGCCGAACCTGGACAAGATTTTACCGTTGCCGCCAGCGGCACTCCCCAAATGGGATGGGAATGTGAAGACGCTGATCGACGCCGCGAAGCCGGTCAGCCCGCCAGCGACATCGGAGAAAAACAGCTTGCAGCAGGGACGTTTGTTTGTTCCAGACGACCACGCAGTGGCGTCACTCGAGGACGACGCACTCGCAGTCAACGGCGCTCAACTGGTCCCGAAGACAGGATACTGGCTGGCACTGTACGGTTCGTCGACGCAAACGGATGAACGGTTGGCGGCACGCTCCGGACTTCCCGAACGCTACGAAGCTGGGGAGCGATTCGGATCACCCGTTCACGACTGGCTGACGGTAGATCGTGTGCAATGGTACTACCTCGGCGAAGCGTATCGCCTTCCACCGCAGCGCAGAGATTTTTTGGCGAACCTGATCGGCACGGGTTTACTGAGGGAAGTCCCCTCGTCGCCACCGACACTGCAATGCACGGGGGACCGACGTTGCCCGGAATCAGGCATATGGGAGGGGCGAGTTGCAGACGACCACCCGATGGCGGTGCTGTACAACCGGTGGGACCAACAGGCTTTTGTCGAAAAGGATCAGGCTTTTCCACCCGCCGGGGATCGTTTCATTGATGTCGCCGGAAGGGATGTGCAATGGACATATATGGGTAGTCCAAATGCGGAAACTGGCATGTCCGGTATACGCGAGATCGATCTGTAGGCAGTCTGATAGCACGCATCACTTGAGGCGCCCATGATCACCCCCATAGCAATTCTTTTGCTCCTGGTTGTCGGCCTAGCCGCTGTAATCAGGTTCTGGCACAACCCAGTAACGCGCGTGATCACCATGGTTGTAGGTGTTGTCGCAGCGATAGGTTGTGCGTGGTTGGCGTATTACGCTATCGCGTTGTCTTCGGTCAAATGTTTAGGGTCGTGTGGTTTGATGAGACGCTTGCAGGAGAATGTTGAGAACGGCGCTGCATCATGATTCGGGTATTTTTCGTGGGATGAACAGATGGCTTGTCAGGTCATTGTCGTAGGCGATACGCTGACCCCGCACGGCGGCACCGTTACGACCGGTTCGAATGCCGATATCGTGGACGGCAAACCGGTTGCCCGCATGGGCGATACGGTCGAGTGCAAGGAGCACGGTACGCAGACGATCGCGGAAGGTGACGGAAACAGCATGATCGGCGGCAGCCCGGTGGCCCTGCATGGCCACCGGGCTGCCTGTGGGTGTGCGCTCGTAAGCCGCGGTGCTACCTTGTCGATGGGGTAGGCTGTTGAACCCAGCCGACGCTGAACAAGCGCATAAGGTCCATGCAACCGGATTTACGACGCGCATCAATTGAGGCTCTTATGCAGGATGCGCTCCTGAACGGTGCGGAACAGTTCATAAATCAGGCACACGACGGGCAGGTCTTACTGGCCAGTGGCGATGGCATGGAGTTCTGCGAGGGCGCGCACGTCACGGTTCCCGATGGCTCCAGTCTGAGTACCGGACGCTTGGCCTCTATTGCAATTCTCGGCTCGATGACGCTCGCCGGGAAACCCGTCCGCTGCTCAGGCGTGGTCCCGGGCGTCACGATGCTGGTCAGCACCGGCGCACTCCAGCCACGGGATGGCGATGAATCGGAGCAGCTCATCGGCGATATCTGGGAAAAGGTTCGCCCGGGACTGGTCGACTGGTTGACCATGCGCACCTCGCCGGCCGGTATGACGATGACGCTCGGTTCTGATATCCGCCTTGAATTTGGCTGGGACGACCGGCATCGCGTGCGCGACGGCGCAATGGAGATCGATGTCGAGCACGATCCAACGTTTGCAGCCGCGTACATGAAGCGGCGCAGACAGCACCCGCTCGTCGAGCGGACGCCGGAGCCGGGGGACGGGGCACGCCAGCAGGAAGCGCAGTTGCGCGGTCTGCTCGTCACCGCGCTGGAAAAGAGCATCCAGACCCATGACGCCCTGTATGCCCGATTACCTGCTTCTGTGCGATACCGGGCGACCGGTGCGCTTACCGCGTGGCACGAGTTCCGGAGAGAGGCGGAGGCTTTCGCACCGGCCAGCCTTGCCGCGATGCTGCAATCCGATCCGCCGACAAAGCTTGTTCGGGACTTTGCGGAGATCACGCGCCGGATGTTGCCGCATGGAGTTGAGGGTGTGCCACCGGAGGATCTGGCTGTCCATGCCTCGCATAGCGTCATCTGGCAGGCATTCGACGCACGGCAGGGCGCACTGTATGAGCCTACCCCCCCCTTGCACCGGCTGCTGGAACAGGCGTACATCGCGGATGACGTGCCGGTCGGTGCACTCGAACTGCCGGCCGCGACCCTGTGCATCATTCCGGAACCGTCGCGCTGGGCGCAGCCTGGTGAGAGTGAGGCGATCGCGCTGTTCCGGGGCGCAAAACCAACCAGCCAGGGCACTTCCCAAATCATCACCTTCGTGACGTGCTCGCGCCGCGCGGATGCCCGGCGGTCCGTGGTGATCGACGCGTTGGACATGTCTCTGGACGATCCCGGCAGGACGATTCGCGAACTGCTCGACGATGCATTCGCCGAACCTCAACCAGGTGACGAGGAAATCCGGCAGCACTGGCGGCATGCGCTCGATTATGCGATCAAGATGCTGCTTTACCTGACCGCACGTGATGCACATGTCGTTCACAATCGAGCCTATACGCAGGCCCCCCGCGAATTTGGCGGCCTCGGCAAACGTAGGCGTGCCGAACTTCTTGCCCAGATCGAGCAATTGTACGACCGACACGTTGTAGGTCCGGCAATTCTCGATGCAGAGTCGACGGATCCACTGTCGGCAGACGGCGCACATCATGCGGTCCGGGGACACTGGCGTCGACCACACTTCAGGATGCAGCCGTACGGACCGAATTCTTCTTTGCGCAAGCTTGCGTTTATTGGGCCGACGATCGTGAGGCCGGATCGCCTGGGCCTGTAGACGTCAGTCTGAAATCGGCTTAGCAGAGTTTAGATTTCCTTTTGTGAAGCCACCCCAACTAAAGCGCTAACACTATCACTTCTCCTGTCTGCAGCTAAAGCTGTCAATGATCCATTTCAGGGTATCGCGCGTGACCGGTTTTTGAAGAAATGAATCAAACGGCCACGATTTTCCTTCAGCATTCGTTGCTGAAGCACTAAATGCGACGAGGCGCGAATCCTTGTTTGGACCGCCCCCTCTTCGCGTTTCAGAAGCGAGCTCAAATCCATTCTTGATTGGCATGTCCAGATCCACCAGTACAAGGTCGTACCGTCGCGCGGCAAGAAGGTTAGCTGCAACTGCGGCCGACCGCGCTTTCGCGCACGTGTGACCCAATCCGAGTACAACACTTTCAAGGGAGTCGAGGACATCCTCGCGGTCATCAACAATCAGGACATGACGTCTACCAGCAGCATGCGGTGAATCCTGCGCATCGGCATCTGCGGCGGGAATCAAGACCCGGAAGCTAGTGCCAACGCCTTCCTCGCTTTCAACCATAATCTCACCGCCGAGATGGTCCACGATCATCCGAACAATTGCCAGGCCGATACCGGAACTCTCACGGCTTCTATCCAAGGTGGCAAAACGGTTATATGGTTTGAATAATCGAGGAAGAAATGCTTCCGGGATTCCCTGGCCAGTATCCTGGACTTCGAAGCATACAGTTCCTGCTTTAGCATCATAGGGATGAAGCGTCACCGATATCTGGCCATGTGCCGTGTACTTGATTGCGTTTCCCACAAGGTTGCTTAGAACCTGGGAAATGCGTGTGGGGTCTGCGACAAGGTAAACTGGCTCTGAAGGCAGGGTAAGCTTCACGCCCAGTCGCTTTTGTGACGCCTCCTCGCTATGAAGGTCGATCACATCGCTGACCAACTCTTTTGCCTCGAAGGGCTCCGGGAATATCTCGAGCTTTCCGGCCTCGCCTTGAGCGAACGTGAGCAAGTCTCTTAGCTGGATAGACAACGCATTCGACGCTCTTCGGATCCTGCGTACAAATTCATTCTGGTTGTCCGATGGCCGCAATTCCAGCATGTCGAGCGCAGACAGGATCACCTGGAGAGGACTCTTTAATTCGTGGCTGATCATGCCCAGGAAGGTACTCTTTTCGCGCGCGAGATTCTGCGCTATGTCAATCGCCTTTCGCTCCGCCTGCAGCGCGATCTCCCTTTGCTTGACGGCCGCGGCATCAGCAACCTTTATGCGATAACCAAGTGCGAGCGAAAAGAAAAAGGCTTCCCATACCGCACCGGCCTGAACGACATAATCATTCACCACATCGATTGACAGAACGCCAAGTAGTTTCAGGCTGTACGTAACGATGGCTAAAGCGAAAACCGCCCAACCCAGGCAGAACTGTTTCGCCGGCGCAAAGCCCTGGCGCCATCGCTGGATTCCAGCATATAAAACTGCAGGGATGACGGCCAGGATAAAGAACACAGAAGTCCGATACGCCAACCCTACGGGAAAGAAACATGCGGAGACTGCCCCTGCCATGAGCGGCCACTTGATATGCTTCAAGTACGCGTCAACCTTTGAAAGG
Source organism: Paraburkholderia sp. BGA-UO-ETr-F12 (assembly GCF_059567945.1). Taxonomy (NCBI): domain Bacteria; kingdom Pseudomonadati; phylum Pseudomonadota; class Betaproteobacteria; order Burkholderiales; family Burkholderiaceae; genus Paraburkholderia; species Paraburkholderia sp. BGA-UO-ETr-F12. Next base: position 14,861 of record NZ_JCAQOZ010000024.1, on the reverse strand, counting down.
GATGGCTCAAGGTTAAGAAAGTAGCGCGCGAAAAGTGTGATTCCATGCAGGGTGCCATAGACACACAGCACAAAAACCGCTTCCATTGCCGGGGGAATATGAAAGACGAGGGAGCTGAATCCATTCAGATTGACAAAGATCGCGATGAAGCAACTCAGATAGTAGCAGTAGAAAAGGTAGGCGTTATTGCGGGTGTATAAATAGAGAACGCCGTTATAGATAAGCATGATCAGCAGCGCGCCAAAGAACAGGCCAATCCATCCCTGATCGCTCTGTATGTGATTGATTAGCGCGACTTCGTTGCCCAGCAGAAGATTAACGTGTAACAGATGGCCGCGCGGGTCGAACCGCACATAGTATGTAGCGGTCCTGCTGTCAGGTGTGGGTGTCCTGAAGATGTAATCTCTTGATCTGTATTGGCGACCATGGAGATATTCGTTTTCATCGATCGTCGTCGATGAGAAACCGATGCCATTTGCGTCTGGAAAGAACACTGTGATTGCGCCGATATTCTCGTAGTCCTTCAGGAAAAACAGCTCAGTGTTCCTGTAATCGGAAAGATTAACGCGCAATCGAACCCAGTAGATCTTCCGGGTATACCCCGCGTACGGCATGTTCTTCACCGGATGCCATTCGTCGGAACGGCTTCCTGCAATGGCATTGACGTTCAATTTTCCAGCGGGATCGACAAGATAATCCATACACTCCTGTGCAGAAAGCATTGTGTCGTCGCTGGGCTTGCAAGAGGGTTGCGGCTGAACGGCGACGGCGGTCGACCCGATTGCAAGCACGAGGATAAATAGCACACATCGCAGGGCCGTAGCTGCTGCAAGCATTGGAGCTCCGTTCGGACAGGCGGGAATCACTCCCGCCCACGTTTTGAAGAATGTGGTTGCTTCGCCGTGACGCTGCGATTCAAGCGTCCCTAAACCTTCAGGTCGGGGGCCTGTACATCAAGGATTCGTTCGATCTCAGCTGGAAGCCGCGGGCGCCCATTTTCTGCGACCGCCGTGCCGGTCACCTTGGCCTCGGCAATCAACTTCTGGTCGGATTTCCGCCTGATCGTCTGTATGAATAGAACCCTGAGCCTTGATACCCTTTCCATAGTGGTGGAGACGGTGAATTCGTCGCCGCTTATAAGCGAAAACCTGAAGTCTATTTCGAGGCGTGTCACGATCAGACCGATACCCTGCTTTGCATACTCTGCGAAATCTATTCCGATAGACTTGATGTACTTGTGCCTTGCATGCTCAAGGTAATTGGCATAAACCGCATTGTTCACGCCTCCGGCGAGATCACATTCGTAATCCCGGACTTCCATTTCGACGGTGAATACTGAACGATCCGATTGCGACAAGAGTGGCTCCTTTTGAAGTAGTGAGATGGCTTACTGTTGGCCCGGAAGGGAGCGAAGGGCCTCCGAAAGCTTGGCAACGATAATCGGGGATTGCGCTGGTTTCTCGAACAGGATGGCATGGCATTCCGCAAGCGCTGACGCCAGTTCGGCGACGCCGGCCCCGCCTGACCTTGCCTGCCCCGTCAGGATGAGGATTGGACAGGAGGCGTCGCGTGCACGTATCTTTGCGAGCAGAGGTCTCGCGGTCTTTCCTGCGATAAGCCAATCGACAACGTACGCGTCGAAGGGCTGTTCTTCCATCGCCCCCTCGAGGGCGCGAAAGTCCAGATAAGCCTCGCTCTCGAATCCCATTGCCCGCAGGTAGTCGGAGAGGGAATTAGCTACATCGGGATTGTCGTCAACGACTGCAATCCGGCGCGGCTTTTTCTCGGGCAACAGTTCCAGAATCAACTTCCTTATTGAGAAAACTGCTTCTGACATGGAACTGGCTGACGGTTTGACAAACCAGCCAGTCTTCCCGCGTATTGCGACAAGAGAAGGTTTTGAGTGAGGGGGAAGGGCGGGCCCAAGCCATATCCGGCATTGTTCCTGCACCCCGCCGACTATGAACGTGGCCGGCAGCGCCTCGTCGATGTCTACCGACGTGACAAGATCGCCTAGCGATTCGTCGTAGTGAGCGGCAACGATGGAAACTTCTTCGATCGTCCAGGGCAGGAGCCCTGAAACGCGTCGATGAGCTGCGTGATACGAAAGACCGAGAACCTTCTCTACGATCTTCGACCTCTCTCGTTCCGGGACGCCGTGACGTTCAAATAGCGCGCGAACAAGTTGCGCGCCGAGAGATTTACCCGCTTGAGTGGTCTCGACGCGCCCACTGTCTGGCGCATCTTTGTATTCATCTCGCATGAAATTGCGTACCGAGCAAATATATCGGTTGAAAGTGAAATATACGTATGGCAAAGTTCGTGTAGAGCAACTTTTGTGTGGTTGGATTGCTCTCGGAGCTATTGTATCCGTCGAGCACCTGGCTCGCAGCGCTTTCGACGACCACAATTACGCCCAGCGCGATAACGGAGCCAAGTTCTATGCCGCATCTGCCTCCGGACGTCGACGTAAGTCAGGCCTAGGCCTGCGGCTGGCGGTAACGTCCTCTGGACTCTAGCGGCGCCAAAGCCATGTTCGAGGCGTTTCAAACTGGAGGTACATGGTGCACATCGAAATGCCGAGTACTGCACCGGTCGCCGCGATCACGGCATCGCAGAATTTCGGAACCCTTGCGAAGCAATGCGCGCCGAACGTCCACCCCACGACACTTCGGGCGGTCGTGAGGACTGAGTCCGGCTTCAATCCGTACGCGATCGGCGTTGTCGGTGGCCACCTTGTTCGTCAGCCGCGTGACCGTGCTGAAGCAGTGGTGACGGCGAAAGCGCTCGAGGCGCAAGGCATCAATTTCAGCATGGGGCTTGGACAGGTCAACAAGACCAATCTCGCCCGCTACCGTCTGACCTATGAAACAGCCTTCGACCCGTGCGAAAACCTGCGCGCGGGCAGTGCCATCCTGCACGACTGCTATCAACGGGCGGCCGCTGCACTGGGGCAGGGCGCACTGGCGTTGCGAGCCGCGATCAGCTGTTACTACAGCGGTAATTTCACGCGCGGGGAGACAGTCGAAGGTGGCGGCACCAGTTACGTACAGCGCGTGGTGGCCAACGCCCAGACGGCGGCAGGTCCAACCAGTGTCGTTCCTGCGATTCCTGTTGTGATGGACAGTCCCTCGCGCAGGCCACCGGGCGCCGCGGCGCCCGATGCCAAAACATCATCCGCGCGGCGCGGCAGCCCCAGACAACCACCGGACGCACCGCATCCGTCATGGGACGCATTCGGCGATTCCGCCTGCAACGACGATTGCAACTGATCTGAGCCGCGACGGCGCGGGCTGATCTCGACTACGAAAGGAGAAGACACATGTATCGCAACAGGAAGCTCTCGACCATGCCATTAGTACAACTGAAAGGTTACTCATTTCGCATATTGACACGGCGGATCGAAACCTGTCTGTTCCAGGCGGTAACGTTGGGTATTGCTATCGGTCCGGAACTCGCATTCGCGGGTGGCGGGCTCGATTCGGCAACGCAGGGCGCGATCACCTTCAAGATCTGGCTCTATTCGTTCCTCGGCGTCGTCGCGGCCTGCGTGCTGATGTGGAAAGGGGCGGAGTGCTGGGCCGATCGCGCGCACTGGAGCGAGTTTGTGACGCTGTCCGGCAAGGTGGCGGCGGTGGGCTCGGTGGTCGGCGTCCTCGCACCATATCTGTGGAACATGTTCAGCTGAGCACGCCATGTCGGACGAAAAAACCCGCTACCCCGGATTCAACGGCCTTGGCCGCACGGCTGCCATCTGGGGCGTTCCCTACATGGCGATGCTGGTTGTCGTCGTCGCGTCGATGTTTGTCGGCGTGCTGATTTCCTTCTTCGTCGGACCCGGCGGTCTGCTGTTTGTCTTCCTGGGCTTTCCGGTGCTGCTGTATTTCAAGCACATCTGCGAAACCGACGACCAGGGCCTGCGGATCATGTGGCTGGAATTGCGCTGCCGCTTCTACTTCTGGCAACTGCGGGTCCGCGCGCGGCTAAATGCCGGGCGAGCCGCCCCGCGCTTCGGCAACACCGCTACGCTCGCGCCCCTGCGATACGGACGGCAACGCCGCGTCTACCGCGATTTTTTCAAACCGTTGTCCAAGGGTGAGCGCCGACTGCGTGAGCTCGATCCGGAGGCATGATGCAGAGCAGACCCGCCGTCACCAGCGACATCCTCGGCGCGATCGGCGCCCTGGAAGACTGGATTCCGAAGTACGGGCATCCGGTCACGAAACACGTACAGCACCTTGAGGGCAACCGGTTCATGGTGACGCTGGCCATGCGCGGCGTGCCGTTCGAGGTGCACGAGAACGTCGTGATGGAGCGCATGTTCGATCGCGATACGGAAGCGTACAGCAAGCTGGGTCGCGACCTGGGTGGCCGCCTTGGCTATCACGCAACGTTCATGCGCCAGCGCGTGAGTTTTGACCGCGTGTACCGGTTCAAACAACGCTTCATGCAGTGGTTCGTGAGGGAGTACATCGAACGACGTTTCGGAGCCGAAAAGTTCTTCGAGAACCGCTACTACCTGTCGCTGATCCTGAAATACGAGGACTTCGATGACGGGCTGAAGGAAATAGGCTCCCTTGCAAAACAGGCGCTGCTGCAGTTCGCCGAGTATGAAGCCGAGTTGCTTGAAGTGTACGAGCGCAAGCACCTGAACGGCACGAAGATGCTGTTCTCGCCCTTGTACGGGTTCGTCAGTTATCTCGTCAATGGGAAGACCGGCGATCTGCCGGTCGCAGCGGAACCCGGCACCGATGTCATCCCGTCGAGCCACCTGCATTTTGGTTACAACACGCTCGAGATAGCAGGAAGCGATGTGCCGGCGTACCGACGCGTTGCCACCTGCCTCGACCTTCGCAGTTGCCCCGAGAAGCCGGGCTGGGGACAGCTCGACCCGTTGATCACGTTGAACATGGAATTCACGATTACGCATACGTTCAACTGCATGACAGGCTTCGAGTCAAACCGGACCATCGATTCGGCCATCAACAAGCTGGAGTCGGCCGGTGACAAGGCGAAGCATCAGGTCAAGGAATTGCGCGACGCACAGGGTTACGTGAACACGGGTGAACTGTCGTTCGGCGAATATCACGGCGCCGCGGTTATCTACGGCGAAACAGCGAAAGAAGCGCTGGAGAACGCCGACAGGTTTGCGTCCCGTTCGCGCAACGAGTGTGGGGTTGAATGGTCGCCCGCGACGGGGTCTGCCCCGTTCACGTACTTCTCGCAGGTCCCGGGCGCGCGAGTCAAACCGCGACCGAAAGTGCAGTCCTCGCGCAATTTTGCGGCGATGTACACCTGCCATGACTACTCGTCAGGCAAGGCGGAAGGTAACCCGATCGGTGACGGGTCGGCCGTCATCCCGTTTCGCTCGGATTCGGGCGTGTACAACTACAGTTCGCACGCGAGCCGGCTGGGGGACATCAATGTCTCGGAGAAGGTGGCCGGGCATTTTGAAGGGAAAGGTACGACGGGCAGCGGCAAGTCTACGGTCATCGTAGCGGTGACCGGCATGCTGTCCCGCTTCGATCCGATGCTGTACGTGCTGGACAAGGGCCGGGGCTGGGAAGTGTTCATCCGGGCGATGGGCGGCGCCTATGTCTATCTGGAGAAAGGCAAGCCGACCGGATGGGCGCCGTTCGAGCTCGCCGACACGCCAGACAATCGCGAATTCCTGTACGGGCTCGTCGAACTGTGCGGCCGGAAGAACGGTGTCGACCATCAGGGTAAGCCAATCAGGATCGACCTGACGGCCGGCGAGAAGATTCAATGCCGCAACGCCGTCGATGCGGTAATGGGCGTTGATGACGTACGGCTGCGCCGCTTCAGCCTGCTGCTGGACAGCATTCCGGACGAGGGCGACGACAGCCTGCGCGCACGTCTGTCGCTCTGGTGCAAGTCGGAGGATGGCCGGTTCTGGTGGGTGTTCGATAACCCGCCTAATCTCTCATTGAACATGAGCGAGCAACGTTGGATCGGTTTCGATGTTGAGGCATTTCTTGTCGAGAACTACGAGCCGTCGGAGCCTGCATTTGCATACCTGTTCCATCTCAAGAAACTGATGCGTCGCGAGGGCACCCTGATGCAGACGGTGATCGAGGAGTACTGGCTGCCGCTGCGCTTCCGCACGATCCGCGAGCAGATCGAAGAAACCCTCGCCAGCGGGCGTAAGGAAGGCGAATTCATGGGACTCATCACGCAACAGCCGGAGCAGGCGCAGCGTGCAGCGGACCTGTTTCCCGCGCTGCGCAGTCTGGTCGCGACGAAGCTCTGGCTGGCTGACCCGGCGGCTGAAGAAGAAGCGTATCTGCGCGACGGCATGACTCGCAAGGAATTCAGGGAGTTCAAAAAGCTCACGCCACAGTCGCGCCGCTTCCTCATCAAGCAGGGCAACCAGTCGGCGTTCGCCAGTTTTGACCTGACCGGGCTCGAGGACGCGATTGCGGTGTTCTCAGGTGACCGCGAGAACGTGCTGATTTGCGACGCGGTGCGTGCCGAGTTGGGCGACGATCCGGACGTCTGGTTGCCCGTCTATCTTGAGCGCGTGTTCGAACGCAAGCTGCGCACACAGCTCGCGGCGAAGCACGGCACCGATGAGCGGCTGTGGATCGGGGAGCTGCAGCGCGGCCTCGAACGCAAGCGTGCCGAGCTTGCGCAGATTTATCCACCGGTTAATCAGCCGGTTGACGACGAAGTTTTTGCCTGATGTGCTGCAACCCAAGGAGGGAAGGATGAACAGCACCGATGTCTATCCGGCCGTGCGCCGGCCGGTTGACCCAGCAATCGGGAACCTTCGCGAGGCGCTGCGGGCGCGGTCAACGCGCGCCGGCATGGGCGCCTTTGCCTATCTGCCGGGAATTACGCTTTGGCCGCGACGCAGTCTGGTCGCGTTGTTGTGGGCCTGTGCGTTCTCGCAGGCCCACGCGCAGGGTGTGCCGACCATCTCACCGGCGGAGCTCGCGCAACAGATGGTGCAGGTCCAGCAGCTGTTCCAGCAGATACAGAATCAGGAAGACCAGTACCGTGCGCTCACTGGCAACAGCAGCTTCGGCAACATCATGAACGATGCGTCGCTGCGTAACTACCTTCCGGAACAGTGGCAAAACATTTACGACCAGGCGAAGAACGGCAGCCTCTCCGGCATCAGCTCAACGATGCGCTCGATCGAGCAGCAGGAAGGCATGACCGGCGCAAGCACGCCCGGTCAGCAGCGCTATTACGACACACTGGCGGCCAACAAGGCGATGAACGAACAGGCGTACAGCGCGACCATGGCGCGCCTGAACAACATCCAGGCGCTGATGCAGCAGTCCAACATGACGCAGGATCCTGCACAGAAGGCGGATCTGCAGAACCGCATGGTGGCGGAAGATGCGTTGGTCACGAACGACCAGACGCGCCTGCAACTCTCTGCTCAACTGCAGCAGGCGGAACTGAAGCTCGCTGAAGAGCAGCGCGAGCGCGAATTCAACAACGCTCTCATGGGAACGCAAGATGGCCAATAAAACACTCCTCGGTTCAATCGTCGCCCTGCTGGTCGTGATCGCCGGCTACCTCGGTTACCTTGCATGGGACCGTCATCAACACAACCTTCAGGAGGAACAGCAGCACCGTAAGGAGGCCGACTTCAACCGGTACATGTTCGGTCCGTCTTCGTCGGACGCTGAAGAGCAGCGCAGAGAGCAGGCTGACGCTGCAGCGGAAAGCTCGGCGGCCAGCGCCGCGGGTCTGAAGTAGTCGTTTGATAACGCTTGGAGCACGCGATGGCACCGACACATTTTTTTTCCTCCATGTCCAGCTTCTTCGATAAGACAGTGACGAACACCATCAATACGGGATCGGAGCACATGATTTCGACGATCACGCCGTTGATGACGGTCTGCTTCAGCATCTATGTCCTGCTGGTCATGTGGGGCTACTGGGAAGGTCGCATCGATGTGCCCATCAACGATTTTCTGATGAAAGTGGCCGCGTGGGCTTTTGTGCTCACGTGCGGGATGAACATCCAGTACTACAGTGAATATGTCGTGCCGTTCTTCCAGGGACTGGGGGACCAGCTGTCGGCTGCGGTGACAGGGGGAGGCAACGTCGTCAACGGGCTGGACAATCTGCTGGACGCCTATCTGAACATGGCACAGACAATCTGGAACAAGGCGAGTGGCTTCCAGACGATCGAGGCGTTGCTGGTCATCTTTCTGATGTTCCTCTACTCGGCTCCGTTCATGGCGATTGCTATTGCATATCTGACGCTGGCCAAGTTTGCGCTTGGCGTGTTGCTCGCACTGGGACCGCTGTTCATCAGCACGGCGCTGTTCCCGGTTGTCAGGCAGTTTTTCTGGAACTGGGCCGGGCAGGCGCTGAACTACTCGTTTCTTGTTGTGCTGTTTGGCGCCTCGATGGGTCTGGAGACGAACTACGCGATCGACTTCATTTCCACATCCGCGAAGGGTCTGTCGTTCGTTCCACAGACCTTCGAACTCGGAATCATGGGCGTGAGCTTCTGGATTATCGCGCTGAATCTCCCGTCGATTGCTTCGGCACTTGCCGGTGGGGTCGGCATTTCGACGATGACCGGAAAGCTTGGCACGGTAGCAAGAGCAATGGCCTCAGCCGGATCGGGTTTCGGCAGGGGTGGTTCAGGCGGAAAGATCAGCGCTTGAGGAGCCGGAGATGAAAGCACTCTATGTAAAGCTGAAAAACTGGTGGCTGCTGGCAATTGCTACCTGCCTGGCACTGCTATTCCTTTACGGCGCCCTCAACAGTCTTTGGCATAACTGGAGCTCGATTCTGTCTCGATGACACAGGAGTGGCATCGGATTATCGAAGATCAATAGTCAACGTTTCAAAAGGAAGATGAGATGCAGAAAACAGAGAGCAGCCACTCCCTCAGGACGGTCACTGCACGATCCGTCGTTGCGCGCATCGCGACAGGCATGGCCGTAGATATCTTCCTGATCGCGTTTTTCTGCGAAGTCGCCTGGGTATTTCTCACGCCGTTTCGCAGCCAGATCCAGCACATGCTGACGCAGTTTGATCTGGCGTATGTTGAAGTCACGATTTTATGCCTCGTCCTGTGTGTCGTTGCGATACAGCTGTGTCATGTGCGGCTGGTTTTGATGCACATGGCCTGGCGTTTCGTGCAAGCGCGCCGTGACCGTACCGGCAATTGAAGGGGGCGCCATGAAAACAAGCCTTGCAATCCTGCTGGCTACTGTCGTCCTTCAGGCCTGCAGTTCCCCGCCGAAACCACCCGAGCCGACTGGCCAGTGGGTGCCTGTCAATCAACCGTTGGCCCAGCAATCGGGCCATACGGAACCGAAGTGAGGAACAGGATGGCATCGACTATCAGGCAATGGTTCGCGTCGGGAACGAACGCGCGCAAACGTAAGGAAAGCCCGGGCGGGTCGACCACGCGCGCAGACGCGCCGGTGAGCGGTGTTGAGTCGGGTGAGCGCGACGCGGTCAGCTGGTACCTGAAACAGGCACAGGCCTTCGAGAAGTCGAAGGTCGAAGCAGCGGAAGAGAAGGCCCGTATCGCGGACCGGCGCTCGGTGCTCTCGGGCGTTGTCGCTCTCGCCGCTGTTTCTGGCATGGGGGCTTTAGGACTCCTAAAGCGGCCGAACCCGCCCGCTGTGCTGCGAGTGGACTCGTCGACCGGTAAGGTCGACGTGCTGCCGACAACGGCTAACGGACACGTTACGTTTTCGGAGAAGACCGATCGCGCGGATCTGCACCGTTACGTCGAACTGCGCGAGAGCTACGACTGGGAGACGATTTCGGACACGCACGCCGCGGTGATGTTCATGAGCGACGACCACGAGAAGGAAGCCTATGACGGGCTGGTGCGCGGCCCGGTGGGCCCGCTCAAGCTTCTGAAGGATCAGGCGCGGGTCATCGCACACGTCGGCTCGATCACGTTCGCGCCCGCCGCACAGGTGTTCTTCTCGCGTCAGCTGGTCCCGCTGAATCCCGCAGCGAAACGCCCGGATCCGACGTACTGGATTGCGACGGTCGCATTCGAGCGTGTGAACGTTCCGGAAAAGCAGGATCAGCAGGATCTCAACGCGGACGGTTTCCGCTGCACGAGCTACGAGGTCACGCGAGACTGGACCCGGGCACCCGCCGATGCTGCGCCGGCGTCGGGCTCTGCGGCAGCCGGAGGTGGAGCATGAAAGGACGAACGATCCGGATGTCAGCAGGCGCAGCGGCGGTCGCACTAAGCTTCGCGTTGGCGCCGATCCACGCGCGAGCGCTCGAAACGCCGCGCAGCTGCGGTTCAGACCCGCACATCCAGTGCGCGACCTACGATCCGGACCAGGCCTATCGTGTGGCGACCATGCCGGGGCGTGCGGTGATGATCCAGTTCGAGCCAGGCGAACACATCATCAACAGCGGCGAGGGCATCGGAGACGGCAAGGCCTGGCACGTGGCCATCAACGACAGTGGCGCGATGCTCAAACCGGGTGCGCCGCAGCCGGAAACCAATCTTCTGCTGGTCACCAACCGGCGCACCTATCCGCTCTCGCTTGTTGACGTGTCGGCCGCACAGCCGGCGACATGGATACTGCGTTTCGACTATCCGGACACGCGTGCCAAAGCGGCGAGCGCGCAGCTGCGCCGTCAGCAGGCGGTAAGCGCTGCGCTGGGCAGTCAACAGGGCAATGGGCCGGCTATTCCCGCATCGATCGTGAGCGTGGGCGCTGCGAAATCCACGCCTGTGGCGTCGGTTCCCGCGGCCAATATCCAGTACATGATGCGCGGCGATCGTGCACTCGCACCGACCGCCCTGTGGGACGACGGCCGATTCACGTACTTCAAGTACGCAACCGCGCGTGACCTGCCGACGATCTTCACGAAGCTTCCCGACGGTGGCGAGGCGACGGCGAACTTCCACATGGAGGGCGATACGGTCGTCGTGCACGAAGTGTCGAAGTCGTTTGTCATCCGCTACGGCCAGTCGGTGCTGGGTATCCGCAACGACGGTTATTCGCCTGATGGTCATTACAACCGTGCGGGCTCGTCGGTACCGGGCAGCGCGCGCATCGCGCGTGACCATACCGATGCATCGACGAACTGATCAAGGGAGCGAACAGGGTATGACCGAACGAAACGAAATGGAACATGCGGCATCGACCGACGTCGGCCCGCAGCCTTCGCTCGACCTGCCGGGCCGTCGGAAAACGCGCGTGGGCAAGCTGCGTCTGGTGCTGGTCGCGCTCGCCGTTATTGCGCTGGGTGCATCGGGCGTCACGATCTATCTGCAGCGCCTGTTCCAGCAGCATCAGGACGCGAAACAGGCGGCGCTGACAAAACCGAAAGACAGCGGCGCGAGTGACGCCGGTGCGGATCTGGAGACGCAGAAGGAACGTATCAAACGCGCGGAAGACCAGGCCCGTGCAGCGTCGGAGGCTGCGGTCGCCGCTGCCGCGAATTCTCACCTCGCAACGCCGGCCGGCGCGGCATCGCAGACGAACGGACAGGCGGTGACCGTGAGCAACCAGCCGCGGCCGCTCACGCCGGCCGAGCGCCGCCTGCAGGGCAGCGTACTCGTCGCGAGCGGCAACAACGATTCCGGCCAGAGCAAAGATGGTCCCGTGGCATCGAATGAAGCCGCTGGCGACAGCGACAGTGGCAGCACTGGAGCCGTCGGCCACGATGCCGATGGTCTGGCAGGTTTGGCGAAGTCGATGGGCATGTCAGCGCTGCGCGGCGGAAGTGCAGGCGGTGCGCCCAGATCAACCAGCAAGGCGGACGCGGGCGACGGCAAGGGCTCCGCGATCGACCAGTCGTTGCAGCCATCGAAGCTGCAGCCGATGCAGGCCTCGTTCCGGCCGAACCGGCATTACCTGCTTAGTCGCAACACCATGATCCGCTGTGGTCAATCGACGGCGATCCGTACCGACCGGCCGGGCCTGATCGGGTGCCCGATCGCGCAGGACGTGTGGTCCGACGATGGCACGACGCTGCTCGTTCGCAAGGGTGCGATGGCGAAGGGCGAGCAGCGCGATGCGGTGATCCAGGGGCAGGGCGTGATCGGCGCGATCTGGGACGAGATCGACGACGGCGACGTACACATTCCACTGAACTCGCCGGCTACCGATCCGTTGGGTGCCGCGGGCATTCCAGCCTATGTTGATGAGCACTTCTGGCTGCGGTTCAAGGGCGCGCTAATGGTCAGCCTGATTGGCGACTTCGGCCAGGCGCTGGCCAACAAGGCGAGCGGCAGCGGCAACCAGATCACATTCTCGAACAGTTCGAACGCCACGCAGGATGTGGCCGCGGAGACGCTGCGTAACACCATCAACATCCCGCCGACGGCTTATTCAAACCAGGGCTCTGTGATCAATATCTTTGTGGCACGTGACATTGACCTGACTGGCGTGTACGAGAACGTCGACGCGCAGGGCAACCCTGTTGGCCAGAACGGGCAGCAATGAGGAACCGACACATGGACCTGAAGATCACCTATCCGGACGATTTCCCGCTGCATGGCCTCGATCGCGACATGTTCGAGACCAAACTACGGAACGCACTGCGTTTCTGTTTCTACGGCACGACGGTTCGGCAGCTGGCCGAACGGGTCGATGCACGCCGTGCGCTTGCGGTTCCCGATGTCTTGCCACTGCGTCAGATCGCCGACGAGCACACATTTGAGGATTGCATGGCGCTCGACGGGTGCCGGATCGACGATATGTCAGCGCCGCTGCGGCGCAGCCTGCTGCGCAATGTCGGGGCGCGTATCGGGCTGACGCTTTCGGAATGGGGCGATAACGCTTTGCCATCGCTCGATGAACCGGTCAATCACGCAATGGACGTGCACGCAACTAACCGTCAAACCGTCGAAACCCCGGCAATCCGCGATCACCATGTGCCGCGCATCTCGCGCATCTGGCTTGTAACGGGACTATGCGCGGCTGCGGCAATCGGCGGTGCGGGCTGGAAATTGACCCGGCCGGCCGTACCCCTGAGTGCAACCGTGGTTTCCACGTCGCCGGCGCAAACGCTCCGCGAGCTTGCCAGCAGCGTGCTGGACGATCGACGCCCGTATCGCGTGTCAGTGCAGATCGAGCGGCAGGATACGGGCACCACGCCTCGCTGAACCTGCGCGGCACTTTGATTAACGGATGTGACCCTAAACCAGAAAGGAGTGCGAATGAGCGCAGTCGTAATCGATGTGATCGAGAAGGGCACGATCGCCCGCAGCTTCCTCAAGCAGATGGGCATCTCGAACTTCTTCGACGGTAGCCTCACCGAGGTCGCGATCAACCGTCCCGGTGAGATCTGGACGCAGGGGAGTTCCGGATGGCGGCGGCACGATGCACCGGCCTGCTCGCTGGACGCGTGCTTCAAGCTCGCGAACGCGCTGACGGTGATGAAGGGCGGCAAGTTCTCCACAAAGGAACCGATTCATCCGGTGGTCCTGCCCGAGGGCCAGCGCGGACACGTGCTGATGCAGCCGGCCTGCGAGCAGGACACGATCTCCATCACGATCCGCATCCCGTCAGACGTGCGCTTCTCGGTTGCCGAGTACGAGCGCAACGGCTGGTTCGAGGGCTATCGGGACGTGTCGCCGCGCCGCGACATGTCGGTATCGCTTGACCTGCAGCCGTTCGAGACCGAGATGCTGGAAGCGAAAGGTCAGCGCAACGTCACGCGCATGCTCGAACTCGCTGTCGCCAACCGGCTGAACATTGTGCTGGCCGGCGGCACCGGCTCCGGCAAGACCACGCTGAACAAGGCGCTCTCGGACCTCGTGCCGTCCGATGAACGGATCGGGACGATTGAGGACACGCCGGAACTGTCGCTGCCGAACCATCCGAACCGCGTACACATGTTCTTCAGCGACACGCTGCCGGCGAAGGAACTGGTGCGTTCCACGCTGCGCATGAAGTTCGACCGCGTGTTCCTCGCCGAGCTGCGCGGCGACGAGACGTGGGACTACATGACGCTGCTGAACACCGGCACGCCCGGCGGTATCACGACAGTGCATTGCAACGATGCGCGTTCGGCACCGTCGCGCATCGCGACGCTGGTCAAGCAGAGCGCGGTCGGCCAGACGCTCGACTGGCAATTCATCATGGAACAGGTACGCGTAACGGTTGATCTCGTCCTTTTCATGCGCAACAAGCGGCTCACCGAGATCTGGTACGACCCGATTGGCAAGGCGCAGCTGCTGGGCTGTGTCTCATGAGCGCCGATGCCGCGGCGCAGATGATCGAACAGATCGCGATCAGCCTGTGCGGTGCGCTCGCCGTGTTTCTGTCGCAGGACCGGCGTGCGCACTGGCGGCGCTGGGCCTGCATCTTCGGGCTGGCCGCGCAGCCTTTCTGGTTCGACATGGCGTGGCGAGCGCATCAGTACGGCGTGCTCGCGCTGTGCTTTGTCTACGCGGCGTCGTGGGCGCGCGGTTTCACGGCGCACTGGCTCGTACGCAGGGAGAACGGCTTATGAATTTCGCGATCAGCGATATCGAGGCGGCGATCGAGGGGTGGCGCATGCGTTCGTCGTCGGATGAAGCATTCGCTGGGAGCGCAGAGGCCCGCGCGCTGGCCCGGCTCTACGGCGCCGTGATCGCACACGGCTGCGAGGGCGTCACCGACGCCGGGCTGGACGACGCGCAGCGCGATGCACTGCGGATCCTTTCCATCCATGCAGCCGGAAGGCGCACGCAATGAAGGCAGATCTCCCGATTCCCGATGCACCGGCAGCTTGCATTGCACGAAATGGAGTGAGTGATGGGTAGAACCACGATCGAATGGACTGACGAAACCTGGAATCCGCTGCGTGGGTGCAGCCGCGAGTCGCCGGGCTGCATGCACTGCTACGCGGAGCAGGTCGCGCGTCGGTTCAGTGGCACGGGCCAG
>NZ_JCAQOZ010000023.1:0-88432 GCF_059567945.1 Paraburkholderia sp. BGA-UO-ETr-F12 | reverse complement strand
CCTGCCGCCGGATTGCCGTGATGTTGCCCGCAGCGTCGTAGTCGTAGTACGCGGTGGCGCCAGACACGGTGACCGACGTCAACCGGCCCAAGGCGTCGTAGCCGTAGGTGATGTCGTCGGCGTAGGCAAGTGTGACAAAAGCGAATCCAAGCATCACTCCGCAGCATCTGCCAAGCAGTCGCAGCAATCCAGACGGCAAAGGCATAGACAACCGAGAAACAGGCTGCTCGAAGGTATTTTCAATGGCCATCGATATCTCCTTCCACAAAATATAAATAAGGTTTACTTAATATTTTTTTAACGATATCGAAAGGAAATCTCCGCGCCCACTTCTTTTGTGTCAAATTTGGTCAATACAAGAATCGATGATCCGCGTCAAAGCATTCGCCGATAAGCACGCGGGTCCGCGAAGGCATCCAGACAGCTCACATCTCAGCACCAGGTCAGCCGTCCGAACCCTCACACCTCGAACCGCCGAGCGAGGTAAATCCCCCTTCGTCTTCCGGGTTGCACACTCACCCTCAGCCGCCGCCACCCCGCAAAACGGACACCCCCCTCCCTTTCCGTTAAAATCTACGGTTTAGCACTTCGCTCCACGGTCAGCCCGCGCGCTCCGGCGTTTGCGGCGCGGCCCTATGCCCGAAAGGCACTTCATGCTCACGTTTCAGCAAATCATCCTGACACTGCAGTCCTACTGGGATAAGCAGGGTTGCGCGTTGCTCCAGCCGATCGACATGGAAGTCGGCGCGGGCACGTCCCACGTCCATACTTTCCTGCGCGCGATCGGTCCGGAACCGTGGCGAGCCGCCTATGTGCAGCCGTCGCGCCGCCCGAAAGACGGCCGTTACGGCGAGAACCCGAACCGCTTGCAGCACTACTACCAGTACCAGGTGGTGCTCAAGCCGGCGCCGGAAAACATCCTCGATCTGTACCTCGGCTCGTTGGAGGCCCTCGGCTTCGATCTGAAGCAGAACGACGTGCGCTTCGTCGAGGACGATTGGGAAAACCCGACGCTCGGCGCCTGGGGCCTCGGTTGGGAAGTGTGGCTGAACGGCATGGAAGTGACCCAGTTCACCTACTTCCAGCAAGTCGGCGGGCTGGATTGCAAGCCGGTGCTCGGCGAAATCACCTACGGCCTCGAACGTCTCGCGATGTACCTGCAGAAGGTGGAAAACGTTTACGACCTCGTCTGGACCGAGTGGGAAGAGCAAGGCCCGAACGGCCCGGAACTGCGTCGCCTGACGTACGGCGACGTGTACCACCAGAACGAAGTCGAACAGTCGACCTACAACTTCGAGCACGCGAACGTCGATCTGCTGTTCACGTTCTTCAACAGCTACGAAGCGGAAGCCAAGCGCATGATCGAAGCGCAGATCGCGCTGCCCGCTTATGAACTGGTGCTGAAGGCCGGCCACACGTTCAACCTGCTCGACGCCCGCGGCGCAATCTCCGTCACGGAACGTGCGGCCTATATCGGCCGGATCCGCGCGCTGTCACGTCTGGTCGCGCAGGCTTACTACGAATCGCGCGAAAAGCTCGGTTTCCCGATGCTCGGCAATCCGGTGCACGGCGTGCCAGGCCTCACGACCGACGAACAGGATGCAGCCAAGCCCGCATGGGCACCGCCGCTGAAAATCGAACGCAAGATCGATCCGGACTGACGAGAACATCAAGAAATGACTCAACCCCATCAAGCTACCCTGCTCGTCGAGCTGCTGACCGAAGAACTGCCGCCAAAAGCGCTCGCGCGCCTCGGTGACGCCTTCGCCGAAGGCATTGCGCAGCGCCTCGCGGCGCGCGACCTGATCGAAGGCGAACTGTCGTTCGAACGTTACGCCACGCCGCGCCGCCTCGCCGTCACGATCAAGAACGTACGTGCGGTCGCGCCTGAAAAACACGTGCGCGAAAAAGTGCTGCCGGTTTCGGTCGCGCTCGATAAAGACGGCCAGCCCACCGCGCCGCTCGCCAAGAAACTGGCCGCGCTCGGCTTCCCCGACTTCTCGGTGAACGACCTGGAACGCGCGCAGGACGGCAAGGCCGAAGCCTTCTTCCTGCGCTACGCCGCGCCGGGCGCCACGCTCGTCGAAGGCCTGCAAAGCGCGCTCAACGAAACGCTCGCCAAGCTGCCGATCCCGAAGGTGATGACGTATCAGCGCCCGGACGGCACCAACGTGCAGTTCGTGCGTCCGGTGCATCGCCTGACCACCCTGCACGGCGACCAGGTCGTGCCGGTCACGGCGCTCGGTATCGACGCCGACGACACCACACTCGGCCACCGCTTCCTGTCCGAAGGCCTCGTGCAGATCCAGCACGCGGATTCGTACGCCGACACGCTGTTGCACAAGGGCCGCGTGGTCGCGAATTTCGCCGACCGCAAGGAAACCATCCGCACGCATCTGCTCGCGCAAGCCGACGGCGACCAGGTCGTGATGCCCGAATCGCTGCTGGATGAAGTGAATTCGCTGGTCGAATGGCCGGTGGTCTACGCCTGCCGTTTCGAGGACGAGTTCCTGCAAGTGCCGCAGGAATGCCTGATCCTGACCATGCAGACGAACCAGAAATACTTCGCGTTGACGGATGCGAACGGCAAGCTGCGCTCGCGCTTCCTGATCGTGTCGAACATCGAAACGAAGACGCCGGGCGATATCGTCGAAGGTAACGAACGCGTGGTGCGTCCGCGTCTGGCCGATGCGAAGTTCTTCTTCGAGCAGGACAAGAAGAAGCCGCTCGCCGAGCGCGTCCCGCTGCTCGCCAATGTCGTCTATCACAACAAGCTGGGTTCGGCGCTGCAACGCGTCGAGCGCGTCGAAGCGCTGGCGGGTGCAATCGCCTCGCTGATCGGTGCGGATGTCGGACTGGCAAAGCGCGCCGCGCGTCTCTCGAAGGCCGACCTGATCACCGACATGGTCGGCGAATTCCCCGAGCTGCAAGGCACGATGGGCACGTACTACGCGCGCCACGACGGCGAGCCGGAAGAAGTTGCGCTGGCCTGCTCGGAACACTATCAGCCGCGTTTCTCCGGCGATGCATTGCCCGCCACGGCAACCGGCACCGTCGTCGCGCTTGCCGACAAGCTTGAAACGCTGGTCGGCATCTGGGGCATCGGCCTGCAACCGACCGGCGAGAAAGACCCGTTCGCGCTGCGCCGTCATGCGCTGGGCGTACTGCGGATTCTGGTCGAGAAGCAATTGCCGGTCGATCTGATCGAACTGCTGCGCACCGCTTACGCGCAATTTGCCGCCGTGCCGGGTGTCGCCGATTCGACGCAGGCAATTTACGAATTCAGCATGGACCGCCTGCGCGGTCTGCTGCGCGAACGCGGCTACGCGCCGGGCGAAATCGACGCGGTGCTGGCACTGAACCCCACGCGCCTCGACGACATCGTCGCGCGTCTGGATGCGGTGCGCGAGTTCGCTGCGCTGCCGGAAGCGGCCTCGCTCGCTGCGGCTAACAAGCGCATTTCGAACATCCTGAAAAAGTCGGAAGGCTCGGTCACCGGTGGTGTGCAGGTCACTCTGCTAATCGAAGCGGCGGAAAAAGCCTTGCATGCGCAACTGGAGCAGGTCGCACCGCGCGTGCAATCGCAACTCGCCGCGCGCGACTATACGGGCGCGCTGACCGCGCTCGCCGCGTTGCGCGAACCTGTCGATACGTTCTTCAACGACGTGATGGTCAACGCCGAAGACCCGGCGTTGCGCGCCAACCGTCTGGCTTTGCTCGGCGCGCTGCATCAGCAGATGAATTGCGTCGCCGACATTTCCCGACTCGCCGCCTGAGCCCCGCGCCATGCCGACCAAAAAAGTGGTGATCCTCGACCGCGACGGCGTGATCAACGTCGATTCCGACGCGTTCATCAAGTCGCCGGACGAATGGGTCGCCCTGCCCGGTTCGCTAGAAGCGATCGCGCGGCTCAACCAGGCGGGTTATCGCATTGCGGTCGCGACCAACCAGTCGGGCATCGGCCGCGGTCTCTTCGACATGAACGCGCTCAATGCGATGCATCTGAAAATGCATCGCATGGCGGCGGCAGTCGGCGGGCGTATCGACGCGGTGTTCTTCTGCCCGCATACGGCGCAGGATCACTGCGAATGTCGCAAGCCAAAGCCCGGTATGCTGAAGATGATCGCCGAACGTTTCGAAGTCGATCCGCAGCATACGCCGGTGGTCGGCGACGCGATGCGTGACCTGGAAGCGGGCGCGTCGCTCGGACATCCAACCCACCTGGTGCTGACCGGCAAAGGCCGCAAAACGCTCCAGGCCGGCGGACTGCCCGAAGGCACGCGCGTGCATGACGACCTGCGGGCGTTCGCGCTCGACTTCCTTTCCGACGCTCAAGAGTGACACGCACCACGCGCGTCCCCAACCCTCACAGACCACGCCGATGCGCTTCATCCGTTCCCTGCTGCTGCTGATCTATTTCGTGCTCTTCACGGTGCCGTACGCAACCGCGTGCTTCATCGCGTTTCCGTTCATGCGCGCCGACAGCCGCTACTGGATGGCAGCCGGCTGGTGCCGCGCCACGCTGCGCACGGTACGCTGGCTGAACGGCATCCGCTACAGGATCGAAGGCTTCGAGAACCTGCCCGACGGTCCGGCCGTGCTGCTGTCCAAGCATCAATCGGCGTGGGAAACGCTGGCGTTTCCGGCGCTGATGCCGCGGCCGCTGTGCTACGTGTTCAAGCGCGAGCTGCTGTACGTTCCGTTCTTCGGCTGGGCGCTCGGCATGCTGAAGATGGTTCACATCGACCGCAAGGAAGGCAAGTACGCGTTCGAGTCGGTCATCCGGCAAGGCAAGCAGCGCATGGCGGAAGGCGCCTGGGTCATCATGTTTCCGGAAGGCACCCGTACGCCCACCGGCAAGCAGGGCAAGTACAAAACCGGCGGCGCGCGTTTCGCGATTGCCACCGGCGCACCCGTCGTGCCGATCGCGCACAACGCCGGGCGCGTGTGGCCGCGTAACTCGTTTCTCAAATATGCGGGTATAGTCACAGTGTCGATCGGCAAGCCGATTGACACGACGGGGCTCACGCCCGATGAAGTGAACACGCGCGTCGAACAATGGATCGAAGCAGAAATGCGTCGCATCGATCCTACTGCGTACCGCGCGGCGGATAGCAGTTCCGCCGCCGCACCAATCTGACGCGCCCGCGCCCTCGAAGGCGCATTTGCGCGAAGCCGAATCCGATGCAGAAGTCTCCTACGTCGCAGCCCGCTGTGGCGCTCGATAACCGGCAGCTCGATCTCCCGCTCTTCGCCGAGCCGGGGTCGACGTCGTCGTCCCCAACACCCTCCGCTCCGTCCGCGGGTTCGCAAGGCGGGCAGCAACCGGCCGTGCCGCTCGCACCGGATGGCACCAAGCTGCGCAGTATCACCATCGGTTCGCGCACGCTGCACTATGTGCTCAAGCGCTCGGCCCGCCGTTCGATCGGGTTTGCAATCGACAGCACCGGCCTGATGATTACCGCACCACGTTGGGTCACGCTCGCCGATATCGAAACCGCGATCACCGAAAAGCAGCGCTGGATTTTCACGAAGCTGATCGAGTGGCAAACGCGTGTCGAACAGCGCGCGCTGCCCAAGGTCGACTGGAAAGACGGTGCCGAAGTGCCGTATCTCGGCCAGCCGGTGCGTGTGAAGCTCGGCTCGCCGCAAGGCACGCTCGCGTTCAATGCGGATGAAGCCTCGTTGCAGGTTCCACTGCCGTTGCAAGCCGATCCGCAGCAGATCAAGGATCGCGTGCAAGGCTGGCTGCAGGGCGAAGCAAAACGTCTGTTCGGCGAGCGCCTCGCGATCTACGCGGAAAAGCTGGGTGTCAACTATCGTGCGTATGCGCTCTCTTCAGCGGCCACCCGTTGGGGCAGTTGTTCGAGCGACGGCAAGATCCGCCTGAACTGGCGGCTGATTCACTTTCCGTTGTCGATCATCGACTACGTCGTGGCGCACGAGCTCGCGCATCTGCGGGAGATGAATCACAGTCCCCGCTTCTGGCAGACGGTCGAATCGATTTTCCCGGAATTCCGCGAAGCGCGGCAGACGTTGAAGTCGCATCCGCCGGAATTATTGCCGACGCTTTAGAACCTTCGGGCTTTCTTCGGCACAAAGCCGCGAAACCTCGAAGCCGGTGCCTCAGCCCAAAGCCGACGCACCGGCGTTCCAAAACCCGCCACTTACTCCGTGCAGAAGGTTTCCTGCAGGTGACGCCACATCACCTTGCCGTGTGCGTCGAGTTCCAGCACCGCTGTCGAGCGTCGCACGTTCGCATTGCCCGCGCTGTCGCGCTGATACTCGCGATATTTCACCACCGCGCCCGACGGATACTCGGCGACGATTTCCATATCGCGGATAGTGATCTGCGAGCCGGGACGCGCGCCGCTCAGCTTCGTGAAAGTCGCGCGCAGACCCGCGTGGTCGAGTACGAGACCGGACGGCATGACCAGCGTGAACTGCGGGGCAAAGCGCGCCATGATGCGTTCCAGCGCGCCGTGATCCGCGGAGCCGTCAAACAGCGCCTGAATTTCGACGTGAATGTCGGCAAGTTCGTTGAAGTAGGGATTGCTGTTATTCATCGCTTGTCCTCGCCCTGCCGCTTACGTCATTTTTTCTTCTGGATGAACTCGATCTTGTAGCCATCCGGATCTTCGACGAAAGCGATCACGGTAGTGCCGTGCTTCATCGGGCCGGCTTCGCGCACGACCTTGCCGCCTTGCGCCTTGATCTTGTCGCACGCTGCATAGGCGTCTTCCACTTCGACCGCGAGGTGGCCAAAGCCGTTGCCGAGGTCGTACGACGGCGTGTCCCAGTTATGTGTCAGTTCGAGAACGGTACCGCTGCGTTCGTCTTCATAGCCGACAAACGCCAGCGTGAATTTACCTTCCGGATAATCCTCGCGGCGCAGCAATTTCATGCCGAGCAGGTCGGTGTAAAAAGCAATCGAACGGTCCAGGTCGCCGACCCGGAGCATGGTGTGAAGCAGGCGCATCGTGTACTCCCTAGTGCGTGGTGTCGAGAACAAGAATGTACCCGGAATTACGCCACGCTGCAGGGAGCCTCAACGTTGCAGCATGTCGGACACCCAAGTCAGGACACACGACACGCCCGTTTTCAGCCCGCGCTTTTCACCTCGTCGCGCAATACGCGCCGCAAAATCTTGCCGACGTTAGTCTTTGGCAGTTCGCTGCGAAACTCGATGATTTTGGGGCGCTTGTAACCCGTCAGCTGCTCCTTGCAGAAGGCGAGAATCTCCGCTTCGGTGAGCGCCGGGTCTTTCTTGACCACATAAAGCTTCACCACCTCACCCGCCTCGGCGTCCGGCACGCCGACCGCGACCACTTCGAACACGCCCGGATGCTTCGCCACCACGTCCTCGATTTCGTTCGGATATACGTTGAAGCCCGACACCAGAATCATGTCTTTCTTGCGATCGACGATTTTCACGAAACCTTCTTCCGTCATCAGGCCAATGTCACCGGATTTGAAGAAGCCATCCGGCGTCATCACCTTCGCGGTTTCATCGGGACGGTTCCAATAGCCGGCCATCACCTGCGGTCCGCGAATGCAGATTTCGCCGCGCTCGCCGAGCGGCACTTCGCGACCGGCGTCGTCGCGAATCGAAATATCCGTGGACGGCAACGGCAAGCCGACGGTCCCGGTGAATGCGGTGGACGTCGGCAGATTGGTGGTGGCGCACGGCGAGGTTTCCGAGAGCCCATAACCTTCGACGATCGGCACGCCAGTCAGCGCTTGCCAGCGTTGCGCAACGGCTTGCTGCACCGCCATGCCGCCGCCGTTCGATTGCACCAGCTTCGAGAAGTCGAGCGTCTTGAAGTCAGGTTCGTTCAGCAGCGCGTTGTACATCGTGTTCACGCCGGGGAACGAGTTGAGCGCGAAGCCTTGCAAGGCTTTGATCATCCCGGGCAGATCGCGCGGATTCGGAATCAGGATGCCCAGGCCGCCGCAACGCATCGTCAGCAAACCGCAGATCGTCAGCCCGAAGATGTGATAAAGCGGCAGCGCGACGACCGTGATGTACTGCTTGATATCGCTGCGCTCGCGATAAACCGGCTCGCGCCACAACGCCGATTGCAGCACGTTGGCGATCAGATTGCCATGCAGCAACGTGGCGCCTTTCGAAACGCCGGTCGTGCCGCCGGTATATTGGAGCACGGCCACATCGTTTTGCGTGAGCGCGACCGGCGTGAAGCCCGCCTCCGCACCACGGGCAATTGCATCGTCCAGCGCGATACACGAAGCTGGCGGCAGATCGCCCGCGATCACGGGGCTCCCGGCACCGAGCATCTCGCCGATCGAAGTCAGCACAACATGCCTGACCGACGTATGCGCCTGCACCGCCTCAAGCGTCTTCGCGAACGTGTCGAGCAGCACGATTGCCTGCGCGCCGCTATCGATCAACTGATGCTCCAGCTCTCGCGGCGTATACAGCGGATTGACGTTCACCACCACGTAGCCCGCGCGCAGAATGGCTGCCATGGCCACCGGATACTGCAGCACGTTCGGCAGCATCACAGCGATACGCGTGCCCCGCGCAAGACCCAGCCGTTGAAACCACGCAGCAAGATCACGCGACTTCGCATCGAGTTCGCCGTAGGTCAGCTCGCGCCCCATGCAGACGAACGCGCGCGCGGCCGCGTGCGCCGCGAAACTCTGCTCCAGCATGTCGCCAACGGAGCTGAACCGTGTAGCGTCGATCTCCGCCGGGACGCCCGGCGGGTAGGACTTCAACCATATCTTTTCCAAGTCTCCTCCGTGTGTTTCGTATCGCAATGCGCCAATGCATGATGTGGCGCGACGCCGTTTCTATCCTGACTCTATCGCGTGGTCAGTGCGGGCATCCGCCGCGCCGGCCTATCGAAGCAGTCGAAAAACGCGTGCAACTGCGCAGCCGTGCCGCGCTCCAGGGCTACTGTGCCGCTCTCCAGACACTTCGGCAACTGCGCCGCCATGTCGCGAAGCGCACTGTACAAAGTGGCGGTTTGCAGCGCGAGTTGGACGTCGATCGCCGCAGGCGCGCACTCGTGAATCTGCAACACGCCACGCCGCAATTCGAGCGCGTAGGTTTCATCGCGATCCGTCACGCGGAATGCGAGCGTCATCTGTACGTCGGTACAACGTTGCGGATCGACGTTCACGCTGAAGCGCTGGAACACATTGCGCAGCGGTTGAGCGCGCAACACATCCACCGATGCGAAGCTCGAACTGCCGCCAAACGGCAATTCGTCATAGGCATGCTCGAGCTCGCGTGCCGCGCTCAGATACCAGTTACGCCAGTTGGTGTTCACCGTGCGATAGCCCAATTCGCGCAGCGCGCTCGCCTTAAGATTGCGCGCCTCGCTGTCGGTTTTGTCGAGACGCACCAGCAGCGTCGCCAACTCCGTGGCCCAGCGCCAGTCCGACTCGTCCATTGCCGCGCGCACGGCGGCGCGCACTGCCTCTGCGCCGCCCATCATCTGTACCATGCGCCGCGAACGTTCAACACGCGGCAACGGATCGAGCGACGCCGGATCGCCGTCGAACCAGCCGAGTTGACCGCTATATACCTGTCGCACCGAATGCTTGACGGTGCCGTAGTACTCGCCGAGCCATGCATGTTCCGCGAGATGAGGCGGCAACGCGGGAATCGCCTCGGCGAGTTCGTCCGGGCTCAGACCGAGGTTCATCTGGCGGATGGTCTGGTCATGAATGAACTGGATAGCGTCGCGATACACGCACAACACCTCGGCAACGTATTGCGCGCCCGATACCGGGCGGCCATGCGCCGGCACCATATGCGCCGCATTGAAGCCGCGCATCATGTCGATCGTCTGATACCAGCGCACCGGATCGCGATAACGCGTGCCGCGCAGCGTATGTACGTTCGCGAGACACTCGCCCTGGATCACTTCCGCCGACAGCAGCACATCGAGGTCCGGCAGCCACATGACGATTTCGTCGTCGGCTTCGGAAGGCGCATAGCGGAACTCGAACCGCACGCCTGCCAGCACGATGTCGAGCCTGTCGTCGAACACGTGCGTCGGCGCGAAGAAACTCGCCGGCTCGGCGATCAGAACCGGCCCGATGCCCGCGTTGACCTTGCCGGTCGCGCCCTCCGGCAGCAGGGTGCCGAAGCTGTACGCCGAACGCGTGGCGAGAATCGGCGCCACGAGATTGGCGTTGTTGATCACGGTTTCCATTAACGAGCGGTGCGCGATGATCTCGATGCTGCCGGCCTCGAGCGCGGCTTCGTCGACAAAAGCACGCACGCCGCCCGTATGATCCGTGTGGTTGTGCGTGTAGACCACGGCCTTGACCGGCAGCTTTGCGTGCCGCGGATCGATCGCGCAGAAATCCTCATAGATGCGTTTCGCTGCCGACACCGCTTCGGTCGTGTCGATGACCACGATGCCCTCGTCGCCCACCACGAAGATAATGTTCGCGATTGCATAGCCGACCGCGCAATACACGCGCCCGGCGACGCGATAGATCCGCTGCGCCATGCGTCGCGAGTGCTCGGTGAGGCGCGGCGGCACGGTCGGCGCAGCAATCGTGAATGCGAGATTCACGCCGGCGTCGAACGCGACATCGAGCGGTTCGCCGATATGCGGCGCATCGAAGGCGGGATTGCGGCCCCGTTCCGGGCAACATGAACTCATGCAGTGTCTCCTTGAAGGCTCGACGGCGCGCAGTGGAAATCGTGCGGCATCCGGATAGTTTTCTGGCGTACAGAACCGGAATTCCGATTCCGTTTTTTGGGCAAAAAAATCAGTGGTCCGGGAGGCCGAGGCAACGGCGCAGCCGGATCTGCAACCACGAGCGCAACTGGCGGCTGGACAGCGACAAAGGACCGGGATCGTTCAGCACGCTGTTGACCAGCATGCCAAGAATCATCTGCAAAGTGGCGCGCACTTCGAATTCGAGCGCCTGGGTGGTGTCGTGATCCGCCTTGATGCCGCGCGACCGCGCCAATGCGGTGACGAGACGCGGCACCATCATTGCCAGAACTTCGTGATTGGCCGACTTCACGACATCCCAACTGGCTTTGCGTTGCGACGCCCGCAGCAGCGACGCGTGATACAACCCGCGATTGCGCCGGAACGTCACGACGTAAAACGAAATGACCGCATCGGCAAGCGTGCCCGCATCGTTCGAACGCCAGGCAGGGTCACGCTCGACGGCCTCGCGTACGTGCTCGAGCCCCGCTTCCATCGCCGCATCCTGGAGGACATCGAAGAAGGCGTCCTTGTTGTCGAAGCGCCGATAGAATGCGCCGATCGACGTACCCGCGCGCTCGACGATGTCGTTGATCGACAGATCGTCGAGATTGCCGCTCGCTTCGATCAACTCGCGCCCGGCCTGCAGCATGCGAACGAGCCCTTGCTGACTGCGCGTCTGACGCGGCGCCGCGATGGCGCCCGGCTGCGCTTCGCGGCCGCGTGGTGAAGTCGTCGTCATGCGCTGTTCAGTCTGGGTTCGCTGCTTCGATAATAGGGAGGATTCACGCAAAACCGGAATCTGGATTCCGGATCGTCCGCGATTGGAGCCGCTGTGTCAACCGCCTCCAGGGTAATCACGGGGACGCTCATCGAATCGCACCGCCGGCCATCCATCCGCCCGCTACGCCGTCGGCGCGCCGGAGTGCAGCAGGCCCTGCGCAGCGCGGTTGGCGTCCTCCATCACCTGCTCGGCAAGCCCCAACGCGGAATACGCGGCGGGCGAAGGCGTGCGTTCGGCCAGATACACGAGCGCGAATTCCAGTGCGAGACGCGGCGGATTGACGAGCGGAATGCGCGCGAGCCGCCGCATTTCCAGATCCCGCCGCACCGCTGACGCCGTGGAGAACAGCACCGCGTCCGTCTGCGCGGCGACGTCCTTCAGCACCGCCACGTCGTTGCATTCGATCTGCAATGGAATCTGCTCGTGAGCACGATACTTGAGCAGGCGATGCAAGGCGTCTTTCATGAACGCGGGCAAGCTCACCGAGACCAGCGGGAACTCGCGCAACGCCGCCAACTGCACGGTGCCGCGTGCAAACAGCGGATGGTCCGGCCGCGCGAACCAGCCGCCCTCGTGACGCGGCAGGCGCTGCAACGTGACATCGGGCGTGACGGGCGGCACCCGGCGGTCGGTGACCAGAAAATCGATCTGTTCGCCCCGCAGCTTGGCAAGCAGCCCATCGCCTTCGCCGAGTTCGATCGACACCTTGATCTTCGGAAAGCGCCGCGCGAACTCCACCAGCAAGTCCGGCAGCAGCACGACGGCCGCATAGGGACCGAGGCCGATACGCACTTCGCCGAGTTCGTGCGCCTTCAGCAGTTCGACGTCGCGGAACAGGCAACGCGTTTCGAACAGCACACGCCGGGCGCGCTCCACCAGCAGCCGCCCGGCCGCTGTCATCGCGACGCCGCGGGCGGCACGATCGAACAGCTTCATGCCGACTTCCTCTTCCAGCGCCTGGATGCTGCGGCTCAGCGCCGGCTGGCTCAAATGAACCCGCTCGGCGGCGCGCGCAAAACTGCCTTCCTCGGCCAGCGCGATCAGATGGCCAAGGCGGCGGGAATTGACCTCATGCATGATTTGCAAGCTCCCGATAACGAGAATGCACTTGAACAATTCACTTATACCACCTCAAATGGGCGAAAACCCAGCGCCCCGCGCCAGAAACGGAGACACGCCTTGCCCACTATTCTCAGCAGCACGAAGCGCTGCACGGCGCTCGCCGCCGATACGGCGCCGCTTCAGGCCGCCCACACACGCGAGGCCGCGCCGAGCCGCCGCTGGGTCATCGTCGCCTCGCTGTTCCTGTTCATGTTGATCAATTTCGCCGACAAGGCCGTGCTCGGACTGGTCGCGATCCCGATGATGCATGACATGCAATTGACGCATGGTCAGTTCGGCTTCGTCGGCAGCGCGTTTTTTCTGCTGTTCTCGCTCTCGGGCATTGCCATTGGCCTGATTGCCGACCGCGTCAATATGAAATGGCTGCTTGCCGCGCTCGCGCTGACCTGGGCGGTCGCGCAGTTGCCGCTCGCGTGGCCGACCAGCTTTGCCGTGCTGCTGCTATGCCGCGTCCTGCTGGGTGCGGGCGAAGGACCGGCCTCGTCGCTCGCGTTGCATGTGGTCTATAGCTGGTTCGACGACCGTGAGCGCAGTCTTCCCACCGTTATCGTGCAGCAGGGGGCAACGGCTGGCGTCATCATCGCCGGGCCCGCGCTCACCTATATCTCGCAGCAATGGCACTGGCACGCAACGTTTCTCACGCTTGGCGCGGTCGGCATTGGATGGACGATCCTGTGGCTGTGTCTGGGCAAGACAGGGAATCGTCAGCACAACGCCTCACCCGCGCTCGCCGTTGCAGGGGCGGTCCCTCGCGCGGCGTCGTTGCGCTTGCGGCACATGCTGAGCGACCGCACGGTCATCGGCGTGATGCTGCAATGCTTTGTCGCCTATGCGGTAATCGCGATCGGTTTCACCTGGGTGCCCGCGTATTTCCGGCTCGGCCTCGGCTTCGCCGCAACCCAGGCCGGCTGGCTGTTCGCGCTGCAAGTCGCGGCGCAGATTCCGATCGGCATCGCGCTCGCGATGGTCTCGCATCGCATGCTCAAGCGTGGCGTGTCGTCGAAGGCAGCTCGCGGCAAGTTGATCAGCGCGGTATGCGTGGTGAGCGGACTGGCGTACTGCGCATTGCTGTTCGGCGCGCCGCCGCTCGTCAAGGTCGCCTTGATGGGGCTCGCCAGCGCGTTGGCGCTTCAGACGTTCACCTTCGGTCCGATGCTGGTCGCGGAAGTCGCGCCCGTGGCGCGGCGCGGGGCCTTGCTCGCGATCACCAACTCGATCTTCACCACGGCCGGACTGATCGGCCCCGTCGCGATGGGCAAGCTGCTCGGCGCGGCAGGCGACGCGCGTGGCTACGAGATCGGCTTCGCGGTAACGGGCGTGCTGCTGCTGATCGTCGGCACAACGGGGTTCACGCTGATCGATCCGCAACGGTCGAAGCGGCGCATGGAAGGCGCGTCGGCGTAAATCGGGCGTTCAGAACTGATGCCGCATACCGGCCATCAGGCCAATCTGGCTCCCCTTCTGCGCCAGCCCGACACCGTTGACGCCTTGCAACTGCGCGCCGATCAAACCGCCCCGGTACAGCGAGTAGTCGCCTTCCAGATAGACATCGGTGCGCAACGAAAGGTTGTAGTCGGCGACCAGTTGGTACTGCCACGCTGAACCGTTCTGCGCAGCGGTTTTACCGTCCTGCAGGGTGCGCCACACGTTCGCTGCGAAGTGCCAGGCGTTACCGACCTGCTGCGTAATGCCGCCCATGATCATGCGACGCCGCGAAAAATCGGTGTACTTGAGCGCGGCCAGCGCAGGCGCGGTAAACGGCCCGTTGGCAAAATTCGAAAATCCGGCGTCATTCTGGTCGACGATATAGCCGGCGGAAAACCGGGTCATGTTCCACGTGTACGATCCGCCGAAGGTCCACGCCTTCGCCGCGGCGCCATTGACTGAATCTTTCGACTCCTGATACGCGCCGCCGAACGTGAACGGGCCACCCGGTGCGTAAGCGGCCGCCACGCCCACCTGGCTGCCGTATGAATTGCCCGCGTTGCCGCCGAATGCGTAGCCGGCGGCGAGATGGAAACCCGCATATTTCGCCTGATACTGCACCTGGTTGCTGGTCCAGATGCCGCCGGTCATCGTCACTTCCGGCTGAAAGCTGAAATCGTATGGAATCCAGAGATTGCTGCCATAACCGCCAATGGTCACGCCCTCGATCATCACGTTGTACTGACGGCCGAAGATCACCTGACCAAAGGAATCCGAGCGCACGCCCACCTGTGCCTCATTGAAGAATGGCAAAGTGGGATCGCTTTGGCCGCTATTCATGTAGAAACGGTTTTCGAGCTTGAAGAACGTCGACCAGCCGCCGCCCAGATCCTCGGTGCCCCTGATGCCCCAGCGGCTCTCCGTCATGCCGCCACTGCCGAGTCCGAGCGATGAATCGCCGGCCCGATTTGCATGAGTCAGGTAGCGCACGCTCTCGTCGATCACGCCGTAAAGCGTCACGCTCGATTGGGCGTGCGCCATGTGGCACGCCAACGCGGCGGGCACGGCTGCCATCGCCCACCTGCTTACGTTCTTCATGTCGTCTCCTCGTACAGGTTCCCGCTTTTACGGATTTTCGACGCCGCCACACCCGACGCGACGCGCCGCCACGCTGCTCATCTGAGGCCGCACAATCGACGGGAAGATGCCGCCCGGGTCCGCGTAGGAGCTCCCGTGAAGGCCCGTACAAGCCGCTTGAATGAGCTGACAAATCGCGCGTGGATGAACCTTAGCGCGAAATCGGGGCAGTAAGAAAATAGACAGACATAAGTGTTGTTCTCTCATCGAAACGCTTGCAGATTGTAAGAAGCACGCGTAGGCGGTGGGGTCATCGCACGGCGGGAGGGACGGGTTTGATATCGTACGATCTATAACGACAACGCCACGAGACCCATGAGCGCCACCGCCCTGCCCGCCCGCCGCACCCTGGACAGCTTCGCCATCCTTCTGATGATTGGTTTGTGCGCGATCTGGGGACTGCAGCAAGTCGCGATCAAGAGCGCCAACACCGCATTGCCACCGATATTCCAGGCGGGTTTGCGCTCGGCGATCGCCGCGGTGCTGGTCTGGGGTTGGGCGCGCTCGCGCGGCACCCCGTTGTTTCGCGACGACGGCACGTTGGGCGCCGGCTTGCTCGCGGGCGTGCTGTTCGCCGGCGAATTCGTGTGCATTTTTCTCGGCCTGACGCTAACCAGCGCTTCGCGCATGGCGGTGTTTCTGTACACCGCACCCTGCTTCACAGCGCTCGGCCTGCACTGGTTCGCCGATGGCGAGCGGATGCGGCGCACCCAGTGGCTCGGCATCCTGGTGGCGTTCGTGGGCATGGCGCTAGCGTTCGCCGACGGTTTCCTGCACGACCACGCGGCACAGGGCTCAACCCTGCAGGGCGTCGCCGGCGACGCGCTCGGCGTGCTGGCCGGCATCTTGTGGGCCGCGACCACCGTGGTGGTCCGCGCCACGCGACTGGCCCACTCGAGCGCCAGCAAGACGCTGTTCTATCAATTGACGGTGTCGGCTGTAGTGCTGCTCGCGCTCGCGCTGGGGCTCGGCCAGGCGCGCGTGGAAACCGTCACGCCACTCGCAGTGATGAGCGTTGCGTATCAGGCGGTGATCGTGGCGTTCGTCAGCTATCTGGTGTGGTTCTGGCTGTTGACCCGTTACGTCGCGTCGCGCCTGTCGGTGTTTTCGTTCCTGACGCCGCTGTTTGGCGTGACCTTCGGCGTACTGTTGCTCGGCGAGTCGTTCAGCCTGCGCTTTCTGATGGCGGCGGCGCTCGTGCTCGTCGGCATTGCGCTGGTCAATGCGCCCGTGAAGCGGGCTGCTGCGTAGCGGTTGGAGTGCGCGCGGCGCGTTTCGCACGCGCTGCAGGACGCCGCGCGCTTACTTCGGTTCGGGACCGTACGACGCGACTCACGCGTCGTCAGTCTCAATGTCCGCGGCTGCGGTGCCGCGCGCAGGCGAAGCCGCCACGATCTGCGCCACACGCACATATTCGGCCACCGGCACATCTTCGGCGCGACGTTGCAGATCGAAACCCAGCGCTTCGAAATCCACCAGATCGCGGAACGCGGCCAACGTGTTGCGCAGCATCTTGCGCCGCTGCGAGAAGGCCGCCGTGACCACCTCGCCGAGCACGCGCTCGTCCACGGCCGGCAATTCATGCAGTTCGTACGGGATCATCCGCACGATCGCCGAGTCGACCTTCGGCGGCGGCTGGAATGCCTCGGGCGGCACGTCGAGTTGCTTATCGATCACGTAGCGATATTGCAGCATGACCGACAGGCGGCTGAACGCCTTGGTGCCTGGCTCCGCCACCATGCGCTCGACCACTTCGTTCTGCAGCATGAAATGCTGATCGATCACGCGATCCGCGAAGGCGGTCAGATGAAACAGCAAGGGGCTCGAAATGTTGTACGGCAGATTGCCGACAATGCGCAGCGACGCCTTCTCACCCGGCGCTGCCAGCGTGCCGAAGTCAAACGCAAGCGCGTCGCCCGCATGCAACTCGAGCAAGGCGCCGAATTTGCTCTTGAGACGGCCGATCAGATCGCGATCCAGCTCGACCGCGTGCAACGGCGCCTCGGGGGTTGCCAGGCGCTCGATCAGCGGTTCGGTGAGCGCGCCAAGCCCTGGCCCGATCTCGACCATGCGCTCGCCCCGCTGCGGCCGGATCACGTCGACGATCGAATCGATCACGCCCATGTCGACCAGAAAATTCTGCCCGAAACGCTTGCGCGCGATATGGCCCTGGTGGCGGCCCTGTTGCTGTCTGCTGGTGGACATCGGAGAAACGCTATGAAAGAGAATTGCTTAAGAATAGGAGCACTCGGGAACAAGCGGGAGCAACCGGGAACAACCCGGCAACAAACCAGGGCCACGCGCGCCACGAACACGAAAACAGCAAACGCCGAGGAGCGCGTACGCCCCGTCTGCGCGGCTGCTGGATCAGCCCGCGCGGCGGTGCTGCGCCATCGAAACCGCCGCATCGATCGCGGCGATCAGACTGCCCGCGTCGGCTCGGCCGGTGCCGGCCAGATCGAGCGCGGTGCCGTGATCGACCGAGGTGCGAATGATCGGCAAGCCGAGCGTGATGTTGATGCCTTCGCCAAAGGTCGCGTACTTCAGCACCGGCAGACCCTGATCGTGGAACATCGCCAGCACGCAGTCGGCCTGCTCCAGGTAACGCGGCTGGAACAAGGTGTCCGCCGGATAGGGGCCAGGAGCGTCGATGCCTTGCTCGTTCGCGAGCTTCAGTGCCGGGGAAATCACCTCGATTTCCTCGCGGCCCAGATAACCGTTTTCGCCCGCATGCGGGTTCAACCCCGTCACGAGGATGCGCGGCGCGGGCAAACCAAAATGATGGCGCAAATCGTGATCGACGATGCGCAGCGTCTCGACGATCCCGTCGACCGTTAGCGCGGCGGAGACGTCTTTGAGCGGCAGATGCGTGGTAGCCAGCGCGACGCGCAATGGGCGCTTGCCCGTGCCGGCCAGCATCATCACCACGCGCGGCGTGTGCGTGCGCTCGGCCAGATATTCCGTGTGGCCGGTGAACGGGACGCCGGCGTCGTTGATGGTGCTCTTCTGCAGCGGCGCGGTGACGATCGCGTCGAACGTGCCGGCCACGGCGCCGTCGATCGCGCAGTCGAGCAGATCGAGCACGTAGCGGCCGTTGGCGGCGTCCAGCTTGCCGGCCAGCGAGGGCGCGCCGAGCGGCCTATGCTGCACCCGCACGCGCTTGCCTTGCGCCAGCAACGCAGCCCAATCGACCCCGACCGCGCGCGCGCGGTCGGCCAGCAAATCCGCATCGCCCAGCACGGTGAACTGTGCGTGAGGCCAGTGCGCCGCCGCACCCGCCAGCGCCTGCGCGGTCAGCTCGGAGCCGACGCCGGCGGGCTCGCCGGTCGTGATCGCGATCTGTAACGGAAGGCTGGTAGGCTGCGCGGCGCTTGTCATGATGTTTATTGCATGCTCGACAGATTCGGCTTCACTTCCACGTAAGCGGTGTCGCGCAATTCGCGCAGCCAGTCGGCGTAGGCCTGTTCCGCCTTGCGCTGACCGATCGCCTGACGCGCCAGATCCATCTGCTGTGAAACCGAGCCTTCCGATTCGCGGCGGCCCAGCACCTGAATCAGGTGGTAACCGTATTCGCTGCGCACCGGATCGCTGATCTGGCCGTCCTGCAGGCTGTTCATCGCGCGCTCGAATTCCGGCACCGTCTCGCCCGGGCTGATCCAGCCGAGGTCGCCGCCTTGCGACGACGAACCGTCTTGCGAGTACGTGCGGGCGAACTTCGCGAAGTCGCCGCCCGCGGCGATCTCGTTCTTGATCTCAAGCAGCTTCTGACGCGCTTGCGGCTCGGACATGCCGTCGCCGACGCGCAGCAGAATGTGGCGAACGTGCGTTTGCACGAGCTTCGGTGCATCGGAACTGGTGCCCTGGCCGGCGCGACGATCGACGAGGCGCAAGATTTCGAAGCCGTCGTTGGTGCGGATCAGATCCGGGTTGATCTCGCCCGGACGCAGCGTCGAAGCGGCCTTGACGAACTCAGGCGGCAGCTTGGACGGCGGCACGAAACCCGTGTCGCCACCTTTCGACGCATCCGGTGCCTGCGAATTCGACTTCGCCAGCTTCTCGAAGTTGGCGCCGCCTTTGGCTTCGGCCAGCAGGGCCTGAGCCTTTTTCTGCGCGGTTTCGATATCGGTTTCCGAGGCGTTCAGCGGCGCCTTCAGGAAGATGTGTTGAAGGTGCAGATCGCTCGTCAGACCGGCATTCGGGCCGCGCTGGCTGGCAATGTAGTTCGCGACCTCGGCGTCAGACACCGTGACCTTGCTGTCCACTTCCTTCTCACGCAGACGCGAGAGCGTCAGCTCGGTGCGTGCGTCTTTCGTGAAGGTGGCCCAGGGCACGCCTTGCGCCTCGATGCGCGAGCGATACATGTCGAGCGACATGTTGTTGGCCTGCGCGAGCCGTTCGAGCGTTTTTTGCACGGCGGCATCGTCGATGTTGATGCCGTCTTCTTTCGCCTTCTGCAACTGGATGCGTTCCAGCACCATCTGGTTGAGCACCTGCTGGCGCAACTGGTCCATCGGCGGAACCGGGGCGTTCTGCTGGTTCAGCCGGTGGGTAATCAGGCCGATGCGATCGTCGAGCTCGCGCCGTGTAATGACACCGTTGTTGACCACTGCGGCGATGGTGTCGACCGTCTGGCCATTATTGCCGGACGACAGCGCCTGCGCCTGAGCGGGCGCAACCGACAGGAAAGACGCTGCGGCGACCAGACCGGCCGCAAGTGTTGCCAAGCGAAGCTTTTTCATGATTGCCACAGATACTCCAATGATGTCGGGCGCGCCTGGCCCGTCTTTTCGCATGCGATAAATGATCGCGCCAGCGTCATTCGTAATTGGTGAAACGCGATTCCGGCGGCGGCGGCGGCGGCAACGGCGTATAGCCAGCCACGCTGGCGCGGAACGCCGGAATCAGCCCGTTGTCGACGGTCGACAAGCCCTTGAGCGTCAACTGCGCGAGAAACCGCGTGCTCGACTGATTCTGCCCCGACGTATTCAGGCCGTTCGCATAGCGCTGAATCCCGGCGCCGAGCGTCCAGCAGTCGGCGTCGTATTGCAGACCGACTAGACCGTCGACGATCCGATGCCCGCCCAGGTCGTAATTGAATCGCCCTACCCCGTACACCCGATGCGTCAGCGGCCACTGCCCCGAAATCAGCACCTGGTTGATCGGCGTGTTATCCAGCGTGGTGTTCGCGCGCGTGTAGCGATACGCGACATTGATCACCTTGCCGGAGGCCGGGCTGAAGCCAAAGCCGACGCTCGTCTTCACCAACTGGTTGTTGTCGGCATTATATTGGAACGCCGTTTCCGAAGCGAAACCGGCGCCGAGCTTGAGCGACGCCCCCAGGATCAGGTCCGAATGCGTGGCCTGCGTGCTGGTCTGCGTAGGCAGCAGCGTGACGCGCTGATCCTGGAAGTAATACTGCTGCGCGATCACGAAGCGCGCGCGTTCGTCGCCCGTTGCCGGGTTGATGAAGCGCGTGGTGATGGCCGCGGTCAGACGGTTCGCGTCGGCGATCCGATCGTTGCCGACGAAGGTGTTCGGCGTGAAGA
Source organism: Paraburkholderia sp. BGA-UO-ETr-F12 (assembly GCF_059567945.1). Lineage (NCBI taxonomy): Bacteria > Pseudomonadati > Pseudomonadota > Betaproteobacteria > Burkholderiales > Burkholderiaceae > Paraburkholderia > Paraburkholderia sp. BGA-UO-ETr-F12. The sequence goes on along the minus strand of NZ_JCAQOZ010000023.1, from coordinate 67,715 downwards.
TTTCCGCCAGACCGAAGTCGGAGTCGGCCGTATCGAACAGCGGCGCGGACGCCTGGTTGCGGTACGGCGTATAGACGTAGTAAATCCGCGGCTCGAGCGTCTGGATGTAATCCTGCCCGAAGAGCCGTACCGAACGGTCGAAAATCAGCCCGGTGTCGAAGCTGAGCGTCGGGATCGATTCGGTGAAATTCTTCGGCGTGCCGACCGGTACGTCGTTGCTGATGTTGTTCAGGTTGTACGACGCAAGGTGCCACTGCACCTTCGGCGTAACGAAGTACCCGGGTCCGACCACCGAATACGACACATACGGGTTGAACATGACCCGCTGACCCTGGGTCAGGTCCCCGGTCGTGATGCGGAAATTCGTGTAGTCGGCTTCCGCGCCGTAGTCGAAACCGCCAACGTTGTACTTCGCGTACTTCACGTTCAACTGCGGCTCGCGGCCATACGGCGCCACCGAAGGCGTCAGCGTCTGCCAGTGCTGTTCGCGGGCGAGCACCGACCACGGGCCGTTGTTATAGGTCAACCCGGCTTCCTGTTGATACAGAAGCTGGGTGCCGTTCAGGAACTGACTGACCGATGACGACAGGTCTTCCGGATACGTATTGTCCGAGACCTTGTTGTAGTAGATATAACCGCCGAACCCGTTGCCGAAGTTCTGGTTGTGCTGGATGTACAGCGCGTAGCGGTTGGTGTGGGTCAGGTGGTCGTCCGGCAGAAACTCACCGGTGATCGAGCCCGAATACGTCGGCGACAGATAACGGAAGGTCGACTGCAGCTGCACACCGCGTTTCGAGATCAGGCGCGGCGTGACCGTCAGATCGCGATTCGGCGCGATGTTGAAGTAGTACGGCAGCGACAGCTCGAAGCCGTTCGTCGAACTCACCGAGTACGAAGGCGGCAGAATACCGCTGCGCCGGTCGCCCGACAGCGGGAACGACAGCCACGGCGACGCGAATATCGGCACGCCCTGGAAGAACAGCACGCTGTTGTACGCGACACCTTCGTCCGCCCCGGTGTCGAAATCGAACTCGCCGCCTTTGAGGTACCAGGCCGGATTGTCCGAGCACGAGCAAGCCGTGTAGGTACCCTTCGTGAACACCGAACGCTCGGTGTCGAGCAGATCGACGCGCTCCGCGCTGCCGGAGCCGCCGGTCACGTTGAAGTGATACTTCGGCGCCGACATGAAGCCTTCGCTCGAGTCCACCCGCATATGCGCTTCGGGGCCGGAGAAGACGGCGCCGTTGTTGTTCAGGTGAACCTGGCCGTAGGCATCGGCCATGTCCGTGTCCTGATCGTAGTGCAGCGCGTCGGCCTTGATGACGAAGGTATTGCGCCGCACCTCGGCCGAGCCTTTCGCGGCCAGGTCCTGATCGGTGGTGCCGCTCGTCGTGTCGCCGAGCACGAAAGTGGCCGGCTTCTGGCTGGCCTGCAACGGATGGTCTTCGAGCTGCGGGGCGAGCTGCATGCCCCACGGCGCGTCGATAGGTTGCGGCTGCGCCGCTTCCCCCACCAGCTGGGCGTGCGCAAGCGCGGGCATCAGGCCCGGAACGGCGATCAACGCCGCTACGAGCCGCCTTTTGCGCGGCACTACGGCACAAGAGGAAGTCGTTTGGGAAAGCTGTCTAGGCGGCATGTATCGTTTGGCGAATCGGCCCGTCCGTCAGCTTCTGCAGTCACGATCCACCGCCTGCACACCCCGACCGTGACAGTCGGCTGCACATCAATATTTACAATCTGTCGAACGATGAGGCGGGCGGTAAAGCGGAATGCGCGAAAGCCGGCGTGAGTCGCGTCAAAAAAGTCGTGGGGTATTATATGGCAAGACGTTGCCCCCCTGAATTTGCCGCCGGTTTTCATGACGCTGCCCCTCTCCAAAGACTCCACCCAAGCTCCCGCCGACAGCCGCCTCGACCTGCTCAAGGCATGGCTGAACGCCCACGCAGCACGCTATGCGCTCGAACTCGACACGCTCGCCCCGGCCTCGTCCGACGCCAGTTTCCGGCGCTATTTCCGGCTTGCCTGTAAGGCGGCGGAAGGCGGCAGCAGCGGCACCCTGATCGCCGTTGACGCCCCGCCGCCCGAAAAGTGCCGCGAATTTGTGCAGGTCGCGCATCTGCTCGAGGCCGCCAATGTGCATGTGCCGCGTGTGCTGGAGGTCGACTTCGACACCGGGTTCATGCTTGTCACCGATCTGGGCACCGCTTCGTACCTCGGTGCGCTGACCGAGGCACAAAGCGGGAATGAGCCCCGCCGCGCCCGCTCGCTGATGCGCGACGCGCTCGATGCGCTGATCCGCTGGCAGCTCACCTCGCGCGAAGGCGTGCTGCCGCCGTTCGACGAAGCCTTCCTGCGCCGCGAGATGGAATTGATGCCGGAGTGGTTCCTCGGCCGCCATCTGAGCCGCGAGGTCGACGAAAAGACCCGCGGCATGCTCGATCGCACCTTCGCGCTGTTGATCGCCAGCGCCGGGGCACAGCCGCAGGTCTTCATGCTGCGCGACTTCATGCCGCGCAATCTGATGATCGCGGCCGAGCCCAACCCCGTGAATCCCGGCGTGCTGGACTTTCAGGACGCGGTGTACGGCCCGATCACCTACGATGCCGCCTCGTTGCTGCGCGACGCCTTCCTCGGCTGGGACGAAGAGTTCGAGCTGGATTGCTTCGTGTACTACTGGGAGCGCGCGAAAAAAGCCGGCCTGCCGGTCGATCCGGATTTCGGCGAGTTCTACCGCCAGCTCGAATGGATGGGGCTGCAACGGCACATCAAGGTGCTGGGGCTGTTCTGCCGGATCAACTACCGCGACGGCAAGCCGCACTACATGAAGGATCTGCCGCGTTTTATCGGTTATGCCCGCAAGGTCGCCGAACGCTATGCGCCGCTGCGTCCGTTCGCGAAACTGCTGGACGATCTCGAAGGCCGCGCGAATGAAGTCGGCTACACCTTCTGACCGATGACGATGTCTCTGAAGAAAGCGATGATTTTCGCCGCCGGGCGCGGCGAGCGCATGCGTCCGTTAACCGACACATGCCCTAAACCTTTGCTCGAAGCGGGCGGCAAGCCGTTGATCGTATGGCAGATCGAACGCCTCGCGCGCGCCGGCTTGCAAACCATTGTGATCAACCATGCGTGGCTCGGCGAGCGGATCGAAGCCGCGCTAGGCGACGGTTCACGCTGGGGCGTGCACTTGCGTTACTCGGCGGAACACGAGGCGTTGGAGACGGCGGGCGGTATCGCGCAAGCGCTGCCGCTGCTGGAGGACGAGGGCAGGAGCGAAGTCTTCGTCGCGGTCAGTGGCGACGTCTACGCGGATTTCGACTACGCGACACTCGACACGCGCGCCAAAGCGCTGAACGCGCTAGCCACGCCCGGCATGCATCTGGTGATGGTGCCGAACCCGGCGTTTCACCCGAACGGCGATTTCGGCCTGGTGGACGGGACGCTGTCGCTCGATGCGCAGCCGCGCTTCACATTCGGCAACATCGGTCTCTACGACACACGGATGTTTCGCGATCTGCCGCGCGGCACGCGGCGCGCGCTCACGCCGTACTATCGCGAGACGATTGCGCGCGGTCTCGCGAGCGGGGAGGTATATGAGGGTCTGTGGGAAAACGTCGGCACGCCGGCACAGCTACAGACTCTGGATCAGCGCCTGAGCGCGCGATAAGCGCCGGGCACCCGGCGCAAGAGGTTCGCCCAAGCTCGCCCAGGTTCACGCAAGCTCGCCTCGTCACGCTCCACGCCGCCTTGGGCGCCGACGCAACACCTCACCGTCCGCCCTCGCCCGCGCTCACCGCTTCCGCCGACTCCGGCGTTTCAGCTGCACGTTGCTGCTGCAACGCCCACATCTGCGCGAACAGCCCGTTCGCACTCAACAATTCGGCATGTGTTCCACGCTCGACGATCCGCCCTTTGTCCATCACGATGATCTGCTGCGCGTGCACCACCGTCGAAAGCCGGTGCGCGATGATCAGCGTCGTACGCTCGCGGGCGATCTGATCCAGTTCATGCTGGATCGCACGTTCCGAACGTGAATCGAGCGCCGAGGTCGCTTCGTCGAACAACAGGATCGGCGGATTCTTGAGGATGGTCCGTGCAATCGCGACGCGCTGTTTTTCCCCGCCGGACAACTTCAGGCCACGCTCGCCGACCGGCGTTTCATAACCCTTCGGCAGTCCTTCGATGAAGTCGTGAATATGCGCCGCGCGCGCCGCCGCGATCACTTCCTCGCGAGTAGCCGACGGACGGCCATAAGCAATGTTGTAGTAGATCGAATCGTTGAACAGCACCGTATCCTGCGGCACGATGCCGATCGAGGCGCGCAACGAATCCTGCGCGACGTCGCGAATATCCTGGCCGTCGATGGTGATCGCACCGCCCGTAACGCGATCCAGATCGTAGAAGCGGAACATCAGCCGCGCGAGCGTCGATTTGCCCGAGCCGCTATGGCCGACCACTGCCGTAGTGCTGCCCGCCGGAATCGTGAAGCTCACGTCGTGCAGAATCTGCCGCGCCGGCTCATACGAGAAGTTCACATGTTCGAAGCGCACCTGCGCACCGCTCACCCGCAACGCGGGCGCGTCCGGCACGTCGGGCACTTCCTGCGTCGCACCCAGCAGCGTGAACATGCGATCCATATCGGTGAGGCTCTGCTTCAGTTCCCGATATACGACGCCGAGAAAATTCAACGGGATATAGAGTTGCAGCATGAAGGTGTTGATCAGCACCAGGTCGCCGAGCGTGAGGCGCCCGGCCATCACACCTCCGGTCGCGCGCCACAGGATGAACACGAGACCCGTGCCGATGATCGCCTGCTGCCCGAAGTTCAGCGCCGACAGCGAGCGCTGCGATTTGATCGCGGCCGTGCGATAGCGCTTGAGATTTTCGTCGTAACGGTGTGCTTCCCACTCCTCGTTACCGAAGTACTTCACCGTCTCGTAGTTGAGCAGCGAATCGATCGCGCGCGAATTCGCCTTTGAATCGAGCTCGTTCATCGTGCGGCGAAAATGCGTGCGCCATTCGGTGACCTTCACGGTGAATACGATGTACGCGGCAAGCGCAATGAACGTGACGATCGCGTAATACGCCTCATACTTGACGATGAAAAAGCCGAGCACGAGGCCGACCTCGACCAGGGTCGGCAGAATGCTGTACAGCGAATACGAAATCAGTTGCGTGATGCCGCGCGTGCCGCGTTCGATATCGCGCGACATGCCACCCGTCTGCCGATCGAGATGAAACCGCAGCGACAAAGCATGCAAATGGCGGAACACTTTCAGCGCGAGCTGGCGCACCGCGCTTTCGGTCACCTTCGCGAACAGGATCTCGCGCAGCTCGGTGAAAAGCGAGGTGGACAGCCGCACCACCGCGTAAGCGACCACCATCAAACCGACTCCGCCAAGCAGCACGATGCCGGGCGAATCGTGCGCACGGCCGAGCGCGGTGAGATGCTTCACCGACGCGAGGCCGTCGATAATCCGCTTCATTACGATCGGCACGCCGAGATTCGCGACCTTCGCGCCGATCAGACAGCTCAGCGCGAAACCGACGCGCCATTTATAAGTAGCGAGGTAAGGCAGTAAGGACAGGATCGTTTGCCAGTCGTTGCGCGGCTGGGTCGAGATCGGGGAAGGTTCGGACGAGGGCGTACGGCGCATGGGATCGGCTGGGGAGAGGATGGAAGCGACGGAGTTCGCAGCGGCGCGCCGACCGGCAGCATGCCAACCCGGCACTCTGCTCGATGTCGCGCGACCCGGCTGGGCGCTTTCCCGTACAATTCCTGATCTTTCTATTGTCGCAGAAGCTGGCTGGCGCCGCTTTTCATGGGTTGACCGGCCGCCCGGTTGCAGGTGGACCGCGCCGATGCGGTGTCACTGCGTCGTGCAGTTGCCATGAAATCCCCGCCTGCCGCTCGAGCCGACCGAGCCGACCGAGCCATTACGAATTTCAAGGGTGCCCCGATGACCGATATCCTCCAACTTCCGCAAAAGCACTGCGCGCTGCGCGTCGTTCCGCAGCCGTCGGACGCGAACGTCCACGGCGATGTGTTCGGCGGCTGGATCATGGCGCAAGTGGATATCGCCGGATCGATTCCGGCAAGCCGCCGCGCCAACGGCCGGGTCGCGACCATCGCGGTCAATTCGTTCGTCTTCAAGCAGCCGGTGTTCGTCGGCGATCTGCTGAGCTTTTACGCGGACATCGTCAAGACGGGCAACACGTCGGTCACCGTCGAAGTCGAGGTCTACGCGCAGCGTATGAGTCTGACCGAAGACCTCGTGAAGGTCACCGAAGCAACCCTGACCTACGTCGCAACCGACAGCGACCGGCGCCCGCGCGCGCTGCCCGTGCTGGATTAAACGGCAATTGGTGGCATTGAACGAAAACGAGGCGCCTGAGCGCCTCGCTTAACTTCACAGATTGTCCTCACCCGGTTGCGTTTGCAAGGCGGCTTGCGCCCCTGCTACCCGGTCCAAACGCAGCCGAACCCGCAATCGCTGTCCGGCCCGCAGCCGCTTACTGGCTCGCCGCCGCACCAGCAGCCGCCTTCTTCTGCGCGTTCTGCAGATCCGTCGGATAGTTCGGATCGTTACGCGACGGGTTATACCCGTTGCTCTCCAATTGCTTCAACTCTGCGTTCTTCTTGGCACGCGCCTCCTTGCGGGCGGCCTTGCGTTGCGCCTTGGCTGCTGCCTTGGACGCGGCCGACGGCTTGGCGGCATTGGTGGCATCGGCTGCCGGAGCACTTGCGTCGTTTTCTGCGAACGCCGGTGCAACCGAAGCCACGCTCAGTACAACCGATGTCAACAGCACAGCCCATTTCTTTGCAGGTGAAGACGTCATTTTTCTCTCCAGTCGTATTGGAAGATATTCGACGGCGAAACGCCCTTGACGGAGTGCGAGCAGCGACAGGCGGGCGCAACGCCACGTGAATCGATGCTTCGTGGATCCCGGGAAGTCTGAGACGGGAATCCCGAATATATACGACTGTCACGCGCCCGCAAACCGGTAATCCCCCTGCAAGCGGCCGCCGCATGTGCCAGGCGGCGCGCACGCTCACGAACCGTGACGCAAATAAGCGTCGACCTGCCCATCGATCCATTGGGCGAAATGCGCCTGTTTCGCGTTCAGGATCTCGCGTTGCTGCCAGACCAGCCAGTACGGATAGCGATACGGCACGCGGATGTCGGTGATCTGCACCAGTTCGCCCCGCGCGAGCGCATGCGCGACAAGGCTGCGCCGCTCGAGCGCGACGCCCTGCCCGAGCAGCACGGCGCCAATCACGATGTTCGAATCGTTCGCCGACAAGACCGTCGCTTCGGCGGCCGGCTCGGCCACCTGCGCCGCCTGACACCAGTCGCTCCAGGGCGCGTCGGGGCTCGAGATCAGTGGACATGCGAGCACGTCCTCGGCCGTGCGAGGAAAACGGCCATGCGGCCCGAACGCGAAATGCGGTGCCGCGACCACGAGCATGTCGTCGTCGAATAGTTTCTGTTGTGCGACGTCCGGCCAATGCCCTTGCCCCATGCGAATGCCGATGTCGCTGGTGCCCTGGCGAAAATCCTCGATCTGCAGATTCGTCATCAGGCGCACGCGATAGTATGGATGCGCCTCACGCAAGCTCGCGAGGCGCGGCACGAGCCAATGCTGCGCGAACGACGGCACAGTTGAGATCACCAGATCGCTTTGATGCGGACGCGCCTGCGCACGGCGGGTCGCCAGGGTGATGTCGCGCAGCGCGGAGCGTATTTCGAGCGCGTACAGCCGGCCGTCGTCGGTAAGGCGCAGGCCACGTGCTTCGCGCACGAACAGCGCGACGCCCATCGACTCCTCCAGCACCTTGATCTGCTGACTGACCGCCGAATGCGTGACATGCAACTCCCGCGCGGCCGGCGTCACGCCGCCGAGCCGGGCGACGGCTTCGAAGCAGCGCAGAGCAGCAAGGGGCGGAATGGGTTTCATGTAAGAAATTCTGACGTAAACCGTCGAATAATGTCGCTTTTTCTGCCATGAAAAGACGGTTAATCTATTGCCTTCACGCTCCGTAGGCACCGCCTGACAGGCAAATCGCCGCCCACCCGCTCGCACGGGCAGCCATATAGAACTTCTAACGGGATTGAGATGAAACTGATCGGAATGCTGGATTCACCCTACGTGCGCCGGGTCGCTATTTGCCTGAAGTTGCTGAAGCTCGACTTCGAGCATCAGTCGATTTCGGTGTTCAGCACTTACGACGCGTTCGCGAAGATCAACCCGGTCGTGAAAGCGCCCACGCTGATTCTGGACGACGGCCAGCAGGTGATGGATTCGACCGTGATCCTGCAATACGTCGCCACACTCGCCGCACCGGATCAACGGATTTTCCCGACCCAGGCGGACCACTGCCTGCGGGCGGCCCGCCTCACCGGTCTCGCGCTGGCCGCTTCTGAAAAGACCGTGCAGATCGTCTATGAACGCAATCTGCGGCCGGCGGAGAAACAGCATGAGCCGTGGATCAAGCGGGTGACCGAGCAATTGCATGCCGCTTATCGCGCGCTCGAAGAGGAACTCGCGGCGGCGCCGCTGCCGGTCGAACCGAACCGTTTCGGTGCGGCGGACGTGGCGGTAGCCGTCGCGTGGAATTTCACGCAGATGTTTTTGCCGGAGATCGTCACCAAGGCAGCGCACCCCCACTTGCAGGCATTTTCCGAAGTGGCGGAACAACTGCCGGTTTTCCTCGACACGCCTGCCGCCTGAAATACCCGCCGAACACGAACGGGTATCGATCGTCGATTGCTGCGCGGCACACAGCGACTCAGCCGCCGCCCCTCGCTTTCACTGGCGGCCGCAGAGATCGAGACGCGCAGCGGCAGTGGCCGCCGCGCGGCGTGTACGGCTGTGGCGCTGCGCATTGATGCCCGCCTTGATAACGATGCACAGCAGCGTACCGATCAGCAGCACGGCGGCCGCCCACGGCAGCGAGACCGCGCCGTACCGGTCCATCGCAATGCCGCCGAACGCCCCGCCGCCCGCTATCGCGAGATTCCAGAACGTGACGATCATCGATTGCGCGACATCGGCGCCCTCGCCCGCGGCACGCGCCGAGGCCGTTTGAAAGAGCGTAGCGGCACCACCGAACGCGAGCCCCCATACCCCCACCCCGGTATAGACAACGGCCGGCAGATCGCTCGCCAGACCGAGCGTCACGACGGCCGCACCGAACAGCGCGACACTGATCAGCGTCAGCCGGCGCAGATGCCGGTCCACCAGCACGCCGACGATCGCGATACTCACAAGCGCCATCACCCCAAACACAAGCAGCACGACATCCACGCGCTGCTGCAAATGTGCGAGCGCAAGAAACGGCGAGATGTAAGTGTAGAGAATGGTATGCGCGAACACATAGGTGAACATCACCGCGAGTACGGCCTTGAGACCGGGTGAGGCGAGCACGTCACTCAAGGTCGTGCGCCGTCCGGCCGCCTGACCGGCGAAATCGGGCACCTGCCAGCGGACCCAGCCGAGCAGCACGACCGTCAGCACGCTCATCGCACCAAACGTATAACGCCAGCCGATTGAAGCGCCCATCAGCGTCCCAAGTGGAATGCCGAGCGATAAGGCCAGCGGCACGCCCGTCATCGCCACCGCGATGGCACGGCCTTGCAGATGCGCCGGCGCCATGCGCGCCGCGTAGCCGGCAAGCAGCGCCCACAGCAGACCCGCCGACACGCCGGCAAAGAAACGCGCAACCAGCGTGAGCGTGTAGTTCGTCGACAGCGTCGTTACCGTATTGACGACGATAAAACCCGCGATCGCCATCAGCAGCAGCGGACGACGGCGCCAGCCGCGCGTCGCGATTGCAAGCGGAATAGCCGCCAGCAACGACCCCGCCGCGTACACGGTGACGAGCTGCCCGATCAGTGCAGCTGAAACCCCGAAGTCGCCGCTCATTTCGCGCAGCAGGCCGGCGGGCAAGGCCTCGGTAAGGATCGTGATAAACCCGCCCGTGGCGAGCGCGAGCAAACCAGATAGCGGCAAGCGGCCAGCAGATTCGGGCGATTGTGCCGAACGTGCCGATCGTGCTGATGGTCCCGGACGCGTCGCGGCGTCAGCCAGGTCCTGGTCGAATTCGCTCATGAGCGGCTCGCTCCCTGAACCTTGGCCGCGCTCACGCCGTACACCGCATCGCGCAGTTCGTTCACAAACGCCCCCGACATGCCTTCGTACAATGTGTTGGTCAACGCAACGACACTCAGACCGCGGCTACGGTCCACGAACCAGGAATGGCCATACGCGCCACCCCAGCGCCAGGTGCCGGGCGACTCCGGCGAATCGGCGGCGAGCGGATCGCGCAGCACCGAAAAACCCAGGCCGAAACCGTAGCCCGGCTGATCGGGCGGCCCCATCTCGCCCGTCTGATTGCGGCCCATTTCGTCGACGATCGCACGCGGCAGCAAAGCGCCGCCGCCGTCGCGCAGCGTGTCGAGCAAACGCAGCACGTCGTCGGCGCAACCCACCATGCCCGCGCCACCTGACGCAAACGCTTCGGGATCCAACGCGCGCGCCGGCTCGAAATCGATGCCGACCGCTCCTTCGAACGGTGTCGCGCGTTCCTTGTCGCGCATGCGGTGCGGTCGCGGCACATCGCTCACGTAGGGTGTCGCGAGACGCTGCGCGTCGAGCGTATAAAAGGCGGTGTCGTTCATCCCAAGCGGCGCGGTGACGAGATCACGCACCGCGTCGCCCAGCGGCAACTGCGTCACGCGTTCGATCAGCGCGCCCAGCACGTCGATCGACAGCGAATAGGCCCAAGCCGTCCCCGGCGCGAACAGCAACGGTACGCCGGCAATCCGGCGCAAGTTCTCAGCGAGCGTAATGCCGGCGCGATCCATCCCATCGGAAACACCTGCGCGGGCATACGGACCGTGCTCATCAGGTTCGAGAAAACGGTAGCCGAGGCCCGCCGTATGCGTCAGCAAATGCCGCACGGTGAGGTGCACGGCGCCGCCGTCCGCTCCACGCGGCGTGAACTCGGGCAGATAGCGCTCGACTGCGTCGTCGAGCCCCAGGCGCTGCTGACTGACCAGCACCATCGCGGCCGTCGAGACGATCGGCTTCGAAATCGACGCGAGCCGGAACAGCGTATCTTCGCGCATCGGCTGTTCATGCTCGCGGTCGGCGAGACCTGCGGCGCGGCGATACACCGGCTCGCCGCGCTCGGCGATCAGTACGACGCCGCCAACGAGGCGTTGCTCAGCCAGCGCTCTATCGATCACCGCATCGACCCGCAGCGAGAGTGGCGCGGCATCGCGAGCAGAGCGGGACAGCGCGGACAATTCAGTCATGACGGCTCCAATCAGAGGGATGCGGCCATCATACGAATCCGGCAAATGAAGAAAAACTGGGATAGAGTTCCTCAGTCTACGGACATTTATGTCCGGAATTGGAGGCAACGGTGGAAAGTCTGGGCGGGTTCCTGGTATTCGTGCAGGTGGCGGAGACACGCAGCTTCGTCGCAGCCGGGCGGCTACTCGGCGTGTCGGCGTCGGCAGTCGGCAAGCGCATCGCGCGCCTCGAAGAAAAGCTCGGCGTGCGGCTTTTTCATCGCAGCACGCGCAGCATCACGCTCACCACCGACGGCATGCAATTTCTCGAACGCAGCCGGCGCATCCTTGCCGAAATCGAAGCAGCGCAACTGGAAATATCGCAAAGCGCCGGCTCGCCGCGCGGCCGCTTGCGTGCGAGTCTGCCGCTGGTCGGTTCGCTGGTGTTGCCGATACTCGCCGATTTCATGCTGGCCTATCCGGAGATTGAACTGGATCTGGACTTCAGCGACCGCGTGGTCGATGTGATCGACGAAGGTTTCGACGTCGTGGTGCGTACCGGCGCGCTGGCGGATTCACGCCTCGCAGCGCGGCAAATCGGTTCATTCGGCGTCGTGCTGGTTGGCGCGCCGGCCTATTTTGCCCGGCACGGCACGCCGCAAAAACCCGCCGATCTCGCGAACCATATCTGTCTGCACTACCGCTACCCGAAGAACGGCAAGCTGGAGATCTGGCCGTTGCGACGCGAAGCCGGTGAGCGCGAGGTGACCTTGCCGATTTCGATGGTTTGCAACAACGTCGAAACGCGCGTGTGCTTCGCCATGCGCGGTTTGGGAATTGCGTGCATGCCGGATTTTTCGGTGCGGCAGGCGCTAAAAGACGGCCTGCTTTGCACGGTGCTCGACGACTACGTCGAGCGGGTGATCGATCTGAGTATCGTCTGGCCGGCCGGACGCAGCGTGCCGCCCCGCTTGCGGGTGTTCATCGATTTCATGGCCGCGCGGATTCTCGCGGACAACGTGCCCTAGCGCTACGCCGGCTACGCCGGAGCGCCGCGTAGCGTCGCCGCCCAGTTACACCGCCACCGGCTCTCGCGTGTCCCCACCCTGGAACAACGCGGAAATCGCATCTGTCGACAACGGCTTCGCAAAGTAAAAACCCTGCATCTCGTCGCACGCGCGCTCCCTCAGGAAATCGAGTTGCGCCGACGTCTCCACGCCTTCCGCGATCACCTGCAATTTCAGCGAATGGGCGAGCGCGATAATCGCCGAGGTGATCGTTTCGTCGTCGCCCGACACGCCGATATCCGACACGAACGAGCGGTCGATCTTCAAACGGTCCACCGGAAAGCGCTTCAGATAACTGAGACTCGAGTAGCCGGTGCCGAAGTCGTCGATCGCAAGGCCGATACCGAGCGCATGCAACTCGTTGAGCATCGACACCGCTTCCTCGGCATTGCGCATGATGGTGCTTTCGGTCAACTCGAGTTCGAGGTACTGCGGCTCGAGCCCCGTTTCGGCAAGCACCTGCATGACGAGCTTGGCGATATCGCGCTGCTGGAAAACGCGCGCCGACAGATTCACCGACACCCGCGCAGGCGGCAACCCTTCGTCCTGCCACGCCTTGTTCTGACGGCACGCCTCGCGCAACACCCACTCAGACAGCGGCCCGATCAAGCCGCTCTCCTCGGCGACCGGAATGAACAGCGACGGCAGCACCAAACCGACCTCCGGATCGTGCCAGCGCACCAGCGCCTCGGTGCCGACGATCTGCCCGCTTTCGATATCCACCTGCGGCTGGTAGTGCAGCAGGAATTCATTGTCGCGCAACGCACGGCGCAAACGCCGTTCGAGATTCAGGCGCGCGCCGGCGCTCGCATTCATCTCCGGCTGGTAAAACTGGAATGTGTTACGGCCCATGTCCTTCGCGCGATACATCGCGAGGTCGGCTTTTTTCATCAGCGTTTCCGCATCGTCGCCGTCCTGCGGGAAGAGGCTCGCGCCCATGCTGCAACCGACATACAACTCGGTGCCGTCGAGCCACACCGGTTCGGAAATCGACGCGCGCACCCGCTCCATCCACGCGATCAGCGACTGCTCGTCGACGGTATCGGTCATCACGATCACGAACTCGTCGCCGCCGTGCCGCGCGACCGTGTCGCTGGTTCGCGTGCAGCGCGCGAGCCGCTCGGCCACCACGCCCAGCAAACGGTCGCCGACGCTATGGCCGAGGCTGTCGTTGACGTTCTTGAAGCCGTCCAGATCGATGAACACGACCGCGACGCCCTTGTGATGCCGCTGCGCGACGATCAGCGCATGCTGCAGACGATCGCGCAGCAGGTTGCGATTCGGCAGCCGCGTGAGACTGTCGTAGTTGGCCTGGTATTCGAGCTGCTCCTGATAGCGGATCAGATCGGTCACGTCATTGATCACACCGATGTGATGGGTAATCACGCCCTCCGCGTTCGGCACCGGCGCGATGAACAACTGATTCCAGAATAGCGCGCCGTCCTTGCGATAGTTGCGCACCACGGCGCTCACCTCGCGGTTCGCGGCAAGTGCCTGACGGATCAACGCGACGCCTTCCTGGTCGCGGTCGTCGCGTTGCAGCACACGGCAATCGTGGCCGATCACTTCAGCGGGATCGTAGCCGGTGATACGCATGAACGCGGGGTTCACGTATTCGATCAGATTGCCCAACGGCGACGGCGCGGTGATCAGAATCGCGTTGACGCTGGCATCGAGCGCGCGGCTTTGCAGACGCAAGGCCAGGTCGGCGCGCTTGCGCTCGGTGATGTCCGTGTAGGAACCGAGCACGCCGATCACGCGACCGTCGCCGTCGGTGAACGGCAGCTTGCTAGTGACGGTGGTGCGATGCACGCCGTCGATCACCAGGTCGACCTCGAAATTCATTTTCGGCACGCCGGTGGTCACCACCTCCTTGTCGTGCTCGTTCAGCAGACTGGCAAAGGCGCGCCACGGCATGTCGTTGTCGCTTTTGCCGACCACCTGCTCCGGGTAAGAGAGCCCCGCGTCGCGCGCGAACGCCATGTTGCAGCCGAGATAGCGCGACTCCTTATCCTTCCAGAAAATCCGCTGCGGGATGTTGTCGATCACCGTCTCGAGCATCTGGTTCGAACGCTGCGCCTCGGCTTCGGCGTTGATCTGTTCGGTGACGTCGTCGGCCAGCACGAAGAAGGCGGCGCGGCCCATGAAATTGAGCGCGTGATACGAAATGTCGGCGCTGATCATCGATCCGTCCTTGCGGCGATGGTGCCAGACGCCCGCCATCGTGCGGCCGTGGTGCAGGACGTCGCTGCGTTGCAGGTGCGATTCGAGACGCGAGATCTCGCCGTTCGGCCGGATCGCGCGAATCGTCATGCCGAGAAATTCGCTTTCCGAGTAGCCGTATTGCTGAATCGTGGCCGCGTTCACGGCGAGAAAGCGCAGCGTCTCGCGGTCAAAAATGTACATCGGCACCGGATGATCGTCGAACAGTCCGCGAAAACGCTCGTCGTTGCGATTGAGCGCGCGGACCGTGCGCAGTTTCTCGCGCGCGCGGCTTTCGCGAGCGCCGAACGTGAAGATCAGAAGCGCGCTGCCGGCCAGCATCGTCACGATCAGCAGGAACATGGCGCGCTGGGTTTCGTTCGCGGACGCCGCGACCGACGCCTGCAACACGTCATTCTCCTGCTGGCGCAGCGCTGCCAGACTGGTTTCCACACGGCCGAGCCCGAGCCCGAGGTGGGTATAAGTCGACGCCGCCCACGCGCGCGACTCGTTCGGGGTGGCGTGAGCGCTCCTCAGCAGTGCATCGTCAATGTCGCGTTGCAGCGCGTGACTGTCCACACTCAGTTTGGCGAGCGTAGCGAGTAAGGCTGGTTCGCCAGCGAGCTCCTTGTGCAACTCGCGCTCCACGTTGGCCAGCGAACTCGCCATGGCGGCGGCCTCGGTGACGGGCGCGGCCTCACCCGATGCTTCGAAACGGCCGAGCGCGGCCAGTCCGCCGTCCAGCGCCGTATGGTAGGCGTCGAGATTCTGACGCACGTTCGCCGAACGCAGCATGCGCGCGTCAGCGTCGCGCTGGCCGCAAATCTGCGTGTAGGCGACGAAGGCGTTCGCGCCGACCGCCGCGGCGACGACCGCCAGATTGATCAGCAGCCGCTTCGATAAAAAAGGAGTCATGGGTTCCGAACGTCAATCGTTCTGAGGGCGGGAGCGCGGGGTCGCTTTCGATGCATCGGATCGCACCGGGTCGAGTCTTTTTACGCGCCAACCCATGGATAACGGCCGCGTTCGGAACAGGTTGAGGGGTGGGGGCGAAATAATTAGGGGATTTGGGTGGGGCGTTGGGCTGGAGGCGCCTGGCCGGTCAGGCCTGACCGGCCGCACCTAGCCGGCCGCACCTAGCCGGTCGCACCAAATTCCTTCATCGCTGGAACGAAGTCGTGGTTGCCTTCCGGTTTGCGCGACAATTTGGCGAGGACATAGCGCTTGAACGGCGCGAGTTTGGCCCACTGCGCGATACCCGGCACGGGCAGGCCGGCGAGTCCAGCCTGGTGTGCCACACCCTCCGGCACCGCGTCGGTGCGGCGCCAGGCGGGCGCCTCCTCGGGCGTGAACCACTCCGGCTCGACATTCGCGTGCGTGCGCAGCATTTCGAACAGTGCGTGGTCGAAATTCGGCTCGATTTCCGCGTCTTCGTCGACCGGAAACCGCGCCAGCAGCTTGCGGTCTTCGAGCGGCAGCAACTGCCACTGCGCGAGCGTGATGCGCAGCCCGAAGCGATCGAGATTGAAGCGCACCGACATCGGGATGTAGGTGAAATTCTCCGAAGACGCGACTTCGAAGTCGAACAGAAGCGGTGCCTCGTTGAGTCCCATGACAGTATTCCTCTTTGGTAACGGGCAACACGCAAGCCCAGCTTGAGGTATTTTAGAACCTTATTCGCGCGATAGCGGCATGGTCTGGCACCGCTTCGCGCTACTCGGCAAGGCTGCGAACCGCGCAACCGCGCGCGGCATGAAAGGAGTGAAATCGCTTGAACCAACTGGAAACCGCCGGGCAGCCCGGCGCCGTGGAGCGCGAGGTGCACCGGCATCGCGGCGCGGCGGTCGAAACCGTCACGGATCACGTCGGTCAGGAATGGCCGGTGGCGCTTGTCTTCAACGGCATCTCGCACGCGGTCATGATGTGCACGCCGTGCGATCTGGAAGCGTTCGCGGTCGGCTTTGCGATTTCGGAAGGGATCGTGGAGCGCGGCAGTGACATTCAGGACATCGAGGTCGAGTTGCACGACGACGACGAATTGCCGCATGCCGAAGTGCAATTGAAGGTCGTGCAGCAGGCGTTCGTCGCGCTGAAGGAAAAACGCCGTGCGCTCGCCGGGCGGACCGGCTGCGGCGTATGCGGGATCGAAAGCATCGATCTGCTGGATCTGAAGCCGGAGCGCGTGCCCGACACCGGCTTTCTGCAACGGCTTGCGCCGGATGCAATCGCCCGTGCGGCGCGCGAGTTGCCGGAACATCAGGCGCTGACGCGTCTGACCGGCGGCCTGCACGCCGCCGCATGGTGCGACGCCGCAGGCGCGATCCGCTACGCGTTCGAAGACGTCGGCCGTCATAACGCGCTCGACAAGCTGATCGGCCAGCTGGTACTTGATCGCGTGGATACCCGCGAAGGATTTGTGTTTCTGTCGAGCCGCGCCAGCTACGAGCTGGTGCGCAAGGCGGCGCGTGTCGACGTGCCGATGGTCGCGACGATTTCGGCGCCGTCGTCGCTGGCAATTGCGATTGCCCGCAAAGCGGGCGTACGGCTTGTCAGCTTCTGTCGGGAAACCAGCTACGTCGACTACGACACCTTGCAGCCGGCGCAAGCTTGAGCGCTTCAGGCGCCTGAAGTATCGTCAGGCGCCCTGAGCGCAGCCGGTTCAATCGAACTGCCGGAAGTCCGGCTTGCGTTTCTCGAAGAACGCCTTGAACGCCTCGCGCGCTTCCGGCGCGATCAGCATCTTGCCGAAGTGCACCGCCTCCTCGCTCATCTGCGTTTGCAGTTCATGCTGGCTCGCGTGCTTCATCAGACTCTTCGTCACCCGCAACGAAGAAGCCGGCAGCGCCGCCAGTTTGGCCGCCTGCGCGGCGGCGAACGCATCGACTTCAGCGGCGGGCAACACGCGATTCACGAAACCCATGCGGTGCGCTTCGACAGCATCGAAAGCTTCGCCGAGCAGCAGTTTTTCCGCTGCGGCCTGATACCCGGCCACGCGCTGCAACAGCAAACTCGACGCCGCTTCCGGGCAAAGCCCCAACTGCGTGAACGGCAGCGAAAAGCTCGCCGTATTCGCCGCGTACACGAGATCGCAGTGCAGCAGGAGCGTTGTGCCGATACCGACTGCCGGGCCCGCCACCGATGCCACCACCGGCTTCTCCGCCGAACTGATCGCGCGCAGGAACTGGAACACCGGGGCGTCTTCACCGCCTGGCGGCTTCTTCATGAAGTCTTCGAGATCGTTGCCGGCACTGAAAATGCCGGCGCTGCCGCGAATCAGAATCGCCCGGATCGAGGTATCGCCCTGCGCCTCGACCAGTGCATCGGCCATCGTCTGATACATCGCGGCCGTGATCGCGTTTTTCCTGTCGGGCCGGTTGAAGGCAATCGTCAGCACGCCGTCGGCGCGCTCGACCAGAATATCCATTGTCATCTCCTCGTACTCCTGGTTGCTGCTGAATGGAAAAAACGGCTCGCAAGCCGGGTAGGCCTGCGAACCGTTTCCGCGGTCCTTAAGGGGTCACTGCAGGGATCACTGCAGGGGTCACCGCAAGCATCACTGTCATGACCTGGACCGATACGCTTACAGACGTTCGATAATGCCCGCCGCACCCATGCCGGTACCGACGCACATCGTCACCATGCCGTACTTGAAGTTGCGGCGGCGCAGGCCGTGCACCACCGTCGACGCACGAATCGCGCCCGTTGCACCCAGCGGGTGGCCGAGTGCGATCGCGCCGCCAAGCGGGTTGATCTTCGACGGATCGAGACCGAGGTCCTGAATCACCGCCAGCGATTGCGCGGCGAATGCTTCGTTCAGTTCGATCCAGTCCATGTCGTCAATCTTCAGACCGGCAGCTTTCAGCGCGGCCGGAATCGCTTCCTTCGGACCGATACCCATGATTTCCGGCGGCACGCCACGCACGGCGAAACTGACGAAACGGGCGAGCGGCGTCAGGTTGAATTCCTTCAGCATCTTTTCCGACACGACGATCAACGCGCCCGCGCCGTCCGACGTCTGCGAACTGTTGCCCGCCGTCACCGAACCCTTGTTTGCGAACACCGCGCGCAGTTTCGCCAGACCTTCCAGCGACGTTTCGGCACGCGGACCTTCGTCGAGCGAGACTTCACGCGTCTTCACCTTCACTTCGCCGGTGGCGAGATCGGGGAAACGTTCGGTAATCGTGTACGCGGCGATTTCGTCGTTGAACTCGCCGGCCTGCTGCGCGGCGATGGCACGGCGATGCGACTCGACCGAGAACGCGTCTTGCGCTTCGCGGCTGATCTTCCAGCGCTCGGCGACCTTCTCCGCGGTCAGACCCATACCGTAGGCGATGCCAATGTCTTCGTTGCGATCGAAGATATGCGGCGACATCGACGGCTTGTTGCCCATCATCGGCACCATGCTCATCGATTCGCAGCCGCCCGCGATCATCGCGTCCGATTCGCCGACGCGGATGCGGTCCGCCGCCATGGCCAGCGCGGTCAGGCCCGACGCGCAGAAACGGTTCACCGTGACACCGCCCACCGTGTTCGGCAGGCCCGCCAGCAGCGCGCACATCCGCGCGACGTTGAGGCCTTGCTCGGCCTCGGGAATCGCGCAGCCGATGATGGCGTCTTCGATTACCTTGGTATCGAGGCCCGGCACTTGCGCCACAGCCGATTTGATCGCGTGCACCAGCAGTTCGTCCGGGCGCGTGTTCTTGAACATCCCGCGCGGCGCCTTGCCGATCGGCGTGCGGCTCGCGGCGACGATGTATGCGTCTTGCAATTGCTTTGTCATTTCAAGCTCCTATGTCGACCAGAGTTAGCGCTTTAGCGCTTACTCTGGTCCCATGCAGTCTTATCGCGGTCGGCGGGAGTTGGCGCTTTAGCTGTCGACCAGAGTTCGCACTTCAGTGCGTTACTCTGGTCCCACGCAAAGCACTTACTCCCGTCCCATGCAATTTATTGCGTTCGTTCGTCGCTTAGTTGCGCACCGGCTTGCCGGTTTGCAGCATGCCCATGATCCGTTCCTGCGTCTTTTGCGTGCCGAGCAGATCGACGAACGCTTGACGCTCGAGTTTGAGCAGCCATTCTTCGTCGACGAGGCTGCCGGCTTCCACGTCACCGCCGCACACTGCTTCCGCGATGCGGCTGGCGATCAGGAAATCGTGCTCGCTGATGAAACGGCCGTCGCGCATGTTGACGAGCGATGCCTTGATGGTCGCGATCGCCGAGCGGCCCGCCACCGGCACTTGCGTGACACGCAGCGGCGGACGATAGCCCGCGGCCGACAGCGCGCGCGCTTCCTTCTTCGCGATATCGAGCAGCTCGAACACGTTGAAGACGATCGTGTCGGACGGCTTCAGGTAGCCCATGGCGCGAGCGTCGAGCGCGGAGGCCGAAACCTTCGCCATCGCCGCGTTTTCGAACGACTTCTGCACGAACTTAAGCAGGTCGTTGGTTGCGCCGGCCGCGGTTGCGGCTTCCGCCGCGCGCAGTGCCGCTTCCTTCAGACCGCCGCCCGCCGGCACGAGACCCACGCCGACTTCGACCAGGCCCATATAGCTTTCGATGTGCGCCACACGCTTCGCGCTATGCAGCGCCAGTTCGCAGCCGCCGCCGAGCGCGATGCCCGACACCGCCGAGATGACCGGCACGCTCGCGTACTTCACGCGCAACATGCCCTGCTGGAATTTCTTCACGAACGGTTCGATGCCCTTCGCGCCGCCCATCATGAATGCGGGCATGGCTTCTTCGAGGTTCGCACCCGCGGAGAACGGGCCGCCCGGCGTGCCGAGTTTCAGCGACGTAGGCTGCCACACGACCAGGCCCTTGTAGTCCTTCTCGGCCAGTTCGATGGCTTGCGTCAGGCCGTCGATCACCGACGGTCCGATCGTGTTCATCTTGCTCTTGAACGACACGATCAGCACGTCGTTCTCGCCCGCGCGGTCGTCGACCCACGCACGCACGGCGTCGGTTTCGAACAGCGTCTTGCCGTACGTCTTCGGATCAGCCGACGTTTCGCCGACCAGCGGTGCGCGGAACACCTGTTTGTCGTAGACCGACAGCGAGGAACGCGGCACAAAGGTCTTCGAAGCCGGCGACCACGAACCTTCGTTCGTATGCACGCCGCCCTTCTCGGCAACCGGACCTTCCAGCACCCACGACGGCAGCGGCACGTTCGACAATGCCTTGCCCGCCGCGATGTCTTCCTGCACCCATTCGGCGACCTGCTTCCAGCCGGCCGTCTGCCAGCCTTCGAACGGGCCTTCGTTCCAGCCGAAGCCCCAACGGATTGCCAGGTCGACGTCACGCGCGTTGTCGGCGATCGATTCAAGATGCACGCCGATGTAGTGATACACGTCGCGGAAAATCGACCACAGGAATTGCGCCTGCGGATGCTCCGATTCGCGCAGCAGCTTTAGACGTTCTGCAGGCGGACGCTTCAGAATGCGGCCGACCAGTTCGTCGGCTTTCGCGCCGCCGTCGACGTACGAACCCGTCTTCGGGTCGAGCACCTTGATCGCCTTGCCTTCCTTCTTGTAGAAGCCGCCGCCGGTCTTCTGACCCAGCGCACCCTTCTTCACCAGTTCGGCCAGCACAGCCGGCGTTTCGTAGACCGGGAAGAACGGATCGTCCTTCAGCGTGTCCTGCATCGTCTTGATGACGTGCGCCATGGTGTCGAGACCGACCACGTCCGCGGTACGGAACGTTGCCGATTTCGCGCGGCCCAGACGCGAGCCCGTCAGGTCGTCCACTTCGTCAAAACGCAGGCCGAATTTCGCGGCTTCGGTAATGACGGCGAGGATCGAGAAAATACCGACGCGGTTAGCGATGAAGTTCGGCGTATCTTTTGCCCGCACGACACCCTTGCCGACCACGCTCGTCAGGAACGATTCGAGCTGGTCGAGGATTTCCGGACGCGTCGTGGCGGTCGGGATCAGTTCGACCAGGTGCATGTAGCGCGGCGGATTGAAGAAGTGCACGCCGCAGAAGCGTGCCTTCAGTTCATCCGCGAAACCGTTCGACAGTTCGGTGATCGACAGACCCGACGTGTTGGTCGCGAAAATCGCATTCGGTGCGATGTGCGGCGAAACCTTCTTGTACAGATCGTGCTTCCAGTCCATGCGTTCGGCGATCGCTTCGATCACGAGGTCGCACTCGGCGAGCTTCTCGATGTCGTCGTCGTAATTCGCGGGCTGGATGTATTGCGCGTCGTCCTTCACGCCGAAAGGCGCGGGCGACAGCTTCTTCAGATTCTCGATCGCCTTCAGCGCGATCGCGTTCTTCGGGCCTTCCTGCGCGGGAAGGTCGAACAGCAGCACGGGCACCTTGGCGTTGATCAGGTGCGCTGCGATCTGCGCGCCCATCACGCCGGCGCCGAGCACGGCTACCTTGCGAATGTTCAGATTGCTCACGTCGTTCCTCCGGGGAGTTATGCGGTGTCGCGAATGTGTCTCTTACATTTCGCGATGTATGACTTGCGGCGGTGGCAAACGCCGCGCCTTATGAAGGCGCGGCGTTTGCCTCGAAGGTGCGCTTTAGAACAGCGACTCTTCGACGTCCATCATCGGCTTCGAACCGGCGCGCGCCTGACGAATCGTCATTGCCGTTTCGGGCAGCAGCTTCGCGAAGTAGAAGCGCGCGGTAGCCAGCTTCGCCTTGTAGAACGGATCGCCGGATGCTTCGTTGTCCAGCGCGATACGCGCCATGCGTGCCCAGAAGTACGAGAACACGAGATGGCCGACGGTGCGCAGATACGGCACGGCGGCGGCGCCGACTTCGTCCGGGTTCTGCATGGCTTTCATGCCGATTTCCATCGTCAGCTTCTGCACCTTTTCGCCGATGTCGGCGAGCGGGTTGATGAACTCCTGCATTTCCGGCTTCACGCCTTCGGCTTCGACGAAATCCGACACCAGCTTGCCGAACTTCTTCATCTTCGCGCCCATGTCGCCGAGAATCTTGCGGCCGAGCAGGTCGAGCGCCTGAATCGCGTTGGTGCCTTCGTAGATCATGTTGATACGCGCATCGCGCACGTATTGCTCCATGCCCCACTCGGCGATGAAACCGTGGCCGCCGTAGATCTGCATCGCGTGATTGGTGCTCTCGAACGCGTTGTCCGAGAGGAAGGCCTTCAGGATCGGCGTGAGCAGCGCAACCAGATCCGCAGCCTCTTTACGCACCGATTCGTCGGCGTGCGACAGTTCCTTGTCGATGTGCAGCGCGGACCAGTACGAGAACGCACGCGCGCCTTCAGCGTAGGCCTTCTGTGTGAGCAGCATGCGGCGCACGTCCGGGTGCACGATGATCGGGTCGGCGGCTTTTTCCGGTGCTTTCGGACCGGTCAGCGAGCGCATTTGCAGACGCTCTTTCGCGTAGGTGAGCGAGTTCTGATAACCGATTTCCGTCAGACCCAGGCTCTGCATGCCAACGCCCAGACGCGCGGCATTCATCATCACGAACATCGCGTTCAAGCCCTTGTTCGGCTCACCGACCAGCCAGCCCTTCGCGTTATCGAGATTGATCACGCAGGTCGCGTTGCCGTGAATGCCCATCTTGTGTTCGATGGAGCCGCACTTCACGCCGTTGCGCTCGCCCGGTTCGCCGGCTTCGTTCGGGATGAACTTCGGCACGATGAAAAGAGAAATGCCCTTGGTGCCCTTGGGCGCATCCGGCAGACGTGCCAGCACCAGGTGAACGATATTCTCCGCGAGATCGTGTTCGCCGCTGGAGATGAAAATCTTCGTGCCGCTGATCGCGTACGAGCCGTCGCTGTTCGGTTCGGCTTTCGTGCGCAGGATACCGAGGTCGGTGCCGCAATGCGGCTCGGTCAGACACATCGTGCCCGTCCAGACGCCCGCAACCAGCTTCGGCAGATAGCGTTGCTGCAGTTCCGGCGTGCCGTGCGCATGCAGACATTCGTACGCGCCGTGCGACAGACCCGGGTACATCGTCCACGCCTGATTCGCTGAATTCAGCATTTCATACAGTGCGTTATTGACGAATGCGGGCAGGCCCTGGCCACCGTATTCCGGATCGCATCCGAGTGCCGGCCAGCCGGCTTCCACATATTGCTTGTAGGCTTCCTTGAAGCCCTTCGGCGTGGTCACGACGCCGTCGCCGACGTACGTGCAGCCTTCCTGGTCGCCGCTGTGATTGAGCGGGAACAGCACTTCGGAGCAGAACTTGCCGGCCTCTTCGAGCACGGCGTTGATCGTGTCCGCGTCGAGATCCGCGTGCTTCGGCATCTGCTTGATCTCGGCTTCGACGTTAAGCAGCTCGTGCAACACGAATTGCATGTCGCGCAGCGGCGCGGCGTACTGTCCCATGACTCTCTCCAAAGTTTGACAAGGAGCCAGGCTGTTAGCTCATCCGAGGAAACGGACTTTCAACGCCGCTGAATCTGTTCAAGTTCGACGGCCTTGCTAACGGCTTTCGCTCTGATACGAAACAATCAATTTTTCCAGCGCGGCCCACGTGAGAGGCACTGCATCCGGCAAGTGCAGGAAGCGCGCGTCGTGATGCAGGCCGAGCGTGAAGCTGTACAGTTCGAACAGCATCAGCTGCGGATCGGTATCGGCGCGCAGATGCCCTTCTTCCATCGCCTGCGAAATGGCACGAGTGAGCGCCGCACGCCAGATCGTCACGCTCGACACCAGTTGCTCGCGCACCGGGTTATCCCCACGGTCGTCATACTCGACCGCGCCGCTGATGTAGATGCACCCAGTAGTGACTTCCTGAATGCGCTTCTCAATCCAGCGCGAGATCATCGCGCGCAAGCGCGGCAAGCCACGAGGCTCGCGCAAGCTCGGGAAAAACACCTCGTCTTCAAAACGACGGTGGTATTCGCGCACGACTTCGACCTGCAGATCCTCGCGCGACCCGAAATGCGCGAACACACCGCTTTTGCTCATCTGCATGCGCTCGGCCAGCAGCCCAATCGTCAGACCTTCCAGTCCGTCGCGGCTTGCCAGATCAAGTGCTGCTTCGAGAATCGCGACTCGTGTTTGTTCGCCTTTTCGCATAGCTTTTTTACCGTTCTAATGTGACCGAAAGAAAATCGAACGGCCGTACTATTATTGAGTGCTGCCGTCCGCGAAACAAGGACTTTATTAGAAACCGGTTTCTAACCTGGTTTCAATTCTGCGGCATCCGTCAATCAGACGAAGGAGATTTTTTAGAGGCGTTTGCCTTCTTTTTTTGCCTTGCCTTGCGCAAGGACGACATGATGCAGCAAGCGGGGGGACGTCGGGAAGAGTTTGAGAACGGTTTGACGGCCGTATGCGGCCGCCAGGTGCCGCGTAGCGGCGATGCGTGGAGATGAACCGAACCCTCATCATCTACTGAATCATCGGGCCTGTCGCACGACCTCCTCCTGCAAGGCGGTGACGACACGTGCCAGCACGTCGTCCCACTTACCGCGCTCGGACTGCGTGAAGAGACGCAAGCCGGGATACCAGGGACTCTTTGTCCCGTTCATCCAGCGCCAGCAGCCGGGAGTCTGCAGCGGGGTCAAAGATTCGAGTGAGGGAGCGTCATCGGGTCAGGGGACTGGAGAATCGGCCGGCGAGTGAAGCTTTTCGCGCAATAGCCTAAGCAAACGCCTGGAATGACTAATCGTAACCACCCACCGTCAACAGCTTCATCGCCGCCCGATAAGCCGTGTAGGCCAGCCAGTTGAGCAGCCGCTCACCGGCCGGACGGGCCTCGTAGTGCGCCTCGTCGATCCGGCGTGACTCCTTGAACGCAGCGAGGATCGCTTCGCGTAGCTTGTCGATTGCCGGATCGTTCACCAGCACCACGTTGGCTTCGTTGTTGAGCATCAGGCTCAACGCGTCGAGGTTCGACGAACCGACCGTCCCCCAGTTCGAATCCACTACCGCGACCTTGCCGTGCAGCATGGTTTTCTCGTACTCGGCGATCTGCACGCCGGCCTTGAGCAGCGCGCGGTACAGGAACGGCACGGCGTAATCGAGCGCCTTGAACTCCTTGCGCCCGATGATGAGCTTTACATCGACGCCGCGCCGCGCCGCGAACACCAGCGCACGCCGCAGCTTGCGGCCCGGCATGAAGTACGGGTTGGCGAGCAGCACTTCACTGCGGGCCTGGCCGATCGCAGTCAGATACGCCTTTTCGATGGCGCGGCGGTTGATCAGGTTGTCGCGCGCGACGAAGGCCACACAAGGTTGACCGCCGGCCCAGAGCGCCTCGTTGCGATTGCGGCGCCGGCGACGCAGCGTGCCGAGCGACGCCACGGTCTTCGGTCCGAGATCGGGCTGCAGAGATTCCAGAGGCCGATGCCCGAGGCGAATCCGCCGCCATTGCACCTCGAACGCCTCGCGGATATCGGCGACCACGGGCCCTTGCAGTTCCACCGCGAAATCCCAGCGCCGGTAAGGCAGCCTCTCGCCGTTGTTCTCGTAATCGTCGACGATATTGATGCCGCCGCAGTAGCCGAACTGATCGTCCACCACCGCGATCTTGCGATGCGTGCGCGAAAAGCCGAAGCGGCCGAACAGATGCGGGTTATAGATGCGGTGGTCGATGCCGGCGAGCGGCCATTGGTTGAACATCGGCAAGCGCGCGGTGCCGATGCCGTCGGTAATCACCCGCACCTTCACGCCGCGCGAGGCCGCACGCAGCAAAGCCGCGCTGACGGCCTCACCCGCGCTGTCGTCACAGAAGATATAGGTTTCCAGAACCACGTCGCGCTGCGCCGCATCGATACGCTCGATCAGCGCGGCGAAAAACTCGTCGCCGGAACGTAGCAGCTTGACCTCGTTACCGCTGGTGAAGCGATAGCGCTGCCAATAGCGGCGGCCGAGCAGCGATTGCCGAAGGCGGGCAAAACGGCGCGCGCCGCCGACGCTCACCGGGCACGCTCCTCGAGCTGGCCATTCAGGCGCCCCGCAAGCCGCTTCGGCAATTGCAGGATCGCGTCGGCATTCGACGACGAGAAGCAGCGCGAGGCCGCCTCTTCATAAGGCAGCCACAGAAACGCCGTGTGCTCGCGAGGGGCGAGCGTTACCTCCAGTTGCTCCGGCACTTCCAGGCTGAACCAATGCTCGGTGTTATGGATCACGCCTTCGGCGTAGCGATGCCGGAACTGCGGGTAAATCTCGTATTCGATCGAGTACTGCCAGTCGAACAGCGCGCTCGTCGGCACCAGCTTGCTGCCGACCACGATGCCGGTTTCCTCGGCCACTTCGCGGGCCGCGGTCTCCATGAAGGGTTCGTCGATCTGGTCTTTTGAACCGGTCACCGATTGCCAGAAATCCGCGTGATCGGCGCGCCGGATCAACAGCACGTCGAGCGCAGGCGTATGGATGACAACGAGTACGGATTGCGGGATCTTCGGCGGTTTCGGCATGGCGTAAAAACTGGGCGCAAAACTGGCGCGGTACATGTCGGTGGTCGGTTCGGCTGGCGGTCCGGTGATCGGTCGGGACCGGTTGCTTCGACTGTAACGCAAAAAACGAAAAAGGCGCATCACGCGCCTTTTTCGTTTGCTTCTCCGTGTACCTCATGCGGCCACATTCAGGCCGCTTCGGTTTGCTCCGGCTTAGACCTTCGGTTCGGGCTGACGCAGACGGATGTGCAACTCGCGCAACTGGCGCTCGTCCACTTCGCTCGGCGCCTGCGTGAGCAGACACTGCGCGCGTTGCGTCTTCGGGAACGCGATCACGTCGCGAATCGAATCGGCGCCGGCCATCATCGTGATGATGCGGTCCAGACCGAAGGCGATACCGCCGTGCGGCGGCGCGCCGTATTGCAGCGCGTCGAGCAGGAAGCCGAACTTGGCTTGCGCTTCTTCCGCACCGATCTTCAGCGCGCGGAACACCTTGCTCTGCACTTCTTCACGGTGGATACGCACCGAACCGCCGCCGATTTCCCAGCCGTTCAACACCATGTCGTAAGCCTTGGCGAGACAGCGCGCCGGATCCGTTTCCAGATACTCGAGGTGCTCGTCTTTCGGGCTCGTGAACGGGTGATGCGCGGCGACGTAACGGTTGTCTTCCTCGTCGTACTCGAACATCGGGAAGTCGATCACCCACAGCGGCTTCCAGCCGGATTCGACCAGACCGTTGGCCTTGCCGAATTCCGAATGACCGATCTTCAGACGCAGTGCGCCCAAGCTGTCGTTCACCACTTTCGCGCGATCCGCCGCGAAGAAGATGATGTCGCCGTCTTGCGCGCCGGTGCGCTCGATGATCGCCTTGACCGCTTCGTCGTGCAGGTTCTTGACGATCGGGCTTTGCAGACCGTCACGGCCCTTTGCCACTTCGTTGACCTTGATCCACGCGAGGCCCTTCGCACCGTAGATGCGCACGAATTCGGTGTAGCTGTCGATGTCGCCACGCGAGAGTTCGCCGCCCTTCGGCACGCGAATCGCCGCGACGCGGCCGTCTTTCGTGTTGGCCGGCGTGCTGAACACCTTGAAGTCGACGTCTTTGACCGCATCCGTCAAGTCGGTGAATTCGAGCTTCACGCGCAGGTCCGGCTTGTCCGAACCGAAACGGCGCATGGCTTCCGAGTACTCCATGACCGGGAATTTCTCGTCCAGTTCGACGCCGATCGTTTCCTTGAAAACGTGACGAATCATCGCTTCGAACAGATCGCGAATTTCCTGTTCCGACAGGAACGAGGTTTCACAGTCGATCTGCGTGAATTCCGGCTGGCGGTCGGCACGCAGGTCTTCGTCGCGGAAGCACTTGACGATCTGGTAGTAGCGATCGAAGTTCGCCACCATCAGCAACTGCTTGAACAGTTGCGGCGACTGCGGCAGCGCGAAGAACTGGCCCGGGTTGGTGCGCGACGGCACGAGGTAGTCGCGCGCGCCTTCCGGCGTGCTCTTGGTGAGCATCGGCGTTTCGATGTCGATAAAACCCAGCGAGTCAAGGTATTTGCGCACTTCGATCGCGACGCGGTAACGCAGACGCAGGTTGTGCTGCATCTGCGGACGGCGCAGGTCGAGCACACGGTGCGTGAGGCGCGTGGTTTCCGACAGGTTGTCGTCGTCGAGCTGGAACGGCGGCGTGATCGACGGGTTCAGCACGATCAGCTCGTGGCACAGCACTTCGATCTTGCCGCTCTTGAGCGAAGCGTTCGTGGTGCCTTCCGGACGAGCACGGACCACGCCCTTGATCTGCAGGCAGAACTCGTTGCGCACGCCTTCGGCCGTCTTGAACATTTCCGCGCGATCCGGATCGCAGACGACCTGGACCAGGCCTTCGCGGTCGCGCAGGTCGATGAAGATGACGCCGCCATGGTCGCGGCGGCGGCTTACCCAGCCGCACAGCGAGACAGATTGGCCCAGCAGTTCTTCGGTCACCAGACCGCAGTATTCAGATCTCATCGACATGATGTTTGTCTTTCGTTTTGCATTAGTTGAACGGGCGCGCAGCAATCAAACACGGTTTGAAGCGCTACGCACCGGCATTACAGCGGAGGCTCGACTGTCGTGCGGCGCACCGGCGCCGGTGGCGCGGACGGCGCCACCACGCCCATCGAGACGATGTACTTGAGCGCGGCGTCGACTGTCATGTCGAGTTCGATCACTTCGCTTCTGGGCACCATCAGGAAGAAGCCGGACGTTGGGTTCGGCGTAGTCGGCACATACACGCTGACGTGATCTTCTTTCAGGTGGTTGAGCACGTCGCCGCCCGGAATACCGGTCAGAAACGCGATCGTATAGGAGCCGCGGCGCGGATACTCGATCAGGAGCGCCTTGCGAAACGCATTGCCGCTGCTCGACAACAAAGTGTCCGACACCTGCTTCACGCTGGTGTAGATCGGGCCGACCACCGGAATGTGTGCGACCACGACTTCCCACCACTTCACGAGCTTCTGGCCGATGAAGTTTTGGGTCAACAGGCCGACGACAAAGATGAATGCCAGCGTCAGCACCGCGCCGAGACCCGGCAAACGGAAGCCGAACAGGCGCTCCGGTTGCCATGCGCTCGGCAGCAACAGCAGCGTCTGGTCCATCGTGCCGATGATCAGGCCGAGCACCCACAGTGTGATAGCCAGAGGCACCAGCACCAGCAGGCCAGTCAGGAACACCGATTTGAGCGTCGTTTTTTTCGTCGTCATGTGTACCGCCAGAAAGCCGCGCAAGCCGGTATCCGGCGCGCGGCGTGTGCGCCGCCCGCGAGGGCGGCAGACCTACTAGGCGCTGCCGGAACCGCTCGAACTCGTCGATGCGGCGGATGCGGCAGCAGGTGCAGCAGGCGTTGCGGCTGCGCCCGATGAAGCGGCGGCGGCCGTGCCGTTGGCCGAAGCCGTGTCGGATTTCGCGGCGCCGTCACTGCCGGCTGCGGCGTTTTCGCCCGAATTCGCATTCGAGCCGCCATTCGCGTCGGGCTTGGCCGGCGCGCTCGCGCCGCCGTTACCACCGCGGAAATCGGTTACATACCAGCCGGAGCCCTTCAACTGGAAACCGGCTGCGGTCACCTGCTTGCGGAACGTGTCTTTTCCGCACTCGGGGCACTGCGTCAACTGGGGGTCGCTCATCTTCTGAAGCACGTCCTTCCCGAAGCCGCATGACTCGCAACGATAAGCGTAGATCGGCATGAACTTTTCCCTACTGAAATCTTGTAAACGCTTGCAAAGCCTTGAATTATAGCCGCATATGGCTAGTCCCCCATGAATTTCAGGGACGAACGCCGGACGCAGCCGCCGCCGACCTAAATGGGGGTGGCCGCCATCGAATCAAGTGCGCCTCGAATACGGTGACGCCGCGTTCAGCCACGGCGGCGCCAGGTCATCCAGCGCTCGCGGCCGGCAAACACGGCAATCGACTCGCTCACAGCCTCATCTTCGATCAGATCGAAATGCGGCGTGAGCAACGCATCGAGCTCGGCACGTTCGATGCCGAACGGCGGCCCTTTCGGCGTCGCACCCATGAAATAGAAACCTGCCAGCAACGCGCCCCCCGGCAACAATTCCGCCATCCGTTGCGCGTAGTCTGCTCGGCGCGCCAACGGCAACGCGCAAAGGAAGGCGCGCTCATAGATCCATGCCGGCGTGAACGGCGGCTTGTACGTGAAAAAGTCGGCCTGCTCGACCAATTGCGCATGCTGCGCGCCCATTTGCTCGCGCGCCGCAGCCACGGCGGCAGGCGAGAAATCGATCGCTCGGACCGGATTGCCGCGCTCGGCCAGCCAGAGCGCCTCGTACGCACTGCCACAGCCGGGAATCAGCACGGCGGCGCCGCTATGCCGGCTAGCGAATGACTGGAACGCCGGCGGCACGCCGGCCTGATCCCACGGCATGAACTGGCGCTCGAAGCGTTCGTCCCAGAACTCGGGCGAGTTGGGATCGCGGCTCGCGAAATCGGGTGCGGAGGGCTGGGTGGGATCGCTCATGGGAGGCCTCGTCAGGTTCTGGATCGGAATTACGCGCCGTAGGCGAAGGCCAGAAACACCCGCGCCGCCACTGCGCCGACGCCGACCGCCACGCCGAACAGCAGCAGCCCTTGCAGCAACCGGTTGGTGCGCTTCTGCTCCAGCAGTATCTGGCGAATCATCTCGTCGTTGGCGCCCCGCGTGTTGTCGTGACGCTCGGCCAGCGCGTGATGAATCAGGCGCGGCAACTGCGGCAGCGTCTTGCTCCACTGCGGCGCCTCGATCTTCAGCCGCTCGTACCAGCCGCGCAGACCGATCTGCTCGTTCATCCAACGTTCGAGATAGGGCTTGGCCGTCTTCCACAAGTCCAGTTCAGGGTCGAGCGAGCGGCCGAGCCCTTCCACGTTCAACATGGTTTTTTGCAGCAGCACCAGTTGCGGCTGGATTTCCACATTGAAGCGGCGCGAGGTCGAGAACAGGCGCATCAACACCTGGCCGAGCGAAATATCCTTCAACGCGCGATCGAAATAGGGCTCGCAAACCGCGCGAATCGCACTTTCCAGCTCTTCGACCCGGGTAGTAGGCGGCACCCAGCCGGACTCCAGATGCAGCGTGGCCACGCGGTGGTAGTCACGCTTGAAGAAGGCGAGGAAATTCTGCGCGAGATAGTTTTTGTCGAAGTCCGACAGCGCGCCGATGATGCCGAAGTCGAGCGCAATATAGCGGCCGAAGTGCGCCGGATCGAGGCTCACCTGAATGTTGCCCGGATGCATGTCGGCGTGGAAGAAGCCGTCGCGGAACACCTGGGTGAAGAAAATTTCGACGCCTTCGCGCGCCAGTTTCGGAATATCGACGCCCGCGGCGCGCAGCGTCTCCACCTGGCTGATCGGCACGCCGACCATGCGTTCCATCACCAGCACCGTGGGCGTGCAGAATTCCCAGTACATCTCCGGGACCAGCAGCAGATCGAGGCCGGCAAAGTTGCGGCGCAACTGGCTGCCGTTCGCAGCTTCGCGCATCAGATCGAGTTCGTCATGCAGGTACTTGTCGAATTCGGCCACCACCTCGCGCGGCTTGAGGCGCTTGCCATCGGCCCACAGGCGCTCGGCCCATACCGCGATGTCGCGCAGCAAGGCCAGATCGGAGTCGATCACCGGCAGCATGTTCGGCCGCAGCACCTTCACGGCGACCGCCTTGCCGGCATGCTGCCCCGCTTTCACCTTCGCGAAGTGAACCTGCGCGATCGACGCACTCGCCACCGGCACCCGCTCGAAATCGTCGAATAGCACGTCGACCGGCGCGCCGAGCGACTTCTCGACCAGCCCGATCGCCACCGCCGAATCGAACGGCGGGACCTGATCCTGCAGCTTGGCCAGTTCATTAGCGATATCGACCGGAAGCAGATCGCGCCGCGTGGACAGCACCTGGCCGAACTTGACGAAGATTGGCCCGAGGCTTTCGAGCGCGAGCCGCAAACGCACGCCCGGCGGCGCGTCGAACTTGCGGCCGATGGTAGTGATACGCAGCAATAGACGTACACGCCGGTCGTTGACGCGGCTGAGCATCATCTCATCGAGACCGAATCGGATGACCGTGAAGAAAATCTTGAGGAAACGCAGAAAACGCATAGTTATGCCCAGTGACTAGCGCGTGCCGCGCGACGTGGCGGCGCCGCCCGGCGCATTGGCGCCGTGGGCTTCGACCTTCTGTTCGAGACGCTCGATGCGCTTTTCCACTCGCGCCAAAGCATCGCGGGCGCGGGCCAGTTCGGCGTTGAATTCTTCCAGTGCGACGCGCCGTACCAGTTGCGGATTTTCGTCGAGAAGATATTCGGCGGCGGTGTCGAGCAGGTTGCGCCCGGTGCGCCGCGCGTGTTCGCCAACCGTACGCACGACCGACGCGACCCGCCATGCCGGACCGTCGCCGATCAGTTTCGCCAGATCCTCTTCCGGCTCCCAGCGCAGATGCTCGGCGAGCCTGGCAATCACAGTCGCGAATTCAGCGTCGCCTTCGATCTTCACGTGCTTCATCACCGCTGCCTGGCCGCCTTGCAGGAAGGCCGGCAGCGCATCAGGCGGCACCGAAATGGTGACGTCGAACTGTTGCGTATCGGTTTCGCCGATCGCGCCCAGATAGCCGTCCGGTTGCACCAGCAGCATCAGCGTAACCGGCGGACAGGACAGTCTGGCGGTCTTGCCCGCGTATGGGGCGAGGCGCTCTCGAGCCCACGATTCGCGGGCGAGCAGGTGATTGACGGCAGCAGCGAAGGGCTTGGCGGCGAGGGTCATTGAGAGTGGCAAGAAAAAACCCGCGCGGGCGAGGTGCCCGCGCGGGTTCCTATTGTAACGTCCGTTCGCTTCGCGGCCTGCTATGCCGAACGGCCAATGCTGTGAGCGAAGTCAGGGCTCGCGGCGCTGCCCCGGCTCTGTTTCGCGGCAACTTCAGTGCTGCACCACTTGCTGAATACCGGCCAGCAGCCAGCCTTCACCGGGGCGGTTCGACTTCGTCAGGTTCCACACTTCGACGAACGGCTCAGCCGCCGCACCCGCCGATTCACGGATCAGGCCGGAGAAGCGCACGCTGGCGAAGTACTCGGTCGCACGTTCTTCAACGCCCAGCAATTCCGCATTCAGTTGCACCACGTCCGTCTGATTGGACTCGGCGCCGCGCGACGACAGATCGACCTTGACCTCGGCGAACATTTCCGGGGTGGTGAATTCGCGGATGTCTTCCGTGTTGCCGACGTCCCACGCGGCTTGCAGACGTACGAAGTACACCTTGGCGTTGCGCAGGAACGCTTCCGAATCAAAGCCTGCCGGTACGACCGGGGCGGTGTTGATGGACGGCGTGCTCAGCGGATTGCCTTGCGGTTCGAGGTAGGAGCCCGTGGGCGGAGCGGTATAACGCGGTTCCTGCGCATAGCCGGTACCACCCGCATTCAA
The DNA here is from genome assembly GCF_059567945.1 of Paraburkholderia sp. BGA-UO-ETr-F12. Lineage (NCBI taxonomy): Bacteria > Pseudomonadati > Pseudomonadota > Betaproteobacteria > Burkholderiales > Burkholderiaceae > Paraburkholderia > Paraburkholderia sp. BGA-UO-ETr-F12. Next base: position 33,876 of record NZ_JCAQOZ010000023.1, on the reverse strand, counting down.
CGACGGCGAGCCGCCGGCGTAGGCCGGCTGAGCCGTGTCGCGTTTGCGGCCCATGAAGCGGCGGACCAGCCAGATGCCGATCATCGCGAGCACCGCGATCACAATGATGTTGGCCATGGCGCCGGCGAATGCGCCGCCGAGACCGAAGTGCGACAACAGCGCCGCGATACCGAGACCAGCCGCAAGACCGGCGATCGGCCCGAGCCAGCGCGAGCGGTTGGGCGCCGCGGCAGGCGTCGGCGCAGGAGCCGGCGCCGGCTGCGCGCGCTGCTGCATCGCCTGATTGCTTTGGGAAGGTTGCGATGGGGTCGACTGCTGCTGAACCGTGTTCGACTGACGGCCAATACTACGGCCACCGCCCATGCGGCGAGCTTCCGCATCGAGCGAGGCGAGAGAGCCGGCCATGATCAGACCGACCATCGCGATCAGTCCGATTCTTCTCACCAACGACCGCTTAACCTTACGGGGAGATAACACACCTGAATCGGACATTTTCGTACTTTCCTTTAAAAATCGATGGGTTAGAGACCCTAGTATTTGGTCCCCACATGTAAAGCTACCACGCCAGCTGACAAATTGTAATATTTGACGCCGTCCAGGCCCGCTTGTTCCATCATTGTTTTTAAAGTTTCCTGGTCCGGATGCATCCGGATCGATTCCGCCAGGTAGCGGTAGCTCTCGGCGTCCTTCGCAAAGCGCTCGCCGAGCCACGGCAACACCTTGAACGAATAGACGTCGTAGACCTTTTTAAGCGGATCCCATACTTTCGAGAACTCCAGCACCAGCAGACGGCCTGCCGGTTTCAACACGCGGCGCATCTCGGCTAACGCCACGTCCTTATGAGTCATGTTACGCAAGCCGAAGGCCACCGTCACCACATCGAAGTAATTGTCGGGAAAGGGGATTTTTTCGGCGTCGCAAAGCAGTGCCGGCGTAATCACACCCTTGTCCAGCAGCCGGTCGCGGCCCACGCGCAGCATCGATTCGTTGATGTCGGTGTGCCAGACTTCGCCGGTTTCGCCCGCCTGTTTTGCGAACGCCTTCGACAGATCGCCCGTGCCGCCAGCGATGTCGAGCACCTTGAAGCCCGGCCGGACGTTGGCCTGGGCGATCGTGAACATCTTCCACGCCCGGTGCAACCCGCCCGACATCAGGTCGTTCATCAAGTCGTAGTTTGAGGCGACCGAGTGGAACACGCCCGCCACCTTCTGCGCTTTTTCCTGTTCGTCGACCGATTGAAAGCCGAAGTGGGTTTTGCTCATCGCGCTCGTCCTTTCGCGTATTCTGAAATATGTTGCGCCGCATCAGTGCGGCGATCAGGGCGAATCGTATCAGTGACAGTGCCCGTGCGCAGCACCGGCGGGGGTCATTGGCGCATCGCGGTCAACGCCGGCCGCTGCCAGTTTGGCGAGATATTCGCGCCAGAGTTCATCCTGACGGACGGCCATGTCGTGCAGCAGGTCCCAGGAATAGATGCCGGTGGAGTGCCCGTCGGAGAAAGTCGGCTGTATCGCATAGTTGCCGACGCCTTCGATCATCTTGATCGTGACCTCGCGCTTGCCGGTTTGCAGCGTCTCCTGGCCGGGCCCGTGGCCCATCACTTCCGCCGATGGCGAATACACGCGCAGTAACTCGAACGGCAGGCGATAGGTTTCGCCATTTGCGTATTGCAGTTCGAGCACGCGCGATCTGGAATGCACGACCACGCCGGTCGGCACGGGAGTATTGGGAGTCAGTCCACTCATGTTGACCTCATATAGAAAACGCCAGGCCGTCCCGAGTTTCCGAACCCCTCGGCACATCTGGCGCGCAACGCCAGACTCAGGGACGTTCAGCCAAAAACCTGTTCGATTTCCTGCCGCACCGCTTCGCGCAGCAGGGTAGCTTGCGCGCGGCGCGACGACAGCATGGCTTCGGACACCGTACGTTGGCGCGGCGCCCAGATCGGCAGGGGGAAGTGAGCGTCGTTCGAAAAACGCGGAATCACGTGCCAATGCACGTGCGGCACCTGGTTGCCAAGGCTCGCCAAGTTGACCTTCACAGGCTGAAGAATGCGCCGCATCGCCCGCTCGACCGCATAAACGGCCTGCATGACGCGATCCCGGTCGGTTGCGGCGAGATCGGAAAACTCGGCGACGTGCGTATTCCAGATCACCCGGCAAAAGCCCGGGTAATCGTGTTCGTCGGCGAGGACGACACGCAGCGTGTCGTCCTGCCACAGCACGTCACCGCCATCTTCACGGCAAAAAACGCATTCCATCGTCGTCCTCAGGCAAAAATCGTCAGTCGTGCCATTAAACCAGCACGCGCTCGATTCCGCCATTGTTCGCCCGCTGGACATAGTCCGACATCCAGTCTTCACCGAGCACGTGACGTGCCATCTCGACGACGATGTAGTCCGCCTCGGTGCCGGCGTCTTCGTTGTAGCGCGACAGCCCTTGCAGGCAGGACGGGCAGCTCGTCAGGATCTTGACGTCGGTGGCGCCGTTCGGTTGCGGGCCGCTACCGGCCTTGAGCACCGAGCCCTCCGGCGCCCCCGCCGCGCCGGCCGACGCATTCGCCGCATTGATCCCGTTCGCGCCGGCTTCGGCGACCAACGGAATACCGCGCAATTTCGCCGCGCCCTTACGCATTTCCTCTTCCTTGCGGAAGCGGACTTGCGTCGAAATGTCCGGGCGCGTCACCGCGAGTGTGCCGGATTCGCCACAGCAGCGATCGTTCTTCTCGATCTTGTAGCCGTCCTTCTCCGAACCCATCAACGAATTGACGAGCTTGACCGGGTCCATCGTCTTGATCGGCGAGTGGCACGGGTCGTGATACATGTAGCGCACGCCGTTTACGCCCTCGAGCTTGATGCCCTTCTCCAGCAGAAACTCGTGGATATCGATGATCCGGCAGCCCGGGAAGATCTTCTCGAATTCGTAGCCGGCCAACTGGTCGTAACACGTGCCGCACGACACCACCACCGTCTTGATGTCGAGGTAGTTCAGCGTATTGGCGACGCGGTGGAACAGCACACGGTTATCCGTGACGATCTGTTCGGCCTTGTCGAACTGGCCCGAGCCGCGCTGCGGATAACCGCAGCACAGGTAGCCCGGCGGCAGCACGGTTTGCACGCCCGCTTCCCACAGCATGGCTTGCGTGGCCAGACCGACTTGCGAGAACAGCCGCTCCGAGCCGCAGCCCGGGAAGTAGAACACCGCTTCCGTATCGGCCGTGGTCGTCTTCGGGTTGCGGATGATCGGGACGATCTTGTTGTCCTCGATATCCAACAACGCGCGGGCGGTTTTCTTCGGCAGGTTGCCCGGCATCTTCTTGTTCATGAAGTGGATCACCTGTTGCGTGACCGGCGGCTTGCCGACGGTAGCCGGCGGGTGCGCTGCCTGCTTCTTCGCGAACTTCTTGAGCACATCGTTGCCGAGACGCTGCGCCTTGTAGCCGATCCCCATCATCGCCGTGCGCGCGAGGTTGATGGTCTGCGGGTTGGTGGCGTTCAGGAAGAACATGCCGGCCGCGTTGCCCGGATTGAATTTCTTCTTGCCCATCTTGCGCAGCAGGTTGCGCATGTTCATCGTCACGTCGCCGAAATCGATCTTCACCGGGCACGGCGTCACGCACTTGTGACAGACGGTGCAGTGATCGGCGACGTCGTTGAACTCGTCCCAGTGCTTGATCGACACGCCGCGGCGGGTCTGCTCTTCGTACAGGAACGCCTCGACCAGCAAGGAAGTGGCGAGAATCTTGTTGCGCGGGCTGTACAGCAGGTTCGCACGCGGCACGTGGGTCGCGCACACCGGCTTGCACTTGCCGCAACGCAAACAGTCCTTGATCGACTCGGAAATCGCGCCGATGTCGGACTGCTGCATGATCAGCGATTCATAGCCCATCAGGCCGAAGCTCGGCGTGTAGGCGTTGCGCAGGTCAGCGCCTTCGAGCAGCTTGCCCGCGTTGAAGCGGCCGTGCGGATCGACGCGCTGCTTGTAGGCACGGAATTCGCCGATTTCTTCTTCGGTCAGGAATTCGAGCTTGGTAATGCCGATGCCGTGCTCGCCGGAGATCACGCCGTCGAGCGAACGCGCCAGCTTCATGATGCGCGCGACCGCCGTGTGGGCGTCCTGCAGCATCTCGTAGTTGTCGGAGTTGACCGGCAGGTTCGTATGGACGTTGCCGTCGCCCGCATGCATGTGCAGCGCGACGAACACGCGGCCACGCAGCACCGTCTTGTGGATCGCCTGGGCTTCTTCGAGAATCGGCTTGAATTCGCCGCCGTTGAAGATCTGGCGCAACTCGGCGCGGATTTCCTGCTTCCAGGAGACGCGAATCGTGCGGTCCTGGGTGATATGAAAGACGGTCGCGTCAGGCTGCGCGTCCGCGCGGTCGGCAAACTTCTCCGCCAGCCCTTCGTAGCCGAGGCCGACCAGATAGTGCTGCGCCTCGCGCAAAGACAGGTCGAGCTTGTCGCGCAGGAATTCCCAGCGCGTGCGCACCTTCTTCAGCAGATCGAGCGCCTGCTGCACGCGATCTTCGAGCAGCTCCGCGCTCGGAATCTCGTTGGCGTCGTCGCTCTTGCCGAGCGGCAGCTTGCCGCCCTTGAAGAACGTTTCCAACGCGTCGACCAGTTGCAGCTTGTTCTTGATCGACAGTTCGATATTGATGCGCTCGATGCCGTCGGTGTACTCGCCCATCCGGTCGAGCGGGATCACCACGTCTTCGTTGATCTTGAACGCGTTGGTGTGCTTGGCAATCGCCGCGGTCCGGCTGCGGTCGAGCCAGAAGCGCTTGCGCGCTTCGGCGTTGACGGCGACGAAACCTTCGCCGCTCTTGCCGTTGGCCATGCGCACGACTTCCGAGGTGGCTTGTGCAACCGCGTCCGCGTCGTCGCCGACGATGTCGCCGATCAGCACCATCTTCGGAAACGCGTTGCGCTTGCTCTTGGTCGCGTAGCCGACCGCGCGCAGATAGCGCTCGTCCAGATGCTCGAGGCCGGCGAGAATCGCGCCGCCCTGCTTCGACGTTTCGAACAGATAATCCTTGATCTCGACAATGCTCGGAATCGCTTCGCGGGCCTGACCGAAGAATTCGAGGCAGACCGTGCGCGTATGCGCCGGCATCTTGTGCAGCACCCAGCGCGCCGACGTGATCAGGCCGTCGCAGCCTTCTTTCTGCACCCCCGGCAGACCCGCCAGGAATTTGTCGGTCACGTCCTTGCCGAGGCCTTCCTTGCGGAACACGCGGCCCTTGATGTCGAGCGCTTGCGTGCGCAGCAGCTTTTCTCCCGGCGCGTGGCTGCCGTCAAACCACTTCAGCTCGAAGCGCGCGACTTCGATGTCGTGAATCTTGCCGAGGTTGTGATCCAGACGCGTGACTTCCAGCCAGTTCCCTTCCGGGTCGACCATGCGCCACCAGGCGAGGTTGTCGAGCGCCGTGCCCCACAGCACCGCTTTCTTGCCGCCTGCGTTCATCGCGACGTTGCCGCCGACGCAGGACGCATCCAGCGAGGTCGGATCCACCGCGAACACATAGCCGGCCTGTTCCGCGGCTTCGGTCACGCGGCGCGTCACGACACCGGCGCCGGAGAAAATCGTCGGCACCTTGCGGTCGACGCCCGGCAGTTCGGTCAGCTCGACCGCGCCAAGCTGTTCGAGCTTTTCCGTATTGATGACAGCGGAAAACGGCGTGAGCGGCACCGCGCCGCCCGTGTAACCCGTGCCGCCGCCACGCGGAATCACGGTCAACCCCAATTCGAAACACGCCTTGATCATGCCGGCGATTTCGGCCTCGGTATCCGGAGTCAGTACGACAAACGGGTATTCCACACGCCAGTCGGTTGCGTCGGTCACGTGCGAGACACGGGACAGGCCGTCGAACTTGATGTTGTCTTTTTCCGTGACGCGACCCAGCACCTTGTTCGCGCGACGGCGCAGATCGAAGGTTTTCTGGAATTCGCTCTCGAAATCGTCGACGGCACGACGTGCCGCCGCCACCAGCGTCTCAACGCGAGCCGCCCGATCAATCCCTGCTTCGTCGCCATGGGCGACCAGATCGGCGCGACGGCGCTTTTCGATCTCGGTCAGACGATGGTGCAGCGCCTCGATCAGCAGCGCCCGGCGCTTCGGATTGTCGAGCAGGTCGTCCTGCAGGTAAGGATTGCGGCGCACGACCCAGATGTCGCCGAGCACTTCGTACAGCATGCGTGCCGAGCGGCCGGTGCGGCGTTCAGCGCGCAGTTCGGCCAGAGCCGCCCAGGCATCGTCGCCTAGCAGGCGGATAACGATTTCGCGGTCGGAGAACGACGTGTAGTTATAGGGAATTTCGCGCAGACGCGCTTCGGGATCGGCGGCCACCGCTGCGGCGGCCCCGTGCGGATCGAAAACTTGAGGTGCGTTCATGTTCGGACGACTCGGTGGGTCAACCAGGCGCGCTCACGGGTGAGGCGTCGGCGGACGGTGCGCGTGGGGCGCAATGCTGGAAATCTTCTAGGGGAGCGAAGCGCAACCGACGGCTTACCCACATCGGTCGCTTCACGGCGCTCAGAGACAGCTACACGATCGTGCCTGACGGACGTGACGCTCCGCCGCGGGGCAAGACTCACGCGGGACGGGCATCAAATGGGCGATCCGAGGCTGCCAGTGCATCTTCCGATCCTTATTCCAAAATGGAATTCTACCTTATGATTCCGCCGCGCGTTGACGCCCGAAATCGGAGTGGTGGCGGGGTTTTAGGGGGTTTTGGGTAGAACGGCGCCCATCGATGCCTATGACGAATTCTCCGACCGAACGGTCGGGCGGCCACTTGCCGGCGGCGCTCAGGCGCGCGCCGAGGGTTCGGCGACGGCCAGAGCGCCCACCGTTGGCGCTATCATTGACCCTTTCCCGTCTCACAAAGCGCACCGCGCCACCCGCATGGCTTCCCACGACTACCTGAAGAAAATCCTGACCGCGCGCGTCTACGACGTGGCCCGCGAGACCGAACTCGAACGCGCGCCGAATCTGTCGGCGCGCCTGTCCAATCCGGTTTATCTGAAGCGCGAGGACAACCAGCCGGTGTTCTCCTTCAAGGTGCGCGGCGCCTACAACAAGATGGCGCATATCCCGGCGGACGCGCTCGAGCGCGGCGTGATTACCGCGTCGGCGGGCAATCATGCGCAGGGCGTCGCGCTGTCGGCGGCGCGCATGGGCGTGAAGGCGATCATCGTGGTGCCGGTGACCACCCCGCAGGTGAAGGTCGACGCCGTGCGTGCGCATGGCGGGGCAACGGTCGAAGTCGTGCAGTTCGGCGAGTCCTATAGTGACGCGTACGGCCACGCGGTAAAGCTGCAGGAAGAACGCGGCCTGACCTTCGTTCACCCGTTCGACGATCCGTATGTGATCGCCGGCCAGGGCACGGTCGCGATGGAGATTCTCAGCCAGCATCAGGGCCCGATCCACGCGATCTTCGTGCCGATCGGCGGCGGCGGACTCGCGGCAGGCGTCGCGGCATACGTGAAATCGGTGCGCCCGGAGATCAGGGTGATCGGCGTGCAGACCGACGACTCGTGCGCGATGGCCGCCTCGCTGAAAGCTGGGGAACGGGTCACATTGAACGAAGTCGGGCTGTTCTCGGACGGCACGGCCGTCAAGCTGGTGGGCGACGAAACCTTCCGCCTGTGCCGCGATTATCTCGACGACGTGCTGCTCGTGAATACCGATGCGCTGTGCGCCGCGATCAAGGACGTGTTCCAGGACACCCGCAGCGTGCTGGAGCCGGCCGGCGCGCTGGCCGTGGCGGGCGCCAAACAGTATGCCGAGCGCGAGGGCCTTGAAAACCAGACGCTGATCGCGATCACGTCGGGCGCGAACATGAACTTCGACCGCATGCGTTTCGTGGCCGAGCGCGCCGAAGTCGGCGAGGCGCGCGAGGCGGTGTTCGCGGTGACGATTCCCGAAGAGCGCGGCAGCTTCCGCCGCTTCTGCGAGCTGGTGGGCACCCGCAGCGTCACCGAGTTCAATTACCGGATTGCGGATGCCAACTCCGCCCATATCTTTGTCGGCGTACAGATCCGCAACCGCAGCGAGTCGGCGCAGATCGCCGGCGCGTTCGAAGCGCATGGTTTTGCCACCGTCGATCTGACCTTCGACGAACTGTCCAAGCAGCACATCCGCTACATGGTCGGCGGCCGCTCGCCGCTTGCGCATGACGAACGCCTGTTCCGCTTCGAATTTCCGGAGCGGCCGGGCGCGCTGATGAAGTTCCTGTCGTCGATGGCGCCGAACTGGAATATCAGCCTGTTCCACTATCGTAATCAGGGCGCGGACTACAGTTCGATCCTGGTCGGCATCCAGGTGCCGGAAAGCGAGAACCGCGAGTTCGACCGCTTTCTCGCGACACTGGGTTATCCGTACTGGGAAGAAACGCAGAACCCCGTGTACCGCTTGTTCCTCGCATGATCTTTTTGGATTGAAACGCGCAGATGGCTCTTTCGCTCGTCGACAAACTGGTGGTGGCAATCTCGTCGCGCGCGCTGTTCGACTTCGAGGAAGAGAACCGCGTGTACGAGGCGGGCGACCTGCGAGCGTATGAGGCCTTGCAGCGCGAACGGCTGGCCGTGCCTGCCAAACCGGGCGTCGCGTTCCCGCTGATCCGCAAGCTGCTGGCCTTGAATGCCGGTGGCCATCGGGTCGAAGTCGTGATCCTGTCGCGCAGCGATCCGATCAGCGGCTTGCGCGCGTTTCATTCGTGCCGGGAATATGGACTCGCGATCGAGCGTGGCGTGTTTACACGTGGGCGCGCGCCGTTCGGCTATCTGAAGCCGTTGAACGCCGCGCTGTTTTTGTCCGCGAATCAGGATGACGTACGCGACGCATTGGCCGCCGGATTTCCGGCTGCGCGCGTCTTGCCCGAATCGGCGAGAATGGCGAGTACGTATCCGGACGAGATCCGGATTGCCTTTGACGGCGACGCCGTGCTGTTTTCCGACGAAGCCGAGCGCGTGTTCCAGAAGGATGGCCTGCGCGCGTTCGTCGGCCATGAGATTCACAACAAAGATTTGCCGCTGGCCGATGGCCCTTTGAAGCCGTTGCTCGAAGCGCTGCACCGGCTGCAAAAACTCGCGGACGAAGCCGCGCCGATGCATATTCGTACGGCATTGGTGACGGCGCGCTCGGCGCCGGCGCATGAGCGCGCGATCCGCACATTGATGGCGTGGAACATCGAAATCGACGAAGCGATGTTCCTTGGCGGCCTCGACAAAAGCGCGTTTTTGCGTGAATTCGAGCCGGACTTTTTCTTCGACGACCAAATTGGCCATTGCGAATCGGCCCGCGTCGTGACGGCGACGGGGCACGTGCTGAGTGGCATCGTGAATGCATCATGACACCTGAACAGTCACCGCTGGGTAAGGCTTCCACTTACACCGAACAATACGACGCCTCTTTGCTTTTTCCGATTGCCAGGAAGAACGCGCGTGAGGCGATTGGGATAGGCGCGCAGTTGCCGTTTTTCGGCACGGATATCTGGAATGCTTACGAGCTGTCCTGGCTGAATGCGCGCGGCAAGCCGCAGATTGCTGTGGCGACTTTCTTTGTGCCGGCTGATTCGCCGAATATTGTCGAGTCGAAGTCGTTCAAGCTTTATCTTGGGTCATTTGCGCAGACGGCGTTCGAGTCGATGGACGTAGTGCGTGACACGATCAAGCGGGATGTGTCCGCTTCTTGCGGCGCGACGGTTTCTGTCCATTTGGCCGCGCCGTATGAGTTTGGCAAGTTGCAGATGGAAGAGTTTGAAGGCTTGTCGCTGGATCGGCTCGATCTGGATACGGATGTTTATCAGCCGGATGCTTCGTTGCTGAAGGCTGCGCTTGATGAAGCGCCGGTTGAGGAGACCTTGTTCTCTAACTTGCTGAAGTCGAATTGTCCGGTGACCGGGCAGCCTGACTGGGGTAGCGTGCAGATTCATTATGTCGGGCCGCAGATTGATCATGCGGGTTTGCTGCGGTACATCATCTCCTATCGGAATCACACCGGGTTTCATGAGCAGTGTGTCGAGAGGATTTTTATCGATGTTCTGAAGGCCTGCCGGCCGGTGAAGCTGGCTGTCTATGCGCGGTATACGCGGCGCGGGGGGCTCGATATTAATCCGTTCCGGACGAATTACAATTTGCCGATGCCGGATAATATGCGGTTGGCGCGGCAGTAAAAGTGTGATTTTTTGCCTTGTCGGCGGTTTTCTTGTTGATCTGGATCTTTGGCCTTTCCTTGTTTTCTTAGTGGTCTATTGGCGTTGCCCCTGTGCGGGGCGGCACCTACTTTTCTTTGCCTGCCGCAAAGAAAAGTAGGCAAAAGAAAGCGGCTCACACCGCTAATTTTTAAGCGGGTCCCCCGCACAGTAGCGGTAGTGGTGCATCTGGAATCTGTCGCCTCGCACATTCCGCTTTAGTGACAAGGCAGTCATACCTCCGGCGGCGCTGCGCGCGCCGATACCCGGCTTATAAAACCGGCCGCCGGATTTTCGCTTTCGCGGTTTGGTTCGTTCCCAGCTCGCCGTTGCGTCGCTGCCACCGGGCTGCGATTTCATTCTCCCGTTAGTCCCCGTTCCCCGATTCGCCGTTGCCTCGCTGTTCGCTCGATGCCGTTTCGCTCTCGCGCGTTTGCCCCCGTTTCCTGACTCGCCGTTGCCTCGCTGCTGCGAGCACAACCGCGGCAACGATCGCGATTGCACCGCGAATGCGACGCACCGACATCTTCTTTGAACTGGGTGTCGCCGATCATGGCGGGAGCGCCGTGCCGAGGCGAAGCCGAAGGCTCCCGCTACGCGAAGCGAAGCCGCTGGTTTCCCAGGCAGACCCGTCCGCGACGCACGCAGTGCGGAGTGGGAGCTGATGAGCGCCTTGTCGCTAACGCGGAGTGCGCGGGAACACAGATTCCAGATGCACCACTACCGTGGCTGCGCGGGGGACCCGCTTATGAGCTTGCGGTGTGAAGCCGCTTTCTTTGCTTACTTTCTTTGCGGCGGCAAAGAAAGTAAGTGCCGCCCCGCACAGGGGCAACGCCAATAAACCACTAGCAAATCAAGGAAAGGCCAAAGATCCAGATCAACAAGAAAACCGCCGACCAGGCAAAAACCTCACCCCCCGCCCACGGCAAACAAAAAAATCAAGCCGAAGGCTTCTTATAAGCAACGCAATCAACCTCAACCCGACAATCAATCACCATAGAAGAAACCACACAAGCCCGAGCCGGCGGATTCTCGCCGAAGTACTCCCGAAACACCTTGTTGAAAGAAGCAAAGTCCCGCGGATCGTCGAGCCACACGCCACAACGGACGACATGTTCCGCCCCATACCCCGCTTCCTTCAGAATGGCGAACACATTCTGAATCGCCTTGTGCGATTGCTCAACGATCCCGCCATTGATCACCTCACCGTTTTCCATCGGCGTCTGCCCGGAAACGAACAACCAGCCGTCCGCCTCAACAGCCCGAGCAAACGGCATATGTTGACCACCGGTACCCTTGCCACCTTCAACGCCATATCGCTTCATCATCCAACTCCTTTAAAAGTCCGGCGCGCATCCAGCAAAACCACCACACGCGCCACAATCGCTCGATCGAAAAAATCAAAACGCGCCGTGCGCATCACCCTTCGACGCCGCACCGCGCGCCACAAAATGCCCTGCCCGTTCGCCAGTCACCGCGCCATCGCGGTAAGTCAACACGCCATTCACCCACACCGCGTCGATACCATCAGCGGCCTGCTGCGGGTTCTCGAACGTCGCCACGTCGCGAACCCTGGCGGGATCAAACAACACCAGATCCGCGTGATAACCGATATGCACCTCGCCGCGCTGCGCGAGACCAAACCGGTGCGCCGACAAGCTGGTCATCTTGCGCACCGCCTCTTCGAGCGGCAGCAGCTTCGCATCGCGCGCGTAGTGGCCGAGCACGCGCGGAAACGCGCCCCACAAACGCGGATGCGGCAACGGATCGTTCGGCAAACCATCTGAGCCGACCATCGTCGCGGGATGCGACAGAATCCGCCGCACATCGTCCTCGGACATGTTGTGATAAACCGCGCCCGCAGGCTGCAAACGCTTGCCCGCCTCCTGTTGCGTGACGCCCCACTCGGCGGCTATCTCCTTCACCAGCTTGCCCGCCATCTCGGGATGCGGCTCCGACCACGTAATCGTAATGTCGATGTCGCCCGTCACCTGCTTCAGATCGAGCGTCGACGAACTGCGGTTGTACGGATAGCAGTCGCAACCGATCGGCTGCAAGCGGCGCGCGCCTTCCAGCGACTTCAGCACCTCTTCGCTACGCCCCCAGTTGGACGGCCCCGCGCACTTCAGATGCGAAATCACCACCGGCACATGCGCGTGACGGCCCACCCGGTACGCTTCGTCCATCGCGTCGAGAATCGCGTCGAACTCAGTGCGCATGTGCGTCGTGTAAAGCGCACCGGCGGCGGCGAGCGGCTCGGCCAGCGCCATCACCTCTTCGGTCGGCGCGGAGAAGGCGGAGCCGTACGCGAGGCCCGAACTCAGGCCCAACGCACCGTTTGCCAGCGCCTCTTCGAGCTGCGCGCGCATGCCTTCGATTTCCTGCCCTGTCGCCGCCCGGTCCAGGCGGTCCATCTGGTTGCTGCGCAACGCCGTGTGCCCAATCAGCGCACCGACATTCACCGCGGGACGCGCCGCGTTCACCGCTTCGACATACGCAGCGAACGTCGGGTACTGAAACGCGTCACGCTCGCCGAGCAGGTTCATCGGATCGGGCGGATCGCCCTTCAACGAAACCGGCGACGCGCTGATCCCGCAGTTGCCGACGATCACCGTCGTCACGCCCTGGGTGATCTTCGGCAGCATTTGCGGCGAGCGGATCACGTGCGTGTCGTCATGCGTATGAACGTCGATGAAGCCCGGCGCCAGCGCACGGCCATTGGCCTCGATCACCTCTTCAGCAAGCCAGTTCGACAGATTGCCGATCGCGGCAATGCGGCCATCACGGATCGCGACGTCGCGTTCGACCGGCGGTGCGCCCGTGCCGTCGTACAGTTGCGCGCCGACGATCAGCGTATCGGCGGCTTCGGGGTGCGAATGCATGGATCAGTCTCCTAATGGTTGTCGATCGCCACCGCCACGGTGCGTATCGAGCGCGTGCTTCATGCGGCGCAGCAATTCGCGGCTCTCGTCACCCTGACTGACGGCGAGTTCGGTAACGAGAACGTCGAGCGCCATCATCATCGCGTAACGTGACGACGACGGCTTGTAAATGAAATCGGTTTCAAAAGCGACGATCGGGATCACCCAATCGGCCAGCCTCGCCAACGGCGAAGCCGGCGCGGTCAGCGCAATCACGCTGGCTCCATAGCTGCGCGCGATCTTGCAGTTCTCGACCATCTCGGGCACACGCCCGGTGGTGGACAGCGCGATCACCACGCACTCGCGCGACACGGTGCTCGCCACCATCCGCTGCAACAAGCCGTCCTGATAGGTCGCGACCGGGCGGCCGAGCCGCACGAGCCTGAAGCGCATTTCGTCAGCCAACGCGGTCGACCCACCGCCCATGCCGAATACATAGATCATGCGCGCGGCGCGCAAGGCGGCTGCCGCTTCGGCTAAAGGCGCCTGACGAAGAAGTTGATGGTTATGGGCCAGCGCGGTTTGCAGTTCGTCGAAAACGCGAGTGGCGATGGGCTCCGGGGCATCGGTAGGGCCGCCCGCTTGCAGGAAGCGCTGGCCGACCGCCGCAGCCTGCGCGAGCCGCAACTTCAACTCCCGCACGTCGCGGCAACCCACCGCCTTCGCAAAACGGGTCACGGTCGCGACGCTCACCTCGGCCTGCTGAGCCAGCGCGCCGATACTGGCACGCGACGCGCCGGTCAGATCGTCGAGAATCAGCGCGGCAACCTTCCGTTCGGCCGAACGCAGTTCCGGCGCGCATTCGGCAATGCGCGCGACGATATCGAAGGCCAGCGGCTCGGCGGTTGAGTTCATCAAGGGTGTTTGACGGGGATCGCGGGCGTCCCGTGAAGCCTTACAAACAGCCTCCGGGAAACCGTGGTACTAAATAACATTCGTTCACGCATCGTACTTTCGGTAACATAGTAAAGTCAACTTTGATTCAATTTAACCGGACGATGGAGCAGGGACACATGAAAGTTACAAACTATCAGGGCGCAACAATTGATCCTTATAGCAAGGGCTTGGGCATGGTCCCGGGCACCAGCATCCAGCTCATGGATGCGGCGCGCCTCGAGTGGAACCTGCTGAACGAAGACGTGAGCCTGCCCGCCGCTGTGCTATACGCGGATCGCGTGGAACACAATCTGAAGTGGATGCAGGCGTTCGTCGCCGAATATGGCGTCAAGCTCGCGCCGCACGGCAAAACCACCATGGCGCCGCAACTGTTTCGCCGTCAACTCGAAACCGGCGCATGGGGCATCACGCTCGCCACCGCGCACCAGGTGCGCGCGGCGTATCACGGCGGCGTGTCGCGGATCCTGATGGCGAACCAGCTGGTTGGCCGCCGCAACATGATGATGGTCGCCGAGTTGCTGAGCGATCCCGATTTCGAGTTTTTCTGTCTTGTCGATTCGGTCGAAGGTGTCGAACAACTGGGCGAGTTTTTCACCTCGGTGCGCAAGCCGTTGCAGGTATTGCTCGAACTCGGCGTACCGGGCGGCCGCACCGGCGTACGCGACGAAGCGCAGCGCAACGCGGTGCTCGAAGCGATCGCACGCTATCCGGATGTGCTGAAGCTGGCAGGCGTCGAATTGTATGAAGGCGTGCTGAAGGAAGAACACGAAGTGCGCGAGTTCCTGCAAAGCGCTGTCGCCGTTACGCGCGCACTGGTCGAGGAAGGACGTTTTGCCCGTACACCGGCCGTTTTGTCAGGCGCCGGTTCGGCCTGGTACGACGTGGTCGCGGAAGAATTCGTGAAAGCCTCGGAGACCGGCAAGGTCGAAGTCGTGCTGCGGCCCGGCTGCTATCTGACGCATGACGTCGGGGTCTACCGCAAGGCGCAAACCGACATCTTCGCGCGTAATCCGGTCGCGAAGAAAATGGGCGAAGGCCTGTTGCCGGCGTTGCAACTGTGGGCCTACGTGCAGTCGATTCCGGAACCGGATCGCGCGATCGTCGGTCTCGGCAAGCGCGATTCCGCTTTCGACGCGGGCATGCCCGAACCGGCGCGCCACTACCGTCCGGGCACCGAGGCGCCGCGCGATATCGCGGCGAGCGAAGGTTGGGAGATTTTCGGCTTGATGGATCAGCACGCGTATCTGCGGATTCCCGCCGGCGCCGATCTGAAGGTGGGCGACATGATCGCGTTCGACATCTCGCATCCGTGCCTGACGTTCGACAAGTGGCGTCAGGTGCTGGTGCTCGATCCGTCGTACCGCGTCACGGAAGTGATCGAAACGTTCTTCTGATTCGCTTCTGATGAAAACGGCGCGTCACGGTGAAGTGGCGCGCCGTTTCCGATGCTGATGACGTTCACGGCTTCGATGCAGGCCATGTCATGCATGGCAAACGCGGCGCTTGATCGGCGCCACTTTCATCTGCGATGCCCTAGCGCGTCGAGCCGGTGTTAGTCACGTCCAACGCTTGCGGAACGGAAACCGACTCTGCGTTTGCAGCGTTAGCCGTCGCCGCCACCTCACCGATCCGCTCTTCCAGCATCTTCAAGGCTCCTGAGAGCGCGCTGAGCGCCTCATCCGGCAATGCCGTCATCGTGTCATGCAAAAAAGCGTTGCGGCGCGGCAGGCTGGCTTTGGTTATTGCCTGCCCAGTTTCTGTCAAACGCACATTGGTCACGCGGTTATCGCGCGTATCCATGCTGCGCGCAATCCAGCCTAAGCCCTCGAGCGTTTTCAACTGCCGCGTGAGCGCGCCCGGATCGACGCGCAAGCGTTCAACCAGCCGCTTCTGCGACGACTCGCCGGCTTGCTCGTGCAGTGCGAGCAGAATGCGCCAGCGCGGCAAGGGCTGGCCAACCTGGGCCTCGAACGCCGACATGAATGCCCGATAAGTGCGCCCGAATTGCTGCATAACGGCGACGCGGTCCTGTTCTTCCATGATCTGTCAGTAAAACGGTAAGGCTAAAAAATCAATCCGCGTGAATCACCGGCTCGAGCTTGCGCTGGAGCTTGATTGGCGGCACGCGGCGGCTTTGCCACACGGACACTACGGCAATGATCGCCGCCATCGCGAGCCCCAGATGAATCGCCGCGACGAGCGACTCACGCGCGCTCTCCAGCAACATCGCACCGTTGTGACCCGCATGCTGCAGTTGGCCGAGCAAGGTGGTTTGCGCGTCGCGATTGATCAGGATTTGCGGATCGCCGAGGTCGGTGAACCATTGCGACGCGTGATCGTTCTCCAGCGCGCTGCGCACGCCGCTGGCGTACATATGGCTAACCAGGGTGCCGGTCAGCGCCGTGCCGATCATCCCGCCGATCATCCGTAGCGACTGCAGCAGCGCCGTGGCAATGCCAAGATGCTCACGGCCGGCCGTCTGCTGCGCGAAGATCGTTAGATTCGGCATCACGAAGCCGAGACCAAGGCCGCCTAGCACCATGAACGACATCAGCAGCCATTGAGGCATGGAACGCGTCGCGACGACCACGCCGAGGCACGCTAGCGCCACCAGCGCGAAGCCGATATACAGCATCAGATTCGGATTGCGCACACGCGAGACGATACGGCCGTTGGCAATACTGCCGATCGTAATGAACACGACGAGCGGCGTAATAACGAGCCCCGCCTCTTTCGGCGACATCCCGAAGCCGCCCTGGAACAGCAACGGCGCGTAGAACAGCAACGAGAACATCGTGAAGCCGCCAAGCACGGCCAGCGTAAAAAGCGCGGACAAACTGGGATTGCGAAACATATCCACGGGCAGAATCGCCGTCGGGCAGCGTTTTTCCCACTGCCACAAGCCGTATGCCGAGGCGACGCTCAATACGAGCAACGCGCAGACGCTCAACGTGACGCCATGCTTCGGCAAGAACTCAACGAACAGTTGCAGCGAGCCGAGCGCCACCGCGATCAGCAGCGCGCCAGGCCAATCAAGCCGCATCTTGCCCTCGTGCTCGATGTGCCGCAGATGCGGCAGGAAACGACAGACGAAAAATAGGGACAGCAGTCCGACCGGCAGATTCACATAGAACACCGAGCGCCACCCGTAGTACTGCGTGAGGAAACCGCCGAGCGACGGACCCACCGCGTTCGCAATGCCGAACGCCGAACTCATCAGCACCTGCCAGCGCAGACGCACGACCGAGTCGGGGAACAGATCAGGAATGCAGGCAAAGGCGGTGCCGACCAGCATGCCGCCGCCGATGCCCTGCAAGCCGCGCGCGAGCACGAGGAACAGCATGTTGTTGGCGGCGCCGCACAGCACCGATGCCGCCGTGAATACGACGATCGATGCGATCACGAATGGCTTGCGCCCATAGTAATCGCCGAGGCGGCCGAAAATCGGCACGGTGATCACCGAGGTCAGGAGATATAACGTGGCGACCCACGCATAGAGCTCGAAACCCTTCAATTCCGCGACGATGGTGGGCAACGCGGTGCCGACCACGGTCTGATCCAGCGCGACCAGCATCGAAACGAAGGAAACGCCGAGCATCGCTAGCAGCGACTCACGAAACGGTAAGACTTGCCCACTCGAGTGGTGGGCCGCGGTATGGACAGCCATTTTTGATAGTGCAACAGTTGACTCGTCAAACAATCGGGAATCATACCACGGGGCGATGCTCTAAGCTGAACGCGCCGGCGCGGTTTACCGTAGCGGCAATCGACTGAAGAATGGAAACACATGACGCCAGGGAGGCACATGGAGCAGAGTTCGCTCGCAGCACATTCATTATCGGACGACGATCTGAGCGCGCTGCGACGCGCGAAACACGAGTTGGAGAGCCCCGCGCTGGCGATGAAACTGGCCAGCATCGTCGGAGCGCCGCTCGAAAAGCTGCTCTCGCGCATACCGGCTTTTGCCAACGAAAAGGTCACCGATGCGACAGAACTGGCACTGCGCAAGTGCCTCTCGATCGCACTGCGCACCTTGGGGCGGCAAGCGGGCGCTTCGCCGTTGATCGTGCCCGACAAGCCGAGCAATCTGCTGCACAAGTTCGCCGTGGCCACCACGGGCGCGGCCGGAGGCGCGTTCGGTCTGTTCGCGCTGCCGGTCGAGTTGCCTGTCACGACCACGCTCATGTTCCGCTCGATCTGCGACATCGCGCGCAGCGAGGGCGAGGATCTGGCGTCGATCGACACGCAGTTGCAATGCCTCACCGTGCTCGGTATGGGCGGCACCTCGAAAGCCGATGACGACGCCGACTTCGGCTACTTCATCATGCGCGGCGCGCTCGCGCAGGCGGTGTCGAAGGCGTCATCAGAAATCGCGACGAAAGGCTTCACCGCGCATGGCTCCGCCGCCTTGCTGCGCCTGCTCAATACGATTGCCGCGCGATTGTCGGTGCAGGTGAGCGAGCAGATCGCCGCCAAATCGATTCCGGCGATCGGCGCAGTGCTCGGCGCGATGGTCAATACCGTGTTCATCGACCACTTCCAGCAAGTCGCGCACGGCCACTTCACCGTGCGGCGGCTGGAGCGGCAATACGGCCAGCAGGCAGTGGAGAGCGCCTATCAGGCGATCGACGTCACGCTGGACGGTTGAGCGGCTGTGCCACGCCCGCCCGTTGTACTCGTCACGCGGCGCACAAATGCCGCGGCGCGGTCGAGTGCGCGGCCTCCTTCCGGGATGAACGGCGTGAACAACGGCCAGACATGCGGCATTTTCTTCCACACTTCGAATTCGCAGTCGACGCCTGCGGCGCGTGCGTTATCGGCGACGCGTTGCGAGTCATCCAGCAAGACCTCCGTGCTGCCCGCCATGATGAAGAGCGGCGGCAAGCCGCGCAGGTCGGCATAAACCGGCGAAGCGTACGGATGCGTAGCCGGGGCGTCACCGAGATAGACCTGCGCGGCGCGAGCGATCGCGGGGCCGCTGAACATCGGATCGAGACCGTCATTGTTGCGGATCGAGGCGCCGGCGGCGGCCAGATCGGTCCATGGGGAGAACAGCAAGCCTCCAGCAGGCAGCGGGTCACCGGCATCGCGCAAGGCAACAAGCGTGGCCAGCGCGAGGCCGCCGCCCGCGGAGTCACCTGAAATCACGATCGACTCGGGCGGCGTGCCGTCGGCCACCAACCGCCGGTAAGCCGCGGTCGCATCATCGAGCGCAGCCGGGAAACGATGCTCCGGCGCAAGCCGGTAATCGAGCGAAAAGACCGGCGCGTTGGCACGCGTCGCCAGACCAAACACCAGCGAGCGATGCGTACGCGGCGAGCAGAAGTAATAGCCACCGCCGTGGCAATACAGCACGGTCGGATGGGTAGGGGCGCTCGAAACGCCGTCGACGCGTTCGATCCACTCACCCTGCAGCGGCCAATCCTTCGCCTCCTGCAACTCCCGCAGACGCCAGCCAGCGGGTACTTTCGGCGACCAGACGCGCTTGGCGGTCAACGCGCGTGCCTTCTCGACATTGATGTCCGGTTTGAGGGTTTGCGGCCGGAACTGTCTGCGCAGATACCAGCACGCGAGTGCACTTTGCCAACTCATCGGGACACGCTCCTTCGCTAGTGTCCCGCCATGGTACGTGCGTTCGCCGATGCGTCGGTGGACGGCGGCTTCTAATCCTGAACAAGCGCGCGCCACCGCGCCGACCGGATGTTTCTCCTATCTAGTTCGCCGGCAAGATCTGCCCGCGAATTTCACCCATCGGGTTCTGCGCGGTATGGACATTGAAGTACCACTGGCCCGCCATCAAATCCGTCACCTGCTGCTCGGAGAGCGCCGCCGATCCCTTGATCGGACTTGCCAGCGCTTCTTTCCCGATCGGCACCTGGACCTTGGCGTTCTGCCCGACCGGCGCGGGGCCATGGAAATGTGCGGCGGTTGCCGGACCGCTCAGCCCCTCGTAGGTCACAGTCCATTGCAGGGTTTTGGTCGACGTATCGAACGTGGCGTTCAACAGACCGTGCCCGTGGCTCACTCGCGGCGGCACTTCGCTCGACGGCTCGAGGTCCGCTTTCAACGCCACCGTATCCGCGAAGGCGACACCCGACGCCAACGCCCACAACACCACAGCCAGATTCAGCTTTCGAAGTGCAATCATCGTCTTCTCCGGACTTGATGCACCGCCGCCCCGAAAACCCGGATGCGCACGGAGCCACCAAATACTAGTGCAAATCCGTCGAACATGTTTGTATCTGGGGACACCCGACGCGACGACGATGCGCAATCGCATCTGCCAATAAGAAAAAAGCACCGCGAACGGTGCTTTCTCTTCCTGCAGCAAGGCGTTTTAGAAGCGGTGACGAATACCCGTCGTCACCAGGCCCTGGCTCCTGCCCGACGACGGCGCATCGGTACCGAACACTTGCGATCCAATCTTGTTGCCCTTCGCGCCAACCTGCGCAACGCCTTCAAGGTACAGGTCGGTACGACGCGACAGCGCATAGTCAGCCTGCAGGCCGATCTGGTTCCAGTGGCTAGAACCGTTGGACACGCCCGGCGTATTCTGCAACGCCTGCATGTAGGTGTACGCCGCACCGAACGACAACGCCGGCGTCAGGTTGTAATGCGCGTTGACTTCGTAATTGCTATAACGCACCGACGCGTCATTGGCGACAAAGTTAAAGCGGCTTTGCGTGTACACGAGGCCAACCGAAGCCGGGCCGAATGTGTAGCTACCGCCGGCGCCCCACGTACGCTGCCGCTGACGCTCGCCCGCCACGCCGATGTTCGGCTCGCCGTCCTGGACCGCACCGTTCGCGTTGCCGCCGAGACCTTGAACCTGGCGATAACCGGCAGCCAGCTTCAGGCCGCCGTTCGAATAACCCATAGCCGCACTGTAGGCGCGATCATTCGCGAAAGCGCCGGCCTGGTTGGAAAAGCCATACAGACCGCTGAAGGAGAAACCGTCATAGTTCGCGCTCTGGTACTTCACCGAGTTGTTGATGCGCATCGATGCGTTGGCGTTGTCGTTGTCGCCGAGATGGGCGAGATACACACCGCCCCAACTGCCGGTTGCGGTCAACGGCCCGACATAGTCGACCATCGAGTCGTACTGGCGACCCAAGGTCAGCGTGCCATAGTTGCTCGAAACGCCGACAAAGGCCTGGCGGCCGAAGCTGCGGTTACCTTGCCCCGTTGTGCCATTGGCAACGTTAAAACCGTTTTCCAACGTGAAAATCGCCGCGTAACCCCCGCCGAGATCTTCACGACCACGCATGCCCCAACGGCTGCCCGACGCATTGCCGCTCGTCACGCCGAACGACGCGGCGTGCTTCGGCGTATTGCCGGGAGAAACTTCGTTTTGCACATATGTGAAGCCAGCATCGACGACACCGTACAGCGTCACGCTGCTCTGCGCATGGGCGGCGCTAGCGAACGTCGCGGAAACCGCCGCAAGGATCAGAATCTTTTTCATGATGTTCCAGATAACGTGTGATTATTGAGTCCTCGACTCGGTTTATTTGCACAGCACGATTGCAGGCTCGGGGCGGCTTCATCCAGAGCGATCACTGCAGACCGGCTTGATTTGCAGAGCGGAGTTTAGGTGTCGAACTTTCAGAGACGCCACGCGCGTTCGCACAAAATATTTTTTTACTTATTCGAAAGATCGACATCGCAATATTGGCGAGCCTTGAGCCACAAGGCCGTCGATTTATCTCGTTTAATATTTAGCGATGCTTATCTAATTAAAACGTTGCGACTCTGCGACATCGTGCGTTCGGAAGTCTCATCATGGCTATTCGGCCGGTTCTTTTACCAGGCAGTTTGTTTGGCGATTACGATGCCCATCTGTTACAGCCAGCATTAGCACTTCGCGTCACGGAGCACCGCCGCAAACGGCACGGTTTCTCTCCGCGCTCAACCGAACACCAGCAGTTCCAGGCGCCCAGGCGCTCCCCGACCAAGTCCACTATCACGATGAACCAACTGCAGGCCATGCGCGTCTTTCTGAAAGTCGCCGAAAGCGGCTCTTTCGGACGCGCGGCTGCGAGTCTGGACATCTCCAATGCAGTGGTGACGCGCTATGTCGCGCTTCTCGAAACGCACCTCGATACGCGGCTTGTCAACCGGACCACGCGCAGCCTGTCGCTGACCGAAGCCGGGCTCGCCTATGCCGAAGGCTGCCGGCAGCTTCTCGATCAGCTGGATGCCATAGAGTCCCGCGTTTCTCAAAGTGCGACCGATCAATCCGGTACGCTGAAACTCGTGGCCGTCGCGTCATTCTCGCTATTTGCGTTGACGCCGCTACTGCAGCGTTATCGCCAGCAGTGCCCACGGGTCAAACTGGCGGTCACGCTGCTGCACCGGCCGGTCGATCTGGTTGAAGAGGGTTTTGACGTCGGCATCGTGGTGCCGGGACAGGTCAGCGGTGGCACGTTGATCAAGCGCGCTTTGTTCAAGGTCCGTTCGGTGGCGGTTGCATCGCCCGCCTACCTCGCCGCGTCGGGCAAGCCATCCACCCCGGCGCAACTTGTTGCGCACCCTTTTCTGGCGCCGTCATCCAGGATTCATAGCGCAGAATGGTGTTTCGTCGGCGCCGACGGAAAAGAAGTCACCGTCAAGATGAAAGCCAGCTATGCGGTGAACAACGCGGTGATGTTGCGCCAGGCGGCGCTCGCCGATATGGGCATTACGATTCTGCCGGAAAACCACGTCTCGGCGGATCTGACGAACGGTACGCTCGTGCAGGTGCTGCCCGATTACCGAATCAAAGATGCTGACAAGGAAGTTTCGCTGGTGTATCCCGGACGTCGGCATGTATCCGCTACGACGCGCTCGTTTGTGGATTTCACCGTCGACTATTTTCGGAGTAGAGCCGGCGCGAACCTTTCATCGATATTTACGAACAGTTAATTGCGCATTTTGTAGTGAATCTTTTGCGCTGTCCCGATTATGCTTCCGGTTGCGAGAAGTGACTCCTTCATCGAGGGATGTCTCCAAATCTTTAACGCGGCTTCGGCCGCGTTTTTTTTCGCCTGGACGGATCGTCGTCTGGTTTAGCGCTTAACACGCCAATCCGGTCGCTCAAACGGGGCAACAAGGCCTCATAGTGCCGCAGCGTGAGGCGACCAACGTCATGCGAGCAGTGCAGCCTGCTCCTCGATCCCATCCAGCATGGCATGGCATTTGCGGACCAACTCCAGTCCCTCGCTGCGCAAGCGTTCCGGTGTCTTGATGGTGATGTCCCGACGATAGTCTTCCAACGCGCCAAGCAGCGGCGGATACCGCAGCACGCTCGCCGCCCCCGCCACGCGATGATGCCACTCGCGCAGACGCTCGACTTCGACGTGCTCAAGTAACGGTAACAGCGCCTGCACGTCTTCGCGTACTGAAGAAACGAACGAATCGAGCAATGCCTTGACCGTCGATTCACTCCCCCACAGCTGCGTCATGTGACTGAGATCGACTGGAACGAATGGCTCGGAGGCGCTATGCGTAGCCGCGCCGGAAATTTGCACCACGCCGACGGTTTCAGCCGGTGCGGCTTGCCACGCGCTATCCGTGCCAAACCACCGGCTTAGGTAGTCGCGCAGCGTGGCAAGCCGCGTCGGCTTGACGAGGCAGTCATCCATGCCCGCGTCACGGCATAACTTCAGGTCTTCAGGCGCGGTATTCGCCGTAATTCCCAGGATCGGCAGACGGCGTGCGCCGCCGCGCTCCTGCTCCCGAATACGCCGCGCCAGTTCGTAACCGGACAGGTTTGGCATGTGGCAATCCGTGATCAGACATCCATAGCTGGTTTGTTCCAGTGCGGCCAATGCCTCGGCGCCGTCATTCGTCACATCGCAGGCAAATCCGAGCAATGCCAATTGATGACGGATCAATTCCTGATTGACCGGATGGTCTTCGGCAACCAGGATCAACCGTCCGCCGGCAATGGCCCGTTCGCGGTCCGGCGGTACCGTGGTGCCTTCACCCGTGCTCGACTTGACCCCAGATCGCGACGCCACCGGCGGCAAGCCAGTCATCGCCGCCGCGCATGCCGCGCCGAGACCGCGCCACGAAATCGGGTTGATACTGACGCGCACGTTGTTCTCAAAAATACGGTAGCCCGTCGGCTTTGGCTTTTCTGTCAGACGAATGATCCGCAAATTGGAGTCGACCTTCGCCGGCAGCATCACATCTTCGCTCGCGAAAATCATATCCACTCCGCCCAGTGCAGCCGGATCACGCTGTTCGACCGCACGCGGCGACACTTGCCGCAACTCGAGTCCGAGGGCCTGGCCAAAATTCATCAGCGCCTGCGCGACTCGCGCGTCGCCCGTCGCTACAACGCCACGCTTGCCGCGCAGGCCGCTCAGGGAGTAGTGCTGCGATTCCACAGGCATGGTTAGACGTACTGTCATACGTGTACCGACCCCAGGTTCGCTACGCAATTCGAGCGTGCCGTTCATCAGGTCGATCAGCTTTCGGCAGATCGTCAGGCCAAGACCCGTACCGCCGAAGCGGCGAGTGGTAGACGTCTCCGCCTGCACGAACGGCACGAAAAGCCGGGCCTGGACCTCTGGCGCAATGCCGATGCCCGTATCCTCGACGGTCATCTCAAGCGTCTGGGCGTTGCCGGTCTGATCGACCATCGCAACCTGCACGTCGACCTCGCCCTGCGGCGTAAACTTGATGGCGTTGCCGAGCAGATTGAACAGAATCTGCCGCAATCGCACGCTGTCGCCACGTAACGTAGCCGCAACCTCAGGTGCGATATCCACGCGTACTTTCAATCCCTTCTCGTGCGCGCGGCCCGCAAGCAATCCAACCGCGTTGTCGACCAGCTCGCGCATGTCGATCGGTTCGGCTTCGATCGTCAACCGTCCCGCTTCGATTTTCGAATAGTCGAGCAAGTCGTCCAGGATCTGCAGCAGCGCGCCAGCCGACTCATGGATCATGCTCAGCATTTCCCCTTGATCCGCATCGAGTGGCGTGCGTTCCAGCACCTCGACGAGACCGAGCACGCCGTTCATTGGCGTACGGATTTCGTGACTCATCATCGCGACAAAGTCGTCTTTTGCGCGCGAAGCCGCTTCGGCCACGTCGCGCGCCCGCGCAAGTTCCTCAGAGCGCGCGTGCTCGACGCTCGCATCAACCCAGTAGCCGCTCCACACAACGCTGTCATCCTTCTCGCGGCGTGGCACCAGCTCCGCGCGCGCCCATCTGAGCTCGTCATCGACTTTGAAGCGAAATTCCATATTCACCGGCGTCGCGCAACGCGCGGATCGTTCCAGCTCGGCCAGCACGAAATGCCGATCTTCCTCACACACACGTCCGAAATCGATCTCTTCGTAACTCATCGACGACGCGCCGTTGCCACCCAGCAGATGTCGCGTGTCGCCGCCGATATACGGAAACGAATAGGTACCGTCCGCGGTGCGGCGCAGTTGAAATACGACGGCCGGCAATGAGTGAGTTACGTCAAACAGGCGCCGTTCGGTTTCGCGGGCGAGCATTTCAGCACGCCGGATATCGGTAATGTCGACCATCGTGCCCAGCACGCAACTCGGCCTGCCGTCGCTGTTGCGACAGATCCGTGTCCAGAACAGACCGTGCCGCAGATCTCCGGCTCCGCGCTCGAACTGGAGTTCCGCCTGGGCGATCTCACCACCTGTCAGCATCTTGCGCGTGAGTTCATCCAGAACGTGACTGTTGGCTTCGCCCCAAGTCTGGACATCCACGGCCGTGCGCCCGATTACTGCTTCACGGCTTAGGCCACACGCCTCTTCATATGCCCGGTTGATTGCGATATAGCGCCCCTCCAGATCCTTGGCAACAAGCGGATAAGGAACCATCTCCATCATGGTTTCCTGGAAATTCAGTTGTAGCTCAAGCTCGCGTTCGGTCTGTTTGCGCAGCCTGACTTCACGCTTCAACAGCAAATAGGCGCGCAACGTAACCAGCAGTACGAGGCCGATGCCGATTAACAACGGCAGAAGGCGCACCGCGGTCACGCTCCACACGCCCTGCTCGCCCGCGCTGCCGGTCACCGGCTGTTGCCGGGTGCGCCGCTTCTCTTGCGGTGTCGGAACGAGCGGGCGCGCAGTAAGCGTCGCTTGCGGGTCGAAATTGCCGGATAGCCAGCGTGCGCGGATCGCCGCATCATCGGCCGGATTCATCGCCGCGAGCGCACGGTCGAGTTGGTCACGCAACGCCACGTGGTTACGTGGCACAGCAAAGCGTAAGTCAGCAAGTCTGTTGCGCTCCTCGAAAGCAACTTGCAGCCCGCGAAATTCTTCGGCGCTCAGCGCGTACTGAATGGACGGTGTGAAGCCAAAATAGGCGTCGGCGCCGCCTTGCGCGACCGCCTGCAACGCGGCGTGTGTAGTGGTGAAAATCTCGACATGGGCGCGTGGGAAGCGTTCGCGCAACGAGCGTTCCAGCGCAAATCCTTTCTCGACCGCGAGGCGCGCACCCGCAAGCTGAGCGGCGTTCACATACATGGCGCCGTTGCGACGGACCACGACCGATGCAGACGCCTGAAAGTACGGCGCAGTAAAGCTGAAACAACGTTCCCGTTCGAGTGTGCGAGCGAGACTCATGACCAGATCGACGTCGCCTGCGCAGGCGGCGGCCAGCAGTTGTGGCATGTCAGTGAACGTTTTCGGCTGAATCACGACATTCGGCCCAATCAGCATGCGCAGATAGTCGGCGCTCAAGCCAGTTGGCTCACCGTCCTGAAGCCCGTCAAAGGGCAACCAACCACTAGCCAGAACGCCAATGCTCAAGGTGGCAGGAACCGCGCCGCCCGCTGAAGGATACGGTCCACCCGTGGCCGGCTGGGCTGCCGCCGGCTGCGTCTGCATGCCAACAAACACCAACGCTGCAAGCAGGCACCGCGATACACGCCCCAGCATCCGCCTCATCACGACACCGAGCACGACACCACGCAGTAGTTTCGTGAAAGGCATCATGAAATGACATGTGGCGGCGCTCACGCGACCTCGCCCTGGCCAAGAGCGAACGAGGCCGCGTACCGTCGGGACTTGCAGCACAGAAATGAAAACAACGCACCTGCGGCAACGCCACCCAGCAAAGGCGCCGCCCAGAACAGCCAGAGCTGGTCAAGCGCCCAGTTGCCGACGAACAGGGCCTGACTGGTTGAGCGAGCAGGATTGATGGAGCCATTGGTAACCGGAATCGATACCATGTACACGATCGTCAGACACGCACCGATGACGAGCGGCGCGATCTGCCTCGACCTTCGCCGACTGGCCAACATCAGGCTCGCCATGACGAACGCGAACGACAGAACAAGCTCGATGACGAGCGCGGAATGTAGTTGATAGTCGGCAGGAGAATGATCGCCAAAACCGTTCGCTGCGAATTCGCTCGCGGCCAGGTCAAAACCCGGACGGCCGCTCGCTACATAAGCGAGCAGTCCTGCAGCTGCAGTGGCTCCGAGAATCTGGGCGGCGATATAGGGCAGCAAGTCCCGAACCGGGAATCGTTGTGCGACCGTAAAACCGATCGTGACCGCAGGATTGAAATGCGCGCCGGAGAGGGTGCCGAACGCATAGCTCGCAGTGACCAGCGCGAGGCCGAACGCGAGCGACATCTCAAGCACACTGTAGCCTTGCTGGGGCGCGCCAGTGTTCAATACGACGCTGCCGCAGCCGATGAACACCACCCACGCCGTTCCACTCCCCTCGACCAATAATCGCTTGCCTAGCGCTACCATTCCGCCCCCAGTCTTTGTGCAAATGGCAGACGGTGCAGCACTCCAGCCGTTGAACATCTGCCTGAATTTTCCAGGCCCGGCAGCGCACAGCATCGCGAAATAACAGCTTTCGTCATGCGAGTGTTGGAAGTCGAGCCACAGTCAACTCAGAACTATGAAACGGTAACGTCGCGCAACCAATCAGAAGACTCCTAAAGTCGTAAGGAGCATTGACTGTCCAAGGATAGTTCTCTCACGCGGCTGTCAGGTTAAGCCTATCTGTCGCGCGTAGTCGATGAGGTCGTTTTCTGTCTCGAGACCGAGCTTGCGCATCGCGCTACGCTTCTGCGTGCTGATGGTCTTACCGCTACGTTGCAGACGTACCGCAATCTCATGGACTGTCAGACCCTGCACATATAGCTGGAAGACCTCCCATTCGCGTGCACTTAGCACGCCAGCGCGCGGCTGCGGCGGCGCATCGGATGTGTCTATCGCGATGCGTGCCTGATCAGACAGATAAACGCCGCCGGCGACGGCTGCCTCGATAGCTTCGATCAACGACCTGGCGGTGTCGCGTTTGTCGATGATTCCGGCCACGCCCAGGTGCAACAAACCGGAAAGCATGTGCGCATGACAAATCATCGTCAGGATAACGACGCTGGGGTGCGGGCGAGCCCGGAACAGGCGGCGCAGGAAAGATACGACGTTGCTGGCTCCGTCGATGCCCGGCATGCCGATATCCGACACCACGACGTCGCACGCATGGGTGTCGAGCAATTCGGCCAGCATCTGGGTATCAACCGCCTCGCCGACTATCTCTATGTGAGGGACCGATTGCAACAGGCGCATCACGCCAACACGAACGCAATCGTGATCGTCGGCCACGATGACGCGGATTTTTTGTGTCATTTTTTGTTGTGTTATCGACTGGCACTCCCTGCACGCGACGTGCCTCCCCGGGATATGCCAAGTGCATCTTCTGTTCGCCACGCCACCGGACCGGCGTGACGTCCCATCGGCTTAACGCCGGTTTTTCAGGCAGTCTTCAGAGACCACGCCGTGCTCGACGGCGAAGCGGAACAGTTCCGCGTCACTGTGCAAACCGAGCTTGCGCATCGCGGTACATTTCTGTGCGCTGATTGTCTTGACACTGCGCTCAAGGCGGCCGGCAATCTCCGTCACACCAAACCCGGAAGCGTATTGCGTGAACACCTCAAGCTCACGACGCGACAACATTTGCCGGACAAAATCGAGGCGTTGCGCGACCGTCGCGTCGGCAATCAACGATCGCACCGCAGGTCCGAGGTAGCACTCATGAGCCAGCGCGGTGACGATTGCCACATGAATCAGATCGAGCCGGTCGCGTTTGCTGATCAACGCGTCGACACCGAGCGCGATGACCTTCTTCAAGGCGGCCGCTTCGGTTTCCATCGTCAGCACGACAAGTGCAACCCCCGGAAAGCGGACCTTGAACTGCCTGACGGTTTCCAGCGCACTGTCGCAGAAACCGCATGGCATATAGAGATCCATCAGAACGAGGTCACACGGAATACGATCGGCTTCTGCGAAAAGTTCTGTTGCGTCGGCAGCACGGCCGACGATCTGCATGTCCGGATAGCCCGTCATCAGATTCTCGATTGCCAATAGAACCAGTGGGTGATCGTCTGCGATGATGGTTCGAACAGGCGTGCTTGAGTCAGCGTTTTCGTTCATTGTCTTTTTCTCCCCCGTACCTTGATTTCCTGTCGCTCTCTCCGGAGCAACTGGCCCTGTCGCGATCATTCAACATATTTCGGAGGATAAAAATAAGAGCGCTCCGAAATAGTTCAATCAAATCGCATGAATAATTAATTAGCTATGCGATTTAACTCACATAACGCCATGCGCACGAATATAGGCAAAAAGACCGGGGTCGTTGGTGACGCCGAGTTTAGTCATTGCTTCGCGTTTTTGACGGCTAACCGTTCGGCTATGGCATCCGAGCGCTACCGCGATCTCAGGAATCGATAAACCACGCACGAACATTCGTATCACCTCTGCCTGCTTGCGCGACAAAGGCAAAACCGGTGGCGGGTCGCATGCTTCGTCGCCCGGCTTGGCGAGCGCTTCGACGACGGAGCGGCCGACGTACACCTCCCCCTTGCCGCTTGCTTCGATCGCTTGCCAAAGCTCGTCGGTCGTTTCCATCTTACTGAGCGTACTGATCACACCATCTGACACGATAGCGCGCAGAATCTCGGTGTTCGTCAGAGCTGTCATCACGACGATGCGCAATAATGGCCATGCACATCGGATTCGCCTGACAAGTTCAAGACCGTCGTCGACCGCGCCAGAGACCTCCGGCATCGTCAAGTCGGTGACTAGCACGTCGCAAGGCGTGCTCTGCAACAGTTTGATCAACGAACCAGGCGTAACCGCCTCACCGACAATAGTGACACCGGCGTGCATTTCCAGTGCAGTCCGCACGCCAAGCAAAACGAACGGGTGGTCGTCCGCCAGAATGACTCGAAGATTCACGATTATTTCTCCCGATTGTTGTAGGTGTATTCGGCGAACATGCAAGGAAAATCCCACTCGCTTCGCACTTGCCTGATGGCCGCCCAAGCTGGAATGGCGAGTCAAGGGCGGCCATAAAACCACTGCCGCATTGGGGAGAAAATCGGAACGTTCTGAAACCGGCAGACGATTTGATAGTCCATTGCGGCACTATCAAAGTAGGAATACATAATTATGCGAAGCGAATATGCGACAGTTTTCTCTCGCAGTTTTTCTCCGCTGTTTATTTCCGACCAGAAAGCAATACAGCGACGGGAGCGCATCCCGTCGCTCCCGTCGCATGAACAACAACAAATGGGGCCGGCAGCTTCATGCCGTCGGCCGAGCTTGCCTCATCAGGTGGCATCGCAAGCACGCGCTCCTGCCAGCTTGCTTACGCGAGCCGCGCGCGGAAACACCGGCAGCGCGAGCAATGCGCACATGCTGGCTATCGCCCACACCATCGGCCACGAGCCCACCGACAACAACAGCGGAATCGCGAGCGGTGTCAGGAACAGCGTGAGAAAAACACACGTGTTGCCGATCGCGAGCGCGGTACCTGCGCGGCTCGTCCCCGCGAGCGTTGCGAGCTCAGTGAATGCCACGCCATGCCATGCGGACGCGCTTATACCACCCAGCACGATCATCAACGCGAACACCGCGGTCATCGCCGCGTGGTGCATGCCGGCGAGTCCCGTCAACAGCGCAAGCGAGGCGAACAACACCGCAGTCAGCACACTGCAGGCGCGCATGTAGGCACGTCGATTACCGCGGCGATCGGTCCACGCTCCACTCCAGACCCGTGCAATCGCGGCGCCCAGTTGCACCGCAGCCATCGTTATGCTGATCGCCAGCACGCCCGCGCGGCTGAAGTCGTGAAGGAAGACGGTCCCAAACGTCACGACAGCAAGCTGCGGCACGCATAGTGCACCCGCGCCGAGCGCCACTCGCCATATGCTCACGTCACGGAGCGGCGAAACCTTCGCGGGCGCGGCACTCGCAATCGCCGCGTTGCGAGCCGTATCCGCGCTATTGCCTGTGGCATGCGAAGGCTCATGCAGCCAGCACCAGGCAAACACCGCGGTAATCGCGCACGCAAGGGCCAGCACCGTGTACGCGCTGGCAAAGCCGAATCTCGAGGCGAGCACCGGCAAGATCAGCGCGCCCAGACCACCGCCGGCTGGCACCGCGGTCTGCCGGATGCTCATCGCGAGGCCGCGCTCGCCGTCGCGAAACCAGGCCATCACCGCGCGGCCACTTGAACCGTTAACACTACCGCCGAGCAGGCCAACCAGCAGCAGGCCGAGCGCGAGTGTCGCCATGTTCGGCACATGCGCGCCCGACGGCACCACGAACAACGCCAGCCCGGCCAGCGCCGCGGCAGTCGAAAGAAGTCCGAGCAACAACACGCGGCGGTCGCCCCAACGGTCGGTCAGAAGTCCCCATGGCAGCTCGCTGACCGCGATGCCCAGACCGAGCATACCCAGCACCAGCCCGAGCCCTTCGTTGCCGAGGTGATAATCCGAACGCAAGAAGACCGCTGTGGTCGGGATCCCTGAGAAAGCTGCCGAAAAACTCGCGTTCGCCGCAAAACCGACACCCAGCACCTTCCACCGATGACTCGCCGCACGCTCGCCTCGCACCTTCACGGCCGCAACTGAATCGCTTCTCATGACAACCTCCGCAATGGATGAATTGGGCGTATCCTACGGCTAGGCCAACCATCGGAAAAGCCGGAAATTCAGATGACTTCCATCGGATATACCGAATCATGAGTCAGCGCGGATTTGATCTGACACAGTTGCGCACTTTTGTCGCCGTTGCCGAATCGGGCAGCATCTCGGCGGCTGCGGAGCGCGTGTTCCTGTCGCAATCGTCGGTGAGCGAACAGTTGAAGAAGCTTGAGGAGCGCGCCGGCCAGCCACTCTTTGTGCGCAGCAAGCAAGGGGTGTCCGCCACGTCGGCTGGCAGCCGTCTGCTCGATCACGCGCAACGCATCATCGCAATGAGCGAAGCGGCGTTCGAAGACCTGCAAGGCCGCTCGCTTGACGGTGAGCTGCGTATCGCGATCACGGACTACTACCGTCCGCTCGACATCGCTCGCATTCTCAAGCTGTTTTCGGAACAGCATCCGCGCCTGAAACTGCACGTCACCGTGCTGCCTAGCGCTGTGATCGACAGCAGTGCGGGCGACGATGCGTCGTACGACATCGGCCTCTCGTTGCGGCTCGTCACCGGGAGCGCGCGCGCCACCGGCCGGCGAGCAGGCGTTGGTGTGCAAAGCACCGTGGTGCGGCGCGAAAAACTGCTATGGGTCTGTGCGGCCGATGCCAGTCCGCGGCCGGGCACGCCTTATCCGCTGGTTTTACTGCCGTCGAGTTGCCAGTTGCAGCGTTTCGTTGTGAAGCTCCTCGACGAACACAAGGTGCCGTATCTGGTGTCGCATTCGGCCTCCGGGGTGGCAGGGTTGCAACTGGCGTTGAGGGCTGGGTTGGGTATTTCCTGCCTGAACGAATCGTCGATTGGGGGAGGGGTAGTGGCCTGCCCGGCGAGTGTCGGGTTGCCTGCGCTGCCTGTTGTGGAGTTTCATTTGTTGCCGGGGCGAGTCGGCGAAAGTGAGCGCGTTAGTAATGCGCGCATGGCGTTGATGCGGTTGTTTAGTTGACGCCTTGGGCGTCGGGGTTTGGTGGTTTTTTGGCTGTTCGGCGGTTTTGGTTTTTTTTGGATGTTGCCTTGCTGGGAGCTGTTTAGTTGTTGGTCTTTTGGCCTTTCCTTGATTTGTTAGTGGTCTATTGGCGTTGCCCCTGTGCGGGGCGGCACCTACTTTTCTTTGCCTGCCGCAAAGAAAAGTAGGCAAAAGAAAGCGGCTCACACCGCTAATTCTTAAGCGGGTCCCCCGCGCAGTAGCGGTAGTGGTGCATCTGGAATCTGTCGCCTCGCACATTCCGCTTTAGTGACAAGGCATTCATACCTCCGGCGGCGCTGCGCGCGCCGATACCCAGTTTATAAAACCGGCCGCCGGATTTTCGCTTTCGCGGTTTGGTCCGTTCCCTGACTCGTCGTTGCGTCGCTGCCGCCGGGCTGCGATTTCATTCTCCCGTTAGTCCCCGTTCCCCGATTCGCCGTTGCCTCGCTGTTCGCTCGATGCCGTTTCGCTCTCGCGTTTGTCCCCGTTTCCTGACTTGCCGTTGCTTCGCTGCTGCAAGCACAACCGCGGCAGCGATCGCGATTGCACCGCAAATGCGACGCACCGACATCTTCTTTGAACTGGGTGTCGCCGATCATGGCGGGAGCGCCGCGCCGAGGCGAAGCTGAAGGCTCCCGCTACGCGAAGCGAGGCCGCTGGTTTCCCTGGCAGACCCGTCCGCGACGCACGCAGTGCGGAGTGGGAGCTGATGAGCGCCTTGTCGCTAACGCGGAGTGCGCGGGAACACAGATTCCAGATGCACCACTACCGTGGCTGCGCGGGGGGACCCGCTTATGAGCTTGCGGTGTGAAGCCGCTTTCTTTGCTTACTTGTATATTGGTCCCAGTGTCCGGAAACTGATCCTTTCCGTTCACCGGAAGCGGTAGCCCGTTTTGCTTACCGGGGCTCACAGCCCGAAAGAAAGCTGGTGGCGCCGCTTCCACTTACCG
>NZ_JCAQOZ010000022.1:0-18923 GCF_059567945.1 Paraburkholderia sp. BGA-UO-ETr-F12 | reverse complement strand
CGGGCTCGATCGAGTTGCCGAAGGACAAAGAAATGGTCATGCCGGGCGACAACGTGTCGATCACGGTGAAGCTGATCAACCCGATCGCGATGGAAGAAGGTCTGCGCTTCGCAATCCGCGAAGGCGGCCGTACGGTCGGCGCTGGTGTGGTTGCCAAGATCCTCGAGTAACGCCAGATAGTTCTCGTTGATCGGTAGTTACGGGGTTGGCGGTGTCGTCAACCCCAAAATGGTTTAGGGGTATAGCTCAACTGGCAGAGCGTCGGTCTCCAAAACCGAAGGTTGGGGGTTCGATTCCCTCTGCCCCTGCCAACTCTCGCGCCGCATGTGGCGCTTCGTTAAGGTGTTATGGCGAATCCTTCCGTCGAAACTGTAAATACATCCGGCGACAAGCTGATGCTCGTCGCGGGCGTATTGTTGGTCTTGGCCGGGTTCGTGGGGTTCTTCTGGCTCAGCGGCCAGGAATGGTACGTCCGCGGAGCCGCCTTGGCTGTTGGCGCTATCGCGGGTGTTGCAGTCGGTCTTCTCTCCGCGCCTGGCAAGGGTTTCATCGCTTTCGCCAAAGACTCGTACAAAGAAGTTCGCAAGGTTGTCTGGCCCACTCGTAAAGAGGCGACCCAGACAACGCTCGTAGTGTTTGGCTTCGTGTTCGTGATGGCGATCTTTCTTTGGGTTAGCGATAAATCCATCGAATGGGCGATTTTCTCGGTGATTCTGGGTTGGAAATGATATGAGCGATACTCCGGCATCCCCGAGCGGCAAACGTTGGTACGTGGTGCACGCCTACTCCGGCATGGAGAAGAGCGTGCAACGTGCGCTTCAGGAGCGCATCGAACGCGCTGGCATGCAAGACCAATTTGGTCAAATCCTCGTTCCGACTGAAGAAGTGGTCGAGGTGAAAGGCGGTCACAAATCGGTGACTGAGCGTCGTTTCTTCCCGGGCTATGTGCTTGTGGAAATGGAAATGACAGACGAAACATGGCACCTCGTGAAAAACACGGCAAAGGTGACGGGTTTCGTGGGCGGTGCGCGTAATCGTCCTAGCCCGATTTCCCCGCGGGAAGTCGAGAAGATCATGTCGCAAATGCAGGAAGGCGTGGAAAAACCGCGTCCGAAGACCCTGTTCGAAGTGGGCGAGATGGTGCGCGTGAAGGACGGTCCGTTCACGGATTTCAACGGCAGCGTCGAAGAAGTGAACTACGAAAAGTCGCGTGTCCGTGTTTCCGTTACGATTTTCGGCCGCGCAACGCCGGTCGAGCTGGAATTCGGCCAGGTCGAAAAGTTGTGATCCAGAATTTTGCGGAACGCACCAATCGGTGCGTTCCGTATTTCGCGCTTACGGTCCGCGTAACGGCCGTTGAGGAGCGTAAGTAGTCTGTTTTTGGCGAACGCGCGCTACTACTCACTGAACGTCCATCTGTACCACGGTGGCGTTCCTAAGAGGTTTTCAAAATGGCAAAGAAAATCATCGGCTTTATCAAGCTGCAGATTCCTGCAGGTAAAGCCAACCCGTCGCCGCCGGTCGGTCCGGCACTGGGCCAACGCGGCCTGAACATCATGGAGTTCTGCAAGGCGTTTAACGCGCAGACCCAAGCAATGGAACCGGGTCTGCCGATTCCGGTCGTGATCACCGCGTTCGCGGACAAGAGCTTCACGTTCGTTCTGAAGACGCCGCCGGCTACGGTTCTGATCAAGAAGGCAGCGAAGATCGACAAGGGTTCGGCCAAGCCGCATACCGACAAGGTCGGCAAGATCACCCGCGCCCAAGCTGAAGACATCGCCAAGACCAAGATGCCCGATCTGACGGCAGCTGATCTGGACGCAGCGGTTCGTACGATCGCTGGTAGCGCCCGCTCGATGGGCATCACCGTGGAGGGCGTGTAAAAATGGCTAAGCTTTCAAAGCGTCTGCAAGCATTTGCAGCCAAGGTTGATCGTCAAAAGCTGTACGCGATCGACGAAGCTCTGTCGCTCGTGAAGGAATGCGCAAGCGCGAAGTTCGACGAGTCCATCGACGTTGCAGTGCAACTCGGCATCGACGCGAAGAAGTCGGACCAAGTGGTTCGCGGTTCCGTCGTGCTGCCGGCTGGTACCGGTAAGTCGGTTCGCGTGGCTGTGTTTGCACAAGGCGAAAAGGCTGAGCAAGCTCGTGCAGCTGGCGCAGAAGTCGTCGGTATGGAAGACCTGGCTGAACAAGTCAAGGCTGGCAAGCTGGACTTCGACATCGTGATCGCTTCGCCGGACACGATGCGCGTTGTCGGTACGCTTGGCCAGATCCTCGGCCCGCGCGGCCTGATGCCGAACCCGAAGGTTGGCACGGTTACGCCGGACGTCGCAACCGCTGTCAAGAACGCCAAGGCTGGTCAGGTGCAATTCCGTGTCGACAAGGCCGGTATCATTCACGCCACGATTGGCCGTGCTTCGTTCGAGCCGACGGCTCTGCGTAGCAACCTGAACGCTCTCGTCGACGCGCTGCAAAAGGCGAAGCCGGCAACGAGCAAGGGTGTATACCTGCGCAAGGTTGCGCTGTCGAGCACGATGGGTGTTGGCGTTCGCGTCGACCAGGCATCGCTCGCAGCACAGTAATAAATTTCATCGCCTCGATGTGAGTCGAGGCGGTTTTATGGGCTTTGGGCGGTCGCGAGATGGCAGTCTGCATCGAGCGGCCGGTTGTCAAAGACCGTTGGCGGGAACGCAGCAGGTAGGCGGTCCCTTAATGTAAAGCCAACGCAGATGGCGAACCCGAAAAGGTTTTGTAGTGATGAAGCCGGTTGAAGTCCGCAGCAATGTGGGGTTCAGGCGGTCGAAATACTCCTGACTGGTCGGACGCCGTTATTGAACGCGGTACACAAGGCGCACGCTGCGTGTATCGAATCTGGAGGTTAACCGTGCCACTTAACAAAGAAAGCAAGCAGGCCGTCGTCGCTGAGGTTGCCGCGCAAGTCGCGAAAGCCCAGACCGTGGTTCTGGCTGAGTATCGTGGAATCGCGGTTGGCGATCTGACCAAGCTGCGCGCGAAAGCGCGTGAGCAACAGGTTTACCTTCGTGTGTTGAAAAACACGCTGGCGCGTCGCGCTGTCGAAGGTACCCCGTTTGCTCCGCTGGCAGAGCAGATGACTGGTCCCCTGATCTACGGCATCTCGGAAGATGCAATTGCTGCTGCCAAGGTCGTCAACGACTTCGGCAAAACCAATGACAAGTTGATCATCAAGGCTGGTTCCTACGAAGGCAAGGTGATGGACAAGGCTGGCGTGCAAGCGCTGGCAAACATCCCGAGCCGCGAAGAACTGCTCTCCAAACTGTTGTACGTTATGCAAGCACCTGTTTCCGGCTTTGCGCGCGCCCTGGCCGCGCTGGCAGAAAAGAAACAAGGCGAAGAAACCGCTGCGTAACGCACTTCAGTCGAGCGTGATTGATCGCTGGCTGTATCCGAATTCAATTTAGGAGTATTTCAAATGGCAATCGCAAAAGATGACATCCTCGAGGCAGTAAGCTCGATGTCGGTTCTGGAACTGAACGAGCTGGTTAAGGCGTTCGAAGAGAAGTTTGGCGTGTCGGCAGCTGCTGTTGCAGTGGCAGGCCCGGCAGGCGGCGGCGCTGCTGCTGCTGCTGAAGAGCAAACCGAATTCACGGTCAACCTGGTTGAAGTTGGCGCGAACAAGGTTTCGGTCATTAAGGCTGTTCGTGAACTGACGGGTCTCGGCCTGAAGGAAGCGAAGGACCTGGTCGACGGTGCACCGAAGCCTGTTAAGGAATCGGTACCGAAGGCTGCTGCTGAAGAAGCTAAGAAGAAGTTGGAAGAAGCCGGCGCGAAGGCTGAAATCAAGTAAGTTTCAGCGCGTTGTGCGAAGGCTGGCGGTTTTCCACCGCCGGCCTTTTTGTGCTTTGTGGGGACCACGTTTTTTGCCAATCATTTTCGGCAGGAACGGGACCCCAGAAGCCAAAGAAAACCGCCTTTCGGCAACATTGACCGGCGTTTCTCTTTGTCTTCTGAAGCGACTGCAGAAGGCAAGTTTGGTCGGGTAGCGGGCAACATAGGCATCCGCTGCCGTCAGCCAGCGGTTGGTAGCGGCCAACCACCAAGCTTCTAGGCTCGTTCAAGCCATCGGACGGCCATCGGGTCTCAGTCGGTGAACACTCGGGTTGTCTCATCAAGGTATCCTGCCTCGACAACAATGCCCGCCGTGATTCGGAGATCGTATGCAATATTCCTTCACCGAGAAGAAGCGCATTCGTAAGAGTTTTGCGAAGCGCCCCATCGTTCACCAAGTACCTTTCCTGCTGGCTACCCAGCTTGAATCATTCAGCACGTTTCTGCAAGCAGACACGTCATCCACGCAACGCAAGCCGGAAGGCCTGCAGGCTGCGTTTACCTCCGTTTTCCCGATCGTTTCGCACAACGGTTTCGCGCGTCTCGAGTTCGTCAGCTACATGCTGTCGCCGCCGGCATTCAACATCAAGGAATGTCAGCAGCGCGGTTTAACGTATTGCTCGGCACTACGCGCGAAAGTGCGTCTGGTGCTGCTCGACAAGGAATCGCCGAGCAAGCCGGTCGTCAAGGAAGTGAAAGAACAGGAAGTGTACATGGGCGAAATTCCGCTCATGACGCCGACGGGTTCGTTCGTCATCAACGGCACGGAACGCGTGATCGTTTCGCAGCTGCACCGCTCGCCTGGCGTGTTCTTCGAACACGACAAGGGCAAGACGCATAGCTCGGGCAAGCTGCTGTTTTCGGCACGTATCATTCCCTACCGCGGTTCGTGGCTCGACTTCGAATTCGATCCGAAGGACGTGCTTTACTTCCGCGTTGACCGCCGTCGCAAGATGCCGGTCACGATCCTGCTGAAGGCAATCGGCCTGACGCCGGAACAGATCCTCGCAAACTTCTTCGTGTTCGACAATTTCACGCTGATGCCGGAAGGCGCGCAGATGGAATTCGTGCCGGAGCGTCTGCGTGGTGAAGTCGCACGTTTCGACATCACGGATCGTGATGGCAACGTGATCGTCCAGAAGGACAAGCGGATCAATGCCAAGCACATTCGCGATCTCGACAACGCGAAGACGAAGTTCATCTCGGTGCCGGAAGACTATCTGCTCGGCCGCGTGCTCGCGAAAAATGTCGTCGACGGCGACACGGGTGAAGTCATCGCTAACGCGAACGACGAAATCACCGAGACCGTCCTCGAAAAGCTCCGCGAATCGAAGATCAAAGACATCCAGACGCTCTACACGAACGATCTGGATCAAGGTCCGTACATCTCGTCGACGCTGCGCATCGACGAAACCGCGGACAAGATGGCCGCTCGCATCGCGATCTACCGCATGATGCGTCCGGGCGAACCGCCGACCGAAGAAGCGGTCGAGGCGTTGTTCAACCGTCTGTTCTACAGCGAAGACGCATACGACCTCTCCAAGGTGGGTCGTATGAAGTTCAACCGCCGCGTCGGTCGCGATGAAATCGTCGGCCCGATGACGCTGCAAGACGACGACATCCTCGCCACGATCAAGATCCTGGTCGAACTGCGTAACGGCAAGGGCGAAGTGGACGACATCGACCACTTGGGCAATCGCCGTGTGCGCTGCGTCGGCGAACTGGCGGAAAACCAGTTCCGTGCGGGTCTCGTGCGTGTCGAACGTGCTGTGAAGGAACGCCTCGGCCAGGCCGAAAGCGAAAACCTGATGCCGCACGACCTGATCAACTCGAAGCCGATTTCGTCGGCGATTCGCGAGTTCTTCGGTTCGTCGCAGCTGTCGCAGTTTATGGACCAGACCAACCCGCTGTCGGAAATCACCCACAAGCGCCGTGTTTCGGCACTTGGCCCGGGCGGTTTGACGCGTGAGCGCGCTGGCTTTGAAGTCCGCGACGTGCACCCGACTCACTACGGTCGCGTCTGCCCGATTGAAACGCCGGAAGGTCCGAACATCGGCCTGATCAACTCGCTCGCTCTGTACGCGCATCTGAACGAATACGGCTTCCTCGAAACGCCGTATCGCAAGGTGACCGACGGCAAGGTGACCGACCAGATCGACTACCTGTCGGCGATCGAAGAAGGCCGTTACGTGATCGCTCAGGCGAACGCGGCTGTTGCTGAAGACGGTACGCTGACCGACGAACTGGTGTCGTCGCGTGAAGCAGGCGAAACGCTGATGGTGACGCCGGACCGCATCCAGTACATGGACGTGGCGCCGTCGCAGATCGTCTCGGTGGCAGCATCGCTGATTCCGTTCCTCGAGCACGATGACGCGAACCGCGCGTTGATGGGTTCGAACATGCAGCGTCAGGCTGTGCCGTGTCTGCGTCCTGAAAAGGCCGTGGTCGGTACGGGTATCGAACGCACGGTGGCGGTCGACTCGGGTACGACGGTTCAGGCATTCCGCGGCGGTGTGGTCGATTACGTCGACGCAGGCCGTATGGTGATTCGCGTGAACGACGATGAAGCTGTTGCTGGCGACGTCGGTGTGGACATCTACAACCTGATCAAGTACACGCGTTCGAACCAGAACACGAACATCAACCAGCGCCCGATCGTGAAGGTCGGCGATATCGTGTCGCGTGGCGACGTGCTGGCTGACGGTGCATCGACCGACCTCGGCGAACTGGCTCTCGGCCAGAACATGCTGGTCGCGTTCATGCCGTGGAACGGCTACAACTTCGAAGATTCGATCTTGATCTCGGAGAAGGTGGTTGCTGACGACCGTTACACGTCGATCCACATTGAAGAACTGAACGTCGTCGCTCGCGATACGAAGCTCGGACCGGAAGAAATCACGCGCGACATCTCGAACCTGGCTGAAGTGCAACTCGGCCGTCTCGACGAGTCGGGCATCGTCTATATCGGCGCTGAAGTCGAAGCAGGCGACGTGCTGGTCGGTAAGGTGACGCCGAAGGGCGAAACCCAGCTGACGCCGGAAGAAAAGCTGCTGCGCGCGATCTTCGGTGAAAAGGCTTCGGACGTGAAGGATACGTCGCTGCGCGTGCCGTCGGGCATGAGCGGCACGGTGATCGACGTGCAAGTGTTCACGCGTGAAGGCATTCAGCGCGACAAGCGTGCGCAACAGATCATCGACGATGAACTGAAGCGTTATCGCCTCGACCTGAACGACCAGCTGCGTATCGTGGAAGGCGATGCATTCCAGCGTCTCGCACGTATGTTGACCGGCAAGGTCGCGAACGGCGGTCCGAAGAAGCTCGCGAAGGGTACGAAGATCGAACAGGCTTACCTGGAAGATCTCGACCACTACCACTGGTTCGACATCCGCCTCGCGGACGAAGAAGCAGCGGCACAGCTCGAAGCGATCAAGGACTCGATCGAACAGAAGCGTCACCAGTTCGATCTGGCGTTCGAAGAAAAGCGCAAGAAGCTCACGCAAGGCGACGAACTGCCGCCGGGCGTGCTGAAGATGGTCAAGGTGTATCTGGCAGTCAAGCGTCGTCTGCAGCCTGGCGACAAGATGGCCGGCCGTCACGGTAATAAGGGTGTGGTGTCGAAGATCGTTCCGATCGAGGACATGCCGTACATGGCCGATGGCCGTCCGGCTGACGTCGTGCTGAACCCGCTCGGCGTGCCGTCGCGGATGAACGTGGGTCAGGTTCTCGAAGTGCATCTGGGTTGGGCCGCGAAGGGTCTGGGCTGGCGTATCGGCGAAATGCTGCAGCGTCAGGCAAAGATCGAAGAACTGCGCGAATTCCTGACCAAGATCTACAACGAGTCGGGCCGCGCTGAAGAGCTGGACAGCTTCACGGACGACGAAATCGTCGAACTGGCGAAGAACCTGCGCGAAGGCGTTCCGTTTGCCACGCCGGTGTTCGACGGTGCGACGGAAGAAGAAATGTCGCGCGCGCTGGATCTGGCATTCCCGGACGACATCGCGAAGAACCTCGGCATGACGCCGTCGAAGAACCAGGTGCGTCTGTATGACGGCCGCACGGGTGAGATGTTCGAACGTACGGTGACTGTCGGCTACATGCACTACCTGAAGCTGCACCACCTGGTCGACGACAAGATGCACGCGCGTTCCACGGGTCCGTACTCGCTCGTGACGCAGCAGCCGTTGGGCGGTAAGGCGCAGTTCGGTGGCCAGCGTTTCGGTGAAATGGAAGTGTGGGCGCTCGAAGCGTACGGCGCATCGTACGTGCTGCAAGAAATGCTGACGGTGAAGTCGGACGACGTGGCAGGCCGGACCAAGGTTTATGAAAACCTGGTCAAGGGCGATCACGTGATCGATGCAGGCATGCCGGAATCCTTCAACGTGTTGGTGAAGGAAATCCGCTCGCTCGGTATCGATATCGACCTCGACCGCAACTAATCGGACTACGGAGAGAAAGCAATGAAAGCTCTGCTCGATCTATTCAAGCAAGTCCAACAGCCTGAAGTTTTTGACGCGATCAAGATCGGTCTGGCCTCGCCAGACAAGATCCGTTCGTGGTCGTTCGGTGAAGTCAAGAAGCCGGAAACCATCAACTACCGGACGTTCAAGCCGGAACGCGATGGTTTGTTCTGCGCGAAGATCTTCGGGCCGATCAAAGACTACGAATGTCTTTGCGGCAAGTACAAGCGCCTGAAGCATCGTGGCGTGATCTGTGAAAAGTGCGGCGTCGAAGTGACGCTCGCGAAGGTGCGTCGCGAACGGATGGGCCACATTGAGCTGGCCTCGCCGGTCGCTCACATCTGGTTCCTGAAGTCGCTGCCGTCGCGTCTGGGCATGGTGCTCGACATGACGCT
Organism: Paraburkholderia sp. BGA-UO-ETr-F12; assembly: GCF_059567945.1. Taxonomy (NCBI): domain Bacteria; kingdom Pseudomonadati; phylum Pseudomonadota; class Betaproteobacteria; order Burkholderiales; family Burkholderiaceae; genus Paraburkholderia; species Paraburkholderia sp. BGA-UO-ETr-F12. The sequence continues at coordinate 10,202 of NZ_JCAQOZ010000022.1, read as the reverse complement.
GCGCGACATCGAACGCGTGCTGTACTTCGAAGCATACGTGGTGATCGATCCGGGCATGACGCCGCTGAAAGCGCGGCAGATCATGACCGAAGAGGATTACTACAACAAGGTCGAAGAGTACGGTGACGAATTCCGTGCCGAAATGGGCGCGGAAGGCGTTCGCGAACTGCTGCGCGCAATCAACATCGACGAACAGGTCGAGATGCTGCGCACCGAACTCAAGAACACGGGTTCGGAAGCGAAGATCAAGAAGTACGCGAAGCGCCTGAAGGTGCTCGAGGCTTTCCAGCGGTCGGGCATCAAGCCTGACTGGATGGTGCTCGAAGTGCTGCCGGTGCTGCCGCCGGAACTGCGTCCGCTGGTGCCGCTGGACGGCGGCCGCTTCGCGACGTCGGACCTGAACGACCTGTATCGCCGCGTGATCAACCGTAACAACCGGTTGAAGCGTCTGCTCGAACTGAAGGCGCCTGAAATCATCGTCCGCAACGAAAAGCGGATGCTGCAGGAAGCCGTCGATTCGCTGCTCGACAACGGTCGTCGCGGTAAGGCTATGACTGGCGCGAACAAGCGTCCGCTGAAGTCGCTCGCTGACATGATCAAGGGTAAGGGCGGTCGTTTCCGTCAGAACTTGCTCGGTAAGCGCGTTGACTACTCGGGTCGTTCGGTGATCGTGGTGGGCCCGACGCTCAAGCTGCATCAGTGCGGTTTGCCGAAGCTGATGGCGCTCGAACTGTTCAAGCCGTTCATCTTCAACAAGCTCGAAGTGATGGGTGTCGCTACCACCATCAAGGCTGCGAAGAAGGAAGTCGAGAACCAGACGCCGGTGGTGTGGGACATCCTCGAAGAGGTGATCCGCGAACATCCGGTCATGCTGAACCGCGCGCCGACGCTGCACCGTCTTGGCATTCAGGCTTTCGAGCCGGTGCTGATCGAAGGTAAGGCTATCCAGCTGCACCCGCTCGTTTGCGCGGCGTTCAACGCCGACTTCGACGGTGACCAGATGGCTGTGCACGTGCCGCTGTCGCTCGAAGCGCAGATGGAAGCGCGTACGCTGATGCTGGCGTCGAACAACATCCTGTTCCCGGCCAACGGCGATCCGTCGATCGTGCCGTCGCAGGATATCGTGCTCGGCCTGTACTACGCGACGCGTGAAGCAGTGAACGCCAAGGGCGAAGGCCTGACGTTCACCGGCGTGTCGGAAGCGCTGCGTGCTTACGAGAACAAGGAAGTCGAGTTGGCCTCGCGCGTCAACGTGCGGATCACGGAAATGGTCCACAACGAAGACAAGTCGGAAGGCGCACCGGCATTCGTGCCGAAGATCACGCTGTACGCGACGACCGTTGGCCGCGCAATCCTGTCGGAAATTCTTCCGCCGGGCCTGCCGTTCTCGGTGCTGAACAAGCCGCTGAAGAAGAAAGAAATCTCGCGCCTCATCAACACCGCGTTCCGCAAGTGCGGTCTGCGCGAAACGGTGATTTTCGCCGACCAGTTGATGCAATCGGGTTTCCGTCTGGCAACGCGCGCCGGTATTTCGATTTGCGTGGACGACATGCTCGTGCCGCCGCAGAAGGAAACCATCGTCGGCGACGCCGCGAAGAAGGTGAAGGAATACGACCGTCAGTACATGTCGGGTCTCGTCACGTCGCAAGAACGCTACAACAACGTGGTCGACATCTGGTCGGCAACGTCGGAAGCGGTCGGCAAGGCGATGATGGAACAGCTGTCGACGGAACCGGTGGTTGATCGCGACGGCAACGAAACGCGTCAGGAATCGTTCAACTCCATCTACATGATGGCGGACTCGGGTGCTCGTGGTTCCGCAGTTCAGATTCGTCAGCTGGCCGGTATGCGTGGCCTGATGGCGAAGCCGGACGGCTCGATCATTGAGACGCCGATTACGGCGAACTTCCGTGAAGGCCTGAACGTGTTGCAGTACTTCATCTCGACCCACGGTGCACGTAAGGGTCTGGCTGATACGGCACTGAAGACGGCAAACTCGGGTTACCTGACGCGTCGTCTTGTTGACGTGACGCAGGATCTGGTGGTGGTCGAGGACGATTGCGGTACGTCCAACGGCGTCGCCATGAAGGCGTTGGTCGAAGGCGGTGAAGTCGTCGAAGCGCTGCGTGACCGTATCCTCGGTCGCGTGACGGTGGCTGACGTCGTCAATCCAGAATCGCAGGAAACGCTGTACGAAACGGGCACGTTGCTTGACGAAGACGCGGTCGAAGAAATCGAACGCCTCGGCATCGACGAAGTGCGCGTGCGTACGCCGCTGACTTGCGAAACGCGTTACGGTCTGTGCGCAGCCTGCTATGGCCGCGACCTGGGTCGTGGCTCGTCGGTCAACGTCGGCGAAGCAGTTGGCGTGATCGCTGCGCAGTCGATCGGTGAACCGGGCACGCAGCTCACGATGCGTACGTTCCACATCGGTGGTGCGGCATCGCGTGCAGCAGTGGCTTCGTCGGTTGAAGCCAAGTCGAACGGTACGGTTCGTTTTACGGCGACCATGCGTTACGTCACCAACGCGAAGGGCGAGCAGATCGTCATCTCGCGGTCGGGCGAAGCCATGATTACCGACGACCACGGCCGCGAGCGTGAACGTCACAAGGTGCCGTACGGCGCGACGCTGTTGCAACTGGACGGCGCGCAGATCAAGGCCGGCACACAACTGGCGACGTGGGATCCGATGACGCGTCCGATCATCACCGAATACGGTGGTACGGTGAAGTTCGAAAACGTCGAAGAAGGCGTGACGGTTGCCAAGCAGATCGACGATGTGACGGGTCTCTCGACGCTGGTCGTGATCGACGTGAAGCGCCGCGGTTCGCAAGCGTCGAAGACGGTGCGTCCGCAGGTCAAGCTGCTCGACGCGAACGGCGAAGAAGTCAAGATCCCGAACACCGAGCACTCGGTGCAGATCGGCTTCCAGGTCGGCGCTCTGATCACCGTGAAGGACGGTCAGCAAGTGCAGGTTGGTGAAGTGCTGGCACGTATCCCGGTTGAATCGCAAAAGACTCGCGACATTACCGGTGGTCTGCCGCGCGTGGCCGAACTGTTCGAAGCGCGCTCGCCGAAGGACGCCGGTATTCTGGCGGAAGTCACGGGCACGACGTCGTTCGGTAAGGACACGAAGGGCAAGCAGCGTCTCGTTATCACGGACCTCGAAGGCAATCAGCACGAGTTCCTGATCGCGAAGGAAAAGCAGGTTCTGGTGCACGATGGTCAGGTCGTCAACAAGGGCGAAATGATTGTCGACGGGCCGGCTGATCCGCACGACATTCTGCGTTTGCAGGGCGTCGAGGCGCTGGCGCGCTACATCGTTGACGAAGTGCAGGACGTGTATCGTCTGCAGGGCGTGAAGATCAATGACAAGCACATTGAAGTGATCGTCCGTCAGATGCTGCGCCGCGTGCAGATCGTCGATAACGGTGACACGCGCTTCATCATGGGCGAACAGGTCGAGCGCTCGGATATGCTCGACGAAAACGACCGGATGGCTGCGGAAGGCAAGATCCCGGCAACCTACGACAACGTGCTGCTCGGTATTACGAAGGCATCGCTGTCGACCGATTCGTTCATCTCCGCAGCGTCGTTCCAGGAAACGACCCGCGTGCTGACCGAAGCGGCGATCATGGGCAAGCGCGACGATCTGCGCGGGCTGAAGGAAAACGTGATCGTGGGTCGTCTGATTCCGGCAGGTACGGGTCTCGCGTTCCACAAGGCACGCAAGAGCAAGGAACTGTCCGACCGCGAGCGTTTCGATCAGATCGCAGCGGAAGAGTCGTTCGAATTCGGTACTCCGGAAACTCCGGCCGCCGAACAACAGCACTCAGGCGAGTAAGTCCCGGCGGCGCAAGCCGCTTGGGCTCACCAGCCAGCGAAGCCGCTCAGTTTCGACTGAGCGGTTTTTTTTTGTCGATAGGAGTTGGCGCTTTAGCACTTACTCCAGTCCGACGCACCGCGGTCGCTTCTTTTTCATGCGCTTCGTGATGGTTTCGTTGGCCGAATGGCTAACGTTGCATCTAAGCGCGGGCGCAGCACGAATGCGTTGGTAAAATTCGTGTCACCGGCATCACGCTGCTTCTCTCCAATTCATGTCCCGTTCGCTCGAAATCCTCAACGAAGTCTTTGGTTACCCCGCGTTCAGAGGGCAGCAGGGCGAAATTGTCGAACACGTCGCCGGCGGCGGCGATTGTCTCGTGCTGATGCCAACGGGCGGCGGCAAGTCGTTGTGCTATCAGATTCCATCGCTGGTGCGGCGCGAAGCGGGTTGCGGAGCCGGAATCGTCGTATCCCCGCTGATCGCATTGATGCAGGACCAGGTCGCCGCGTTGAAGGAAGTGGGCGTCAGGGCCGCGTATCTGAATTCGACACTGTCGAGCGCCGAGGCGATGGCCACTGAGCGTGCGCTGCGTGAAGGCGAAATCGATCTGCTGTACGTGGCGCCGGAGCGGCTGATGACGCCCCGTTTCCAGGAATTGCTCGAGCGCACGCGTATCGGCCTGTTCGCAATCGACGAAGCCCATTGCGTGTCGCAATGGGGGCACGATTTCCGTCCTGAATACATTCAGCTGTCGGTGTTGCACGAGCGTTTCCCGAACGTGCCGCGCATCGCACTCACCGCGACAGCCGATGCGATCACGCGCGACGAAATCATTCACCGTCTGGCGCTCGATGACGCGCGTGTCTTTGTCTCCAGCTTCGATCGCCCGAACATCCGCTATCGCATTGTCGAAAAGGACAATGCGCGTACGCAATTGCTCGACTTCATTCGCGCCGAGCACTCGAAACCGGACGGCACGACCGACGCCGGCGTTGTCTACTGCCTGTCGCGTCGCAAGGTCGAGGAAACGGCGGAGTGGCTGAAAGAGAAAGGGATGCGCGCGTTGCCGTATCACGCCGGCATGGAGTTCGAGATCCGTCAGAAGCATCAGGAGATGTTTCAGCGCGAGGAAGGCATCGTGATGTGCGCCACGATCGCCTTTGGCATGGGCATCGACAAACCGGACGTGCGCTTCGTGGCTCACCTCGATTTGCCGAAAAGCGTGGAAGGCTACTACCAGGAAACTGGCCGCGCCGGCCGTGACGGCATGCCGGCGAACGCCTGGATGGCGTACGGTCTGGGCGACGTCGTGCAGCAGCGCAAGATGATCGACGAGTCCGACGCCGACGACGCGCATAAACGCGTGCAGACTGGCAAGCTCGATGCGCTGCTCGGGCTGTGCGAAGCGGCGACCTGCCGCCGGGTGCGGCTGCTCGCGTACTTCGGCGAATCGAGCAAGCCGTGCGGCAACTGCGACAACTGTATCGAGCCGCCCGACACATGGGACGCGACACGCGAAGCGCAGATGGCGCTGTCATGTGTGTTCCGGGCGCAGCGGGCAAGTGGGTTTCACTTTGGCGCCGGCCATCTGATCGACATTCTGCGCGGCAATCGCAGCGAAAAGATCATGCAGCGCGGCCACGAGAAGCTGACCACTTTCGGCATCGGCGCCGCGCTCGGTGAGCCGGAGTGGCGGGCGATCTTTCGCCAGCTCGTCGCCTTTGGCTACCTCACCGTAGATCACGAGGGTTTCGGCTCGCTGGTACTGACCGAGGCTGCGAAAGCGGTGTTGAAGAGCGAGCAGAACGTGACGATGCGCCGCTACGTCAAGCCGACGCGTACCCGCCAGTCGTCCGGGCGCACCAGCGAGCGCGCCGACCCGACGATCGGCATGGGGCCGCGCGAGCGCGCCCGCTGGGAACGCCTGCGCGCGTGGCGCACGGAGACGGCGAAAAGCGACGGCGTGCCGGCCTATGTCATCTTCCACGACGCCACGCTGGCCGAAATTGCCCGCAACGGCCCCGATTCCATCGAGGATCTGCGCGGTATCCCAGGCATGGGCGCCCGCAAACTTGACCGTTTCGGCGACGAATTGCTGGAAGTCGTCGCCGCCGACTGAGCGTCGGCGAACACGGTCCGAGGTCGGCAGGCGTGCGAAACATCGCAACCTGTTGACTCCCTTAGCATTTTCGGAATATTATGCTAGGTTCCGGTTCTTGCAATGCCTGTGCGCGACGTCAATTCGTGCGCCGACACCTTGGTCCGGAAGTTCGATGCGCAATCGTTTCTGCTTTGCCCGGAAACAGATGCGTCGATTTTGTTCAATTTCAGGAATAAACAATGCCAACCATCAATCAACTGGTTCGCAAAGGCCGCGCGTCGGAAACGACGAAGAGCAAGAGCCCGGCTTTGCAGGACTGCCCCCAGCGTCGCGGCGTGTGCACCCGTGTGTACACCACGACGCCGAAGAAGCCTAACTCGGCACTGCGTAAGGTTGCCAAGGTTCGTCTGACGAACGGCTTCGAAGTTATTTCGTACATCGGTGGTGAAGGCCACAACCTGCAGGAACACTCGGTCGTGCTGATTCGCGGCGGCCGTGTTAAGGACTTGCCGGGTGTGCGTTACCACATGGTTCGCGGCTCGCTGGATACCCAGGGCGTCAAGGATCGTAAGCAGGCTCGCTCGAAGTACGGTGCGAAGCGTGCCAAGGCTGGCAAGTAATTAGCCGGTCTGTGTAGTTTCAGGTCGCCTGCAAAGGCGGTAATAGCGGTGGTGCCGGAATCGCCGGTGCTGTCGAGTAAGTGGTCACCCGACCAGGCTGGTAAGTCGTTAGAGATGAATCGGGTTAGTTGGTGGCCGCGGGGCTAAAAAATAGCTCCAACTGAAAAGTTAAAGGAAGAAACATGCCGCGTCGTCGCGAAGTCCCCAAGCGGGAAGTGTTGCCGGATCCGAAGTTCGGTAACGTAGATGTTGCAAAGTTCATGAACGTGCTGATGCTCTCCGGCAAGAAGTCGGTTGCTGAGCGTATCGTGTACGGCGCTTTCGAACAGATCCAGACCAAGGGTGGCAAGGACCCGCTGGAAGTGTTCACGGTAGCGCTCAACAACGTCAAGCCGGTGGTCGAAGTCAAGAGCCGCCGCGTTGGTGGTGCGAACTATCAGGTTCCGGTCGAAGTGCGTCCGTCGCGTCGTATGGCATTGGCGATGCGTTGGTTGCGTGAAGCCGCGAAGAAGCGCAGCGAGAAGTCGATGGCCCTGCGTCTGGCAGGTGAACTCTCCGAAGCGGCTGAAGGCCGCGGCGGCGCGATGAAGAAGCGCGACGAAGTTCACCGGATGGCAGAAGCCAACAAGGCGTTCTCGCACTTCCGTTTCTAAGCTTCCCGAACCCGGGTTTAGCAGAAAAAGCGGAAAGAAATTCCGGGCGGGTGCGCTTACAAAGCGCCTCGCCCGTTTGTGTTACAGCGCGATGGGTATTTTCTCGCATCGCGTCATCCCAATAGAGGATCAAAGTGGCTCGCAAGACACCTATCGAGCGCTACCGTAACATCGGTATTAGCGCTCACATCGACGCCGGCAAAACGACGACGACCGAGCGCATCCTGTTCTACACCGGCGTGAACCACAAGATTGGTGAAGTTCACGACGGCGCTGCCACCATGGACTGGATGGAGCAGGAGCAGGAACGCGGCATCACGATCACGTCCGCTGCTACCACGGCGTTCTGGAAAGGCATGGCCGGCGACCGCGCTGAGCACCGCATCAACATCATCGACACCCCGGGCCACGTTGACTTCACGATTGAAGTTGAGCGCTCGATGCGCGTGCTCGACGGTGCATGCATGGTGTACTGCGCAGTGGGCGGCGTGCAGCCGCAGTCGGAAACTGTGTGGCGTCAGGCTAACAAGTACAAGGTTCCCCGTCTCGCGTTCATCAACAAGATGGACCGTACCGGCGCGAACTTCTTCAAGGTCTACGACCAGCTCAAGCTGCGTCTGAAGGCGAACCCGGTTCCGGTCGTGGTGCCTATCGGCGCGGAAGAAAACTTCACGGGTGTTGTCGACCTGCTGAAGATGAAAGCGATCATTTGGGACGACGCGTCGCAAGGCACGAAGTTCTCGTACGAAGAGATCCCGGCAGAACTGGTTGACACGTGCAACGAGTGGCGCGAGAAGATGGTCGAAGCGGCTGCAGAGTCGAGCGAAGACCTGATGAACAAGTACCTCGAAGAAGGCGAGCTGACGGAAGCGGAAATCGTCAAGGGTCTGCGCGACCGTACGATCGCGTGCGAAATCCAGCCGATGCTGTGCGGTACCGCGTTCAAGAACAAGGGCGTGCAACGCATGCTGGACGCCGTGCTCGACTTCCTGCCGTCGCCGATCGACATCCCGCCGGTTACTGGCGAGCTGGAGAACGGTGAGCAAGGTGAGCGCCGCGCTGCCGACGACGAAAAATTCTCGGCACTGGCATTCAAGATCATGACCGACCCGTTCGTCGGCCAGCTGATTTTCTTCCGCGTGTACTCGGGCGTTGTGAATTCGGGTGACACCGTGCTGAACGCGACCAAAGACAAGAAGGAACGTCTGGGTCGTATTCTGCAGATGCACGCGAACCAGCGTGAAGAAATCAAGGAAGTCCGTGCAGGCGACATCGCTGCAGCGGTCGGCCTGAAGGACGCGACGACTGGCGATACGCTGTGCGATCCGCAAAGCCCGATCGTGCTCGAGCGCATGATTTTCCCGGAGCCGGTGATTTCGCAGGCTGTTGAGCCGAAGACGAAGCCGGACCAGGAAAAGATGGGTCTGGCGCTGAACCGTCTGGCTCAGGAAGATCCGTCGTTCCGCGTTCAAACGGACGAAGAGTCGGGTCAAACCATCATTTCGGGCATGGGCGAGCTCCACCTGGAAATTCTGGTTGACCGGATGAAGCGTGAATTCGGCGTCGAAGCAACTGTCGGCAAGCCGCAAGTGGCGTATCGTGAAACGATCCGCGGCAAGGCGGAAGACGTCGACGGCAAGTTCGTCAAGCAGTCGGGTGGTCGCGGCCAGTACGGTCACGCGGTCATCACGCTCGAGCCGAATGAGCAGGGCAAGGGCTACGAATTCCTGGACGAAATCAAGGGCGGTGTGATTCCGCGTGAATACATCCCGGCAGTCGACAAGGGCATCCAGGAAACGCTGAAGGCTGGCGTGCTGGCAGGCTTCCCGGTCGTTGACGTGAAGGTTCACCTGACGTTCGGTTCGTACCACGACGTTGACTCGAACGAAAATGCGTTCCGCATGGCCGGTTCGATGGCGTTCAAGGAAGCAATGCGCAAGGCTCAACCGGTCATCCTCGAACCGATGATGGCTGTTGAAGTCGAAACGCCTGAAGATTACATGGGCAACGTGATGGGCGATCTGTCGGGTCGTCGCGGTATCGTTCAGGGCATGGACGACATGGTTGGCGGCGGCAAGATCGTTCGCGCCGAAGTGCCGCTGTCGGAAATGTTCGGTTACTCGACGTCGCTGCGTTCGCTGACCCAAGGTCGTGCAACGTACACGATGGAGTTCAAGCACTACTCCGAAGCACCGCGTAACGTGTCGGAAGCGATCATCAACGCCAAGTCGAAGTAATCGCGCGGCAAGTCATTCAACGATTAACTTTTTGAAAGAAGAGAAACATGGCTAAAGGTAAATTCGAACGGACCAAGCCGCACGTGAACGTCGGCACGATCGGTCACGTTGACCACGGCAAGACCACGCTGACGGCAGCGATCACGACGGTGCTGACCAAGAAGTTTGGCGGCGAAGCGAAGGCGTACGACCAGATCGACGCGGCGCCGGAAGAAAAGGCACGTGGTATCACGATCAACACGGCACACGTCGAGTACGAAACGGCTAACCGCCACTACGCACACGTCGACTGCCCGGGCCACGCTGACTATGTGAAGAACATGATCACGGGCGCAGCGCAGATGGACGGCGCGATCCTGGTGTGTTCGGCTGCAGACGGCCCGATGCCGCAAACGCGTGAGCACATCCTGCTGGCGCGTCAGGTTGGCGTGCCGTACATCATCGTGTTCCTGAACAAGTGCGACATGGTGGACGACGCTGAGCTGCTGGAACTCGTCGAGATGGAAGTTCGCGAACTTCTGTCGAAGTACGACTTCCCGGGCGACGACACGCCGATCATCAAGGGTTCGGCCAAGCTGGCGCTGGAAGGCGACGCGGGCGAGCTGGGCGAAGTGGCGATCATGAACCTGGCCGACGCGCTGGACACGTACATCCCGACGCCGGAGCGCGCAGTGGACGGCTCGTTCCTGATGCCGGTGGAAGACGTGTTCTCGATCTCGGGTCGCGGCACGGTGGTGACGGGTCGCGTTGAGCGCGGCGTGGTGA